>NZ_LANF01000011.1 GCF_000966265.1 Palaeococcus ferrophilus DSM 13482 | reverse complement strand
GCCGTTCTCAAGGTTGGTGACGCCGAGGCAGTTCGGGCCGACGAGTCTTATACCCCACTTTTTAGCCCTCTTAACGAGCTCCTCCTCGAGCTCAACCCTTCCGGCCTCCTTGAAGCCGGCGGAGATTACCACGGCAGCTTTAACTCCCTTCTCGCCGCACTCGTCAATCACATCAGGAACGAACTTCCCGGGGATGGCTATGACGGCAACATCAACCTCATCGGGGATGGCCGAGACGCTGGGGTAGGCCTTTAATCCGAGCACTTCCTTCTCCTTAACGTTCACGGGGTATATCCTGCCCTTAAAACCGAAGTTTATGAGGTTCTTCATTATGGCGTTTCCGATTTTGCCCTCCTTGTTGGAGGCTCCGATCACGGCCACGCTCTTGGGGTAAAACAGCGGGTTCAGATTCATCTTAACCACCTTCCGTTCATGTCCATTAATGCCCTTTACCGAAGCTATTTGGGGTTTTCTTTTACGTTTATATAGTTTTCTCGTGGGCAGAAGGGAGATGTGAGGCCCGGGCCTCACTCTATGGGCACTCCATTCTTCGTCCTAGGCGCGAGCCACTTTATGAGCCTGTGAGGGTCCTTCGAGCGTATGATAATGGTCAGCGGGCCGAGGGGCGATTCCTCGTTGAAGTTCACCTTCCCAACGAAGGCCACCTGCTTGTTGACCTTGAATATTATCTCCTCGCCGAAGGTCCCCTCCTCGAGTATGGCCCTCGCCGTGTCCAGTATGGCCTGCCCCCTGAAGAGCTCGTAGAGCCTCTGGAGGGCCTTTTTGCTCCGCGTTTTCCCCACGAGGATCATCTCGTCGCCCTGCTCGAAGGCCTCGAACTCCAGCTCCGGGACGAGAGCGAGCATCGCCCTCTTGACCTTCTCGACGTCCTCGGTTGGATGAACGTGAGCCTCAACCTCGACTTCCTCGAACATTTTTCTCACCTTTTGGAGACTCCGCGAAATCCTTATAAATAATTGCCCCATACTTTTTAGGGTGTCCGAATAATGTTAGAAAACTTCGTAACCTCACTCAGCGGGTACCTTCTCGAGGTATCGGGCGGAAGCACAATGCTGGTGGTCTTCTACGCGGGAATTTTCGTGGCCCTTATGACGAGTTTGGGTTCTCTCGTGGCCATATTTGCGAGAAACCTTCCCGAATGGAGCGTTGACGTGAGCCTCTCCTTCGCGGCTGGTGTTATGATAGTGGCGAGCTTCACGAGTCTGATACTCCCGGCCATAGAGTCCACGGGGACGTTTACTCCGGCGGGAGTGGGCATCGCCCTGGGCGTTCTCATGATATACGCCATAGACAACCTCGTCCCCCACGAGCACCTCGTCAAGGGCTACGAAGGGCCCAGTGAACTCAGGGAGAGGATAAGGGTCGTGTGGCTCATCGTTTTGGCCGTGATAATCCACAACCTTCCGGAGGGGCTCGCCGTTGGAACCTCCATCGTTTACGACATTCCCACGGGGCTCGTGACGGCCATAGCCATAGGAATCCAGGACTTCCCCGAGGGCACGGTGGTCTCGCTCCCCCTCGCGGTTCTCCAGAAGAAGCGCCTTCAACCCATCGCCATGGGCGTCTTAAGCGGCGTCGCGGAGATGGTCATGGCCCTCCTTGGGGCGGTGTTCTTCAGCACCTTCCACGGGCTTTTGCCCTACGGTCTTGGCATGGCTGGGGGGGCAATGCTCTACGTCACCGTCAAGGAGATGATACCGGAGATTTACAAAAAGGAGGAGAACGAGACGCTAATAACTCTCGGCTTTTTCATCGGCTTCTACGTGATGCTCTTCCTTGATTCCATGTTGGGGTAGGTCTAAAACCCCCAATTTTTTTGCCAGCTGGAGAATCCTCATACGGTACTCATCAAGGCCGTCATCGTTCACCAGCATGTAGTCCGCGAGCGCTATGACGTTCCCGAGTCCAAAGCGCAGCTCCTTCCAGTCCCTCTCCTCGAAGTCCCCCCACGTCGAGGGGTCGTCGCTCCTGCCCCTCCTGCGAAGCCTCTCGAAGCGCTTATGTGGGGATGAATGGACAGCTATGACCACCATCTTTTCCTCTGGAAACGCTTCCCTAAAAGTGCCTATCTCGTCGAGGGAGCGCACACCGTCAACCACAACGGTATCGTGCTCCGCCAGGAGCTTCCTGACTTTCGGGATGCACAGCTTTGCTACCGCGCTCTCCCCAAACTCCTGGCGCAGCTGTATGCTCACCTTGCGCATTCCCTCTGGCGTCTTGAGAACGCCCCTTTTCTCCGCCTCCTCCCTCACCACGTCTCCCATAGAAACGTGGGGAACACCGAGACGTCTGAAGACCTTGACGACCTCCCCCTTCCCTGAGCCTGGCATTCCAACGACGTAGATTATCACCTTGAGCCCACCCGCAACTAGGGGCCTCCGCTTAAAAAGCTTAGCCCATAAAGCTTTTAAGCTCACTTTGTACTATAATAGAATGCTGGGGCGGTGGTAGTCTAGTCTGGTCTAGGACCGCGGCCTCCCGAGCCGCTGACCCGGGTTCAAATCCCGGCCACCGCACCATTCATTTAAAAAACGCGTCGAGCGTTTTCTTCGAGCGCTTCTCCCTGATCTCAACTTCCACGTTCAGCGCCCTGTATATCTCTTTGAGTATCCCCGGTCCTATCCCCTCGACCTTGAGCAGCTGAGCTGGCTTCGCCTTGGCTATCTCCTCCGGGGTTCTGAAGCCCGCATTGTAAAGGGCCCTCGCCCTCTTTCTACCCACCATCGGAAGCTTCACGAGCGGCAGGAGCTCCTCCCTGACGCCGTGCTTCACCCTGAGCCTCAGCTCCTGGAGGAAGTTGAGAACTCTATCCTTTGGCTCGAAGAGCTTGTATATCTCCACGAGGGAGTAGAGGAGCCAGTCGGCCAGTTCGAGCGTGCGGTACAGGTCTCCAGGGTCTATTTTGTACTCCTCAAGGATGCGCTCGTCCTTCACCTCGTTTATCCAGTCGAGGAGAACTTTGGCGGTCTTGAGGTTCCCTAGGAAGATTTGAAGCTCGTAGTCCTCGTAGGGTATATCCGTGTACAGGTGCTCCTCCATCTCGTAGGCGAGGTCAATCAGATCGTCCATCTCGCTCTTCTTTGCGTAGAAGGAACTCATGTCCGGCGTACTCGCGAGGAGGTAGAAGACGCCGAGGGGGTTTGGGTTCTCCTCGAGGTGCGGTAGAGCGTCCTTGAAGCGCTTCGCCGTGAGCGGGTCGAGGTAGAGCTGGGACGTCCTTACACCGAAGGGGATGGGAACGAAGGAATCGTCGAGGGTTAGGTCTATGAAGCCGTTCTCAAAGAGGAAGTGGATTATCCGCTTCGCCCTCTCCGAAAGGGTGTAGAGGTCGCCGCGCTGGTGGTGGAAGAACGTCCTCTCCAGGAAGGCGGTGAGACCCCTGAAGTCCCCTATTCCGAAGTTGGTGATGAGGGCGAGCACCTGGCTTCTGAAGGAGCTCTCGTTTGAGAGCATGGAGAAGAGCTTCTCCGGCTTTCCGAGGATGTAGCGCTTGAACTTCTCATCCGGGTCCTCGTTCGCCTTGGCCACTATTATGGCCTCCCCTTCGCTATCGTACTTCGGTCTTCCGGCCCTTCCCAGCATCTGCTGTATCTCAAGGATGGGGATATCCGTCCACCCGAAACTCGAGTATCTCTTCGTATCGCGGATTACAACGCGAAAGGCGGGGGTATTCACTCCAACCGCGAGCGTCGGCGTCGCCACAATCGTTTTTATCGTCCCCTCCCTGAAAGAGTCCTCTATAAGTGTTCTGACGTCCCTAGGGAGCCCCGCGTGGTGGAAGGCGACGCCGTTGATGAGGGCCTCCTTGACGCGCCTGTTGGTGGGGTTGTCCTCCACCTCCGAGACGAGCTTCTCGAGGGCCCGCTTCTCAGGCTTTGTGAGGAGCTTTCCGATTTTCTTTCCGAGCCTGACGGCTTCCCTCTCCGCGCTCCTCCGCGTGTTCACGAATACAAGGGCCCCCTTGCCCCTCCTAACGGCATCAACCACGAGGCCATCCCAGTCGGAGGAGAAGCGCTCAACGCTCCCGTCCTCCCACTTGAGCTCCCCCATGTGGAATATTCCTTTCCTGAGCTTTACGGGCCGCCACTCACTCATCACGAGCTTTGCGTTGAGCCACTTCGCCAGTTCCGCGGCGTTTCCAACCGTTGCGCTCAAAGCTAGAATCTGCGCCTTCCCGATCATGTGGCTCAAAATCATCTCCAGCGTGGCCCCCCTGTTGTAGGAGCCGATGAGGTGCACCTCGTCCGCCACAACGAGGCCCACATCTTTAACCCAGCTCGCCCTGTGCCTCAGAATAGAATCGAACTTCTCGGAGGTGGAGATTATTATGTCGTACCTCCCGAGCCACTCGTCGGAAGAGTCGTAGTCTCCGGTGGTTACCCCTATCCTCACGCCAAAACGCTCCCAGTCGCGGAACTCACGGTACTTCTCCTCCGCCAGCGCCTTCAGGGGAACCAGATAGACGGCCTTTCCGCCCTCCCGGAAGAGCCTGTTGAGCATCACGATTTCAGCCACAAGGGTCTTTCCGCTCGCCGTTGGAATGGCGAGGAGAAGGTTATCCCCCTCCAGGACGCCGCTTTTTAAAGCTTCAGCCTGGGGAGGGTAGAGTTCCTCTATCCCCCTCTCAAGGAGGAGTTTGATTATCCTCTCGTCAACCGGAAGCTCTTCAACCTTCATGCCCTCTCACTCACCTAACTCGGGAGCAAGCTTTTTTAGCTCTTTCCCCGATCTGGATACGGTGGGAGCATGGAGGTGAAGGTGCCTTTTTTGGTGTTCGAGGTAAACGGGGAGGAGTACGCGATTGACGCTCACTTTTCGAGGAGGCTCTCCCGGGTTGAGAGGATAAGCACGCTGATACGGAAGAGGAACTTTCCGGAGTCCCTCCCCGCGGGTTCGCTCGAGGCCCTTTTAGGGGAGGATGAACTCGAGGACTTTCTGAAGGCCCTCTACATGGAGGTGGCGAAGTTAGCGGGAGAGCGCATTGATGACAGGATGAGGCACATGAGACGCTGGAACCTCTCGCGTCTCCTGGGCCTCCCCACGGGCTTCTTCAGGCACGTTAAGGAGGACGAGGAGCTGGCCGAGAAAAGCCGTGAGGCGATGCTTTCTCTGGCCATACTGAAAAAGGTTCTCGGCGTTAAATCCGCGGCCGACCTCGGAGAGGTTAAGGTAACCGTGAAGGGGCTCACCCATTACAGAATCAGCGTTGACCTTGAGAAAGGAGAAGTCCTCGATGAAAAGGGGAAGAAAGACGCCGTTTACTCAGCCCTTCTGAAAATGGACGAGGGCTTTAGAAGGGCCCTAATTGGAGAAAAGAAGAGAGGTTAGGATTTGGCGTAGAGCCAGCAGGCAACGTAGTGGTCCTTCTCGACCTCTATTAGTGGGGGCTCCTCCTTTTTGCAGCGTTCCATTGCGAAGGGGCACCTCGGGTGGAAGCGACAGCCAGCGGGTGGGTTTATTGGGCTCGGTGGCTCACCCTCAACCTTCATACGCTTTTCCTTGAGCTCCCTGGCCAGCTCCGGGTCAGGGACGGGTATGGCTGACAGTAGGAACTTCGTGTATGGGTGGAGCGGGTTCTCGAATATCTTCTCTGCAGGTCCGACCTCGACGAGCTTTCCGAGGTACATAACTCCCATGCGGTGGCTCATGTACTTGACGACACCGAGGTCGTGGCTGATGAAGAGGTAGGTGAATCCGAACTCCTTCTGGAGATCCTTGAGGGTGTTGAGGATGTTGGCCTGAACGGAAACGTCGAGGGCAGAGGTCGGTTCGTCGAGCACTATGAACTCCGGCTTTAAAGCGAGAAGCCTCGCCAGTGCTATACGCTGCCTCTGGCCGCCCGAGAACTCGTGGGGATAGCGGTAGAGGTGCATCTCGTTGAGTCCAACGCTCTCGAGGAGCCTTATCACGAACTCCTCCGGGTCGTCAACGTGGATTCCGTGGAAGCGCACGGGCTCCATGATGACCTCAAAGACGGTCTGCCTCGGGTTGAGGGAGGAGTAGGGATCCTGGAACATGATCTGGGCCCTTCTGCGGAACCACTTCATCTCGTCCCCCTTGAGCTGGGTGACGTCCTTTCCATCGAAGATTATCCTCCCTGCCGTGGGCTCTATAAGGCGGAGGAGGGTTCTTCCCGTGGTGGTCTTACCGCAGCCGCTCTCACCCACGAGACCGAAGGTTTCGCCCTTCCTTATTTCGAAGCTCACTCCGTCAACGGCTTTGACGTAGCCCTTCGTGAAGAACAATCCCTTGACCGGGAAGTACTTCTTGAGGTTTTCAACTTTGAGTATGGGCTCGCTCATGCTATCACCTCAGTACAGGTGGCAGGCCACGAAGTGACCCGGTTCAACCTCCTTAAGCTCCGGCACTTCCTGCTTGCACCTCTCCATTGCGAAGGGGCACCTCGGGTGGAAGCGGCATCCCGATGGGGGAGTTATGAGGTTGGGAACTGTTCCAGGGATGGCGTCGAGGCGCTCTATCTTCTTCATGGGGTTGGGCACGGCCTTGAGGAGTCCCTGCGTGTATGGGTGGAGCGGGTTCTTGAATATCTGCTCGGCTGTCCCTATCTCCGCTATCTTGCCCGCGTACATCACCGCTATCCTGTCGGCCATCTCAGCTACCACACCCATGTTGTGGGTGATTAGTATCAGGGTGGTGTTGTAGTCCCTCTTGAGCCTGTTCATGAGATCGAGTATCTGCGCCTGAACGGTAACGTCAAGGGCGGTGGTGGGTTCGTCCGCTATGAGTATCTTGGGGTTGTTGGCTAAGCCCGTCCCTATCACAACGCGCTGCTTCATTCCCCCGCTCATCTCGTGGGGGTAGTTCTTGACCCTGTTCTCGGGATCGGGAATGAGGACGCGCTTGAGTATGTCGAGGGCCCTCTTTATCCCCTCCTTCCAGTCCCTAACCGTCTCGTGAACCACCATGGCCTCGGCTATCTGGTGGCCAACGCGGTAGAGGGGGTCGAGTGAAGCATGGGGATCCTGGAAGATGTAGGCTATCTCCTTGCCCCTTATCTTCCTTATCTCCTCCTCGTTCAGCTTTAGCAGGTCAATGGGTCCTTTGTCGGAGTGGTAGATGACCTTTCCACCCACGATCCTTCCGGGGCTCTCTATGAGCTGGGTTAAAGCCCTCGAAGTCACGCTCTTTCCACAGCCGGTTTCACCAACGAGGGCGAAGGTCTCTCCCTTGTAAACGTCGAAGGAGACCTTCTCTATTGCCTTGACTATTCCGGCGTAGGTGTAGAAGTGAACGGTGAGGTCCCTAACCTCAAGGATTGGTTCAGGCATTGCTCTCACCCTCCTCCATCTGTTCGGCCTTCTTGACCTTGAACTCTATGCTCCTCCTCGTCTTCGGGTCGAGGATGTCCCTGAGCGTGTCACCGAGCAGGTTCCATCCAAGGGCCACGAGCATGACCACGAAACCCGGGTACACGATGAGCCACCACGCCCTCGGGAAGAACTGGGCCCCGTCGTAAACTATCCTACCCCAGTCCGCTATCGGTGGGGTGGCACCAAGGCCGAGGAAGCTCAAACCTGCCTCCATGAGTATAACGCCACCGAAGTCGAGGGTGATGTAGACGAGGATGGGGCCAACGATGTTGGGAAGGATGTGCCTGAACATTATCGTCCACGAGCTCAGGCCTATCGCCCTCGCCGCCTCAACGTAGAGGTTCTCCTTCTCCGTTAGGGTTGAACCCCTCGTTATCCTCGCATAAGCTGGCCACCAGACTATGATCATGGCGAGTATCACCGATAGGAGCCTTCCGAGGTTTCCGGCCTCCCTCACATCGAGGGCGAACAGCCACAGAACGAAGCTCTGTAGGTGGGCGTGGCTCGATATGAACGCCTGAAGTCTGTTTGGCAGGACGGCGGAGAGAGCTATGGCCAATATGAGCGCGGGGAAGGCAAGGAACATGTCGGTTATGCGCATCACTAGCTCGTCGATCTTCCCTCCGTAGTAGCCGGCTATCAACCCCAGGATGATTCCGAGGGGGACCCCAAGGGTTATGACTATTATGGATATGACGAATGAAGTCCTCGCTCCCGCGAGCAGAAGGCTGAGGAGGTCCCTACCGTAGTGGTCCGCTCCAAGGTGGAAGGTGGCGCTGGTGTTGTGGGGGCCGAGGTAGACCGTCGTTCCGGGCTGGGCGAGGTAGGCGCTACTGTTATCGAAGAACGGGAAGTAGTTGTAGGGCCATGGGGCCATCCTCGGGCCGAATATGCCAAAGAACACGAAGAGTATCACGAGGAAGAGGCCTATGAGTCCCGGGGGCGAGCGGTTGAGGGCGTAGAGCATGAGACGCCATTCTTCCATCTTGGACTTGTTCTTCTTCTTCCAGTCCTTCCTGAAGAGGCTGATGAACGAGCCGATACCGTAAACGAGCTTATCGGCGAGCCTGTCAAGGATTCCCTTTTTGTACTCCTCCTGCATTTCAACCACCTCAGTACCTCACCCTCGGGTCAATGACCGCGTAGAGTATGTCCACCACGAGGTTGGCCGTGACGTAGACAAGGGCGAAGATGAAGGTTATCGCTATAACCGCCGGAAAGTCGAGGTTCTGGATTGCCTGGAGGGCGTAGCGTCCCATTCCCGGGATTCCGAAGACGGTCTCCGTAATTGGAGCTCCCGCAAGGAGTCCTCCGAACTGGAGTCCGAGGACGGTGACGATGGGCACGAGGGCGTTCTTGAGCGCGTGCCTGTAGACCCTGAGCTTTGGAACGCCCTTGGCCTTGAGGAACTCTATGTAGTCGCTGCTGAGGGCCTCAAGGAAGGAGTTCCTGACGAACCTCGCTATAACTCCCGAGCCCATGAAGCCCAGGACAAAGCCGGGGAGCCAGAGCCTCGCTATGTGCTGCTTGAATATCGTGAACTCTCCGGTGATGAGGGAGTCTATCAGGGGTATGTGCGTTATCTCGTGGCTCGGGTTTGGCGGGAAGCCGGCTAGGTTTATCACCCTCCATTTGACGAAGAACACGAATATGAGTATGTAGCCGAGCCAGTAGACCGGCGTCGAGACTCCTATGAGTGCGAAGAACCTTATGACCGTGTCAATCCACGTGTTCCTCTTGAGCGCCGAGAGTATTCCCAGAGGGACGCCTATGAGGATGACGAATATGAACGCCACCAGCGCCAGCTCAAACGTCTTCGGGAACCGTTTCCCAATGTCGTCCATGACGGGGTTGGAGGTTCTTGGGTCTATGAGCGTGTTCTTGGCCAGCCCTGTTACGAGGAACCAGTACTGGTCGTACCATGGCTTGTCGAGGTGGTAGCGCTCTATTATCTTCGCTATGGCTTCCTGGGATGCCTTCTCTCCACCTGCCCATGCCCTCGCGGGGTCAGCCGGAATCACGTAGGCTATTATGAAAACAATCAGAGTGACCCCAACCAGCGTGGGCAGGAAGGTCAGAATCCTTCTTATGAGAAACTTCTTCAAGTCCGCCAATTTCATCCCCCCAATGCACTGATATTTCACGCGTATAAAAATTTTATCATGAATGTCTCTTATTGTTCATCCAAAGCCGGGGAAAGCCATCACAAGCCGGGAATGGTTTTCCAAAATGGGAGAAAATCCAAAAGAAAAATAAGGGAAAATCACGGCTTGTAGCCGTACTCCTTCTCCCAGAGCTCCTTGTTCCAGTAGTAGGGGTTGAGTTCAAGGACGATGTAGCTGTTCTCCTCGTAGTCCTTGACGAAGTACGGGCCGGTTCCAACCGGGTACTTGTGCATGAGCTGGTGGGTCGGGTCCTCCTCGCCCTCCTGGACGTAGTTCTCCCAGGCGCTCGGGTTCTTGCCGTTCTGGGCTGCTGCCATCGCCTCGTCGTACTTGTCTCCGAGGAGGTACTCGGCCGGAACCACGGAGAGGAACGGGTCGGCGAGGACACCGAGGATTGGAGCGTATGGATCCGGAAGGACGAGCTTGTAGACTCCAGCGGTCTCGCCGCTGTAGCCGAAGAGGTTGAGGAGGTCGTCCATTGATTTGACCTCGACGCTCTTTCCTTTGTAGTCGGCGATGAGCTTCTCGCTTGAGAGAACCTGCTTGAACTCGTCCTCTGTGAGCGGCTGGGACTTCTCGAGGTCCATGAAGTCGGTCATCCAGCTGACGCTGTGTCCGAGCCTCTTAACGCGCCAGAAGGTGAAGGCAACATCGGTGGCGTCAATCGGGTAGGTCTTGTCGTTCCACGGGTCGTAGGCCTTAACGCCGCCCCTTATGACGAAGTACCACTCGGTACCGTCCTCGTTGTGGGCCCAGGCAACGGCGAGGTCGGGGGTGACTTCCTCGGTCTCCTCCTTCCAGTAGGTGACGAGTGTATCACCAATCTCGTGCCATATCTCCCATCCGAAGGTCTCGTACGTCCAGGCCGGGTCAAAGCTCTCGGGCCATCCGATGGTGCCTATGACGTAGGTGTTCGGGTCGTTCTTGTAGTTCTTTATACCGACGTCAACGCTCGGGGCCTTCGGGTCCTCCCATATGAGGTCGTACCTCTCGGCGAAGGTCGGGTGGTAGTACCTTCCCTTCACCCAGTCCCAGTAGACGCGCATCTGCCTGTTCTGGCCGAGGATGACCTCGGGCACGTACTTGTTGCCGAGGATGTAGAGGGCCTCGAAGAGCTGGGTCCTAACCTCCGCGGCCGTTGCCCTCCTCGCGGCTATAACGAGGGCGTCAACGTTTGTATCCCTGAAGAATGCGGGGTTGATGGCACCGAATCCCTGTCCGGCCTCCATGAGGCTCTCTATGGTCGGGGTGTTCTCCTCGTCAACGACGTAGCTTATGGCTATGACCTTCTTGCCGCTCGGGAGGCTAACGCTCGCGCCGCTTCCCTTCGGGCCGACGACGACAACGCCCTTCTCCGTCTCGATGACCTGGGCCTCGCTCATCATTGAGCTTATGTCGCTCTCGCTCGCGTCTGTCTTGATGTTGAGCTCCTTGAACTCGGTGGCACCGTAGAGGAACGGGCCAACCCAGTTGTCGGAGTCAAGGTAATCGGGCACCCAGCCAACGACGTAAACGTCGAAGTCGCCCTTGCTGACCTTTCCGAGGTAAACCGGCCACTCGTAGCTCGAAACGGTAACCTGGAAGCCGAGCTGGCTCCAGACGTTCTGGAGGAGGGTCATAATCTTCTCACGGGCTGAGTTTCCTGAGTTGTAGATGAGCTCAATCTTGTACTGGGTCGGGTCTATTCCGGCCTCCTGGAGGAGCTGCTTGGCTTTGTTCATGTCGTAGGTGTACTTGACTATGCCGTACTCCGTGTAGCCCGGCCAGGGCTTGGGTATCGGACCCCAGTTCCTCTCGAGGTTGCCGGAATAAACGTTCTGGCTTATCTGGTCGTAGGGGATTGCGTAGGCGAGGGCCTCCCTAACCTTCGGGTTGTTGAAGGGCTCTTTATACGTGTTGAAGACTATGAAAGTCAGGATCGGCTGGAGAATATCGGTTTTAACAACGGAATTGAAGCCCTGGAAGGTCAGGCCTTTAACATCGTTGATCCTCTCGGGAGGAATGGCGACGGTATCAACGGTTCCGGTCTGGAAGAGGTTAATCCTTGCTATGGCGTCGTCGTTTATCACGTAGAGCACGTTCTTGTGGATCGCTTTGGCGGGAGTCGTCGCCGTCTGAGTCGGGCTGGTGGACGTTTCCGCGGGGCTACTCGTGCTGGTTGAAGTGGTTTCTCCCCCACCACCGATACATCCGCTGGCCACGACGGCAAAGGCCATCAGGCCTATCAACAACAGGGCAAGTACATTCTTCTTCATTCATACACCTCCCAATACATTGGGCACCATACTCTATATAGCAATGCAGTAATAAAACTTTCGATGTTCTGCGAGAGTGTATCACAAAATAAAGCCCAATCTGCCGGTATTATGGTTAATGTGTGCTGCATCCTCCAAGTTATGTTACCTTATCCAATTTCATCAATGTGTACTAATGTCCATCCGGACACTTCAAAGTCATGGCCCGAGCGCATTGTAACACAAAATAGGTTTTTCCCCAACCGTTGTGTTTTCACCTCTGGTCGCTTCGATTTGGGATTACGAAAACCTTAAATTGGAAGAGGTGCAATAGAGATTTGACAACAGTATCCGGTGATGCCGATGGTAAGAGCTTATGTTTTGCTTACGGTTGAGATTGGCAAGGTTGAAAGTGTTATTGAGGAGATAAAGAGCATACCCGGTGTCCTCAAGGCCGACGCGGTTACCGGCCCCTACGATGCCATCGTCCACATTGAGGCAGCGGACCTCGGTGAGCTCACCAGGAAGATACTCCACGATATTCACAACATAGACGGTGTTATTGACACCACCACTGCCATAGTGGTTGAGGTCGAGGAGTGATTACCTCCTCTTTTTGGGCTTTGCCTTTCTAAATTCCCGTATCTTTTGGGCTATTTTTCTCAGGGTAGCGGATTTTCCATCCTCGCTCTCGAGAACGAGCATTCCCTTGGTGCGAAGGTTCTCATCGAGGCCGCTCAGGCGTGGGTTGCGCTTTTCTTTCTCCACACTAACAACGTTTATCCCAAGTTCTTTACATACCCGTATTATCTCGTCGGCGGATGGAGCGTCCACCGCGAGTGTTTTTGGAACGATCCTGCCGTACTTCTTACTCAATCTCGCATCGAGCTCGTTCGTCCATACCACAAACTTTTTCATTTCTCTCACCCCCGGTAGCTCGATAAAAAACCTAAAAAATCTTTAGGTTCAAGGTTTATAGGGTGGGAGACATGGTGTCAATTGCCGAGCTTTTGAGAGAGGAAATGAAGAGTGGCGATTCCCTTCTCATAGAGTACCCTGGGGGATACCCTATAGAGGACCTTCTCTGGGGCCAGGTCATGCCCGCGATACTTCAAAAGGGTATGGTTCTGGTGGACGACTTCTTCGGCGTTGGGGACTTAATGTTCAGGAACTACGTGAGGAAGCTCCCCGCGTCCGAGTACAAAACCCTGCTCAGGGGCATAAGGAACATCAGCGTTATAAAGATAGGACCGGGACAGGCAAGCTATGGAAAAATCCTCGTTCAGGTGCCTCTCACCTACGACAGCGAGGCCTTCCTGGACAGCTACTACGGGGCGATAAGGGAAAGCCTCCGCACCCAGGATAAGCCGCTTTACTTCGTGAGCCTCGGCGTCTCGGAGTACATATACTTCGGCAAGGAGAAGGCCCTCCAGACCCTCCTCGTGACACGGAGCTCTCTCCCCATAGAGGACTGGGCTTCGGTGTACCTCCTCAACACTGACCTCGTGAACGGGAGTGCGCTGGCCCTCATGGAGGAGCTTTCCTCGTGGGTGCTCGAGGTGTGGGGCAAGGAGGGCTCGACAATAAACCTGAAAAAAGGCTTAATTGGTGGTTCAAATGATAAAAGAAGGGGACAAAGTTCTGCTGATTGACAGGAGAGGTAAGAGCTACCTCCTTACGGTGAGCGATAGAGAGTTCCACACGGATTTGGGGATACTCAACCTCGGTGAGCTCATAGGCAGGGAGTACGGAACGAGGCTTGAGACCCACAGGGGAGAGGTTTTCAGAGTCATAAAACCCAACATAGCGGACTACATAGCCAAGATGAAGCGCGGCCCCCAGACGGTTCATCCGAAGGACGCGGCGCAGATAGTAGCCTATGCCGGCATCTCGCCGGGCGACTTCATAGTGGAAGCGGGCGTTGGAAGCGGGGCCTTAACTCTCTTTCTGGCCAACGTAGTGGGGCCTGAAGGTAGAATAGTTAGTTATGAGCTCAGGGAGGACTTCGCCAACATAGCGAGGAGGAACATCGAGTGGGCGGGGTTCTCCGACAGGGTTACCATAAAGCTTGGCGATGTCTACGAGGGGATAGAGGAGAGGGGCGTTGACCACATAGTCCTCGACCTTCCGCAGCCCGAGAGGGTCCTTCCCCACGCGGTGGAGGCCCTCAAGCCGGGAGGATACTTCGTGGCGTACACACCATGCGCCAACCAGGTTCAGCGCTTTCATGAGCACCTGACCGAGTACAGGGAGTACTTCGGGAAGCCGAAGACAGTAGAGTGTCTTGTGAGGGAGCAGGAAGTGAGCAAAAACTGCTTCAGACCGAGCACGCGGATGCTCGCTCACACGGGTTACATAACGTTTATCCGGCGCCTTTGATTCGTTTTCTTTAGTATCCTTTTTGGAAATTTTTTCGGTTGATGCCCTTTTTAGGCGGAGGCTTTTCGCCCTTCTGAACCAAAGGTTAACAACAGATTTATAAGTACTCTAGGTTTGAAACCTTTAGATGTCCATGTTTGGACCCCTGTACGGAGGTGTACATCATGCCTTACAAGATACTCGATAAAAAGGAGCTCGCCATGAACGAGGTATGGTATAAGGTGCACGCCCCTCACGTTGCCAAAAAGGTCCAGCCGGGCCAGTTCGTCATAGTCAGGGCATTCCCCAACGGCGAGAGGATTCCCCTCACCCCAATCACGTGGGACAGGGAGGAGGGATGGATAACCCTCGTCACCTTCATCCGCGGGAAGACCACCATGAGGATGGCCAACGAACTCAAACCCGGTGACGAACTTCTAAACGTCGCCGGTCCGCTCGGAAACCCCGCCCCAATGAAGAAGTACGGCAAAATCCTCGCCATAGGAATGATAACGGGAATAGTCGAGGTCTTTCCCATAGCCAAAGCCTGGCAGGATTTTGGAAACGACGTTACAACCCTCCACGTCTCCCCCAACCCGATGGTTCTCCTCAAGAAGGAGTTCGAGGAGGCCGTTTCGAGGCACATCGTTGAAGGCTTCGACCTTCAGCCCGGCTGGGGAATGCAGGAGATCGCCCAGGAACTCGTCAGGAGGGCCGTTGCGAAGGTCAAAGAGCTCCTTGAGAACGAGCACTTCGACATGGTACTAACCGTCGGCCCTGCCGGCGGCCAGAAGGCCATATTCAACGTCGTTAAGAAGTTTGGAATTCCCATGCACGCCGACCTTCACCCGATCATGGTTGACGCCACGGGAATGTGCGGGGCGTGCCGCGTCATGATCGGCGGTGAGGTCAAGTTCGCCTGTATAGACGGGCCGGGCTTCGACGCCTACAAAGTTGACTGGGATGAGCTGATACACAGGAGCGGCTTCTACGCCCCCATGGAAAGGCTCGCCCTCGAGCACTATATGAAGGCCCTTCAGGGAGGTGAGCAGTAATGCCGAGGAGGCAGCTTATCAAGGAGCGCGTTCCCACCCCGGAGAGGCCGGCGGAGGAGCGCGTTAAGGACTTCTTTGAGGTCAATCTCGGTTACACGTTTGAGCTGGCCGTCAAGGAGGCGGAAAGATGCCTTCAGTGCCCCTACAACTACGCGCCGTGTATCAAGGGCTGTCCCGTTCACATAAACATCCCCGGCTTCATAAGCAAGCTCGTGGAGTACCGCGACAACCCGGACAAGGCCGTCAAGGAGGCTCTCAACGTCATATGGGCCTGCAACTCACTCCCAGCAACAACCGGCCGTGTCTGCCCGCAGGAGGACCAGTGTGAGATGAACTGTGTCATGGGCAAGGTCGGCGACAAGATAAACATAGGCAAGCTGGAGAGGTTTGTGGCCGACTACGCGCGCGAGAGGGGCATAGACGAGGAGCTCCTCTCCGAGATAATGCCAAAGATCGAGAAGAAGGGAAAGCGCGTTGCAATCATTGGAGCGGGCCCGGCCGGTCTCACAGCTGCGGGAGAGCTCGCAAGGCTCGGCTACGACGTCACCATCTTCGAAGCCCTCCACGAGGCCGGTGGAGTCCTCATGTATGGCATTCCTGAGTTCAGGCTGCCGAAGAGCATTGTCGAGAAGGAGATTGATAAGCTCAGGAAGCTCGGCGTTAAAATACTCACCGACCACATCGTCGGGAGAACCGTGACCATAGAGGAACTCCTTGAGGAGTACGATGCGGTCTTCATTGGTTCCGGTGCCGGAACCCCGAGGCTCGTCAACGCCCCGGGAATCAACCTCAACGGAATCTACACCGCCAACGAGTTCCTCACCAGGGTCAACCTCATGAAGGCCTACCTCTTCCCAGAGTACGACACTCCCGTCTACGTCGGAAAGAAGGTGGTTGTAATCGGTGCCGGTAACACGGCCATGGACGCCGCGAGGAGCGCGAGGCGCTTTGGCGCCGAGGTTACCATAGCCTACCGCCGCGGCCCGGAGGACGTGAGCGCGAGGGTCGAGGAGGTTCACCACGCCAAGGAGGAGGGCATAAAGTTCGAGTACTTCATCAACCCGGTTGAGTTCATCGGCGACGAGAACGGCAAGGTCAAGGCCGTGAAGTTCGAGAAGATGAGGGCCCTCGAGGAGACCGACGGCAACGGCAAGAGGAGGATCGTCGGAACCGGTGAGTACGTTACGCTCGAAGCGGACACGGTCGTCATAGCCATCGGAAAGCACCCGAACAGGCTCATCGTCAACACCCCCGGCCTCAAGGTCGAGCGCGGAAGGATAGTCGTTGACGAGAACCTCATGACGAGCATCCCGGGGGTTTTTGCGGGTGGAGACGCCATAAGGGGAGAGGCGACGGTTATCCTCGCCATGGGAGACGGAAGGAAGGCCGCCAAGGCCATCCACGAGTACCTCACGAAGAAGAGGGAATAGCAGAACTCATGATTTCCACTTCTTTTTCCGTTTTTGTGGAGAATAAATTCATAACTAGCTCCCATCAGATACTGTCAAGATAACGGGGCATTACCTTCTGAAACCATTCGGTAATATTGCCCGGAGGACTACCAAACACACTTACAAGATTTTAATCGAGGAAATGAAACTGTTCCCCAAACTCAGGTACAACAAACTAACAGAACGCTTGAACCGGCACGAAAAACTCCGGTTACTTGGTTTGCTGTCTTTTGATCCGGCGGATAAGCATGATGTAGAGGTTGTCAGGGGAAAGTTCGGAGTGATTGTTGTAGAGTTTGATGGTTGTTTTCGGTTTATTGTATAAGGGGATGTTAGTAGGGATCTTGAGAGGAATCCCTGAAGTTTGCTGTTTTGTTTACACGCTGGTGAAGCGAGAGAATCAGATTAATAATCTGGGGAAAGGAGGTTTTACAGGCACTTGTATGATTTCCGGAGGAAGATTGAGACCATGTTTTTGAAGTTTTCTGAGTTTCTTCTGAGGCGAGCAGGAGTGTTAGTTTGAAGGGTTTGGCTGTTAAGATTTTGGGAACGATTCTGGCCGTGAACTAGATAGATTATACAATTTCACAGGTGGTGGAAACTAGAGTGAGTATATTTCCATTTATATAATTCTTGTTTCTAGTTTTATTAATAATGATTGTAAGCACTAAATTTAAAAACTTTATCATTATTTGTACTCTAAACCTTAATTATACCAAAAAAACTTATAAAATAATATTGTATAACTTAGTCACGAGGTGATACTATGGGGGATAGTGCAATAAAAAAGATAGTGGGTTGTTGTATCTTAAAGGGGAATATTATTAGTAAGCTTCTTTTGGTGTTTTTGCTCTTAAGTACTGTCTCGACTTTGACTACTGCAAGTGCATTCAACCAGTTTGATTCGCCGAAGAATTCCTCGATACAAACTGTAACTATTAAGGGAGCCACGGTTCCTATTTTGAGGTTAAAAAACGGAGAGATATTAATTGGGCGGACTCCATCCGTTGGAAGAGGAGAAATCTTAGAAGAGTTTAATAATTTGATGGTTAGACGTGTTTTGAATAAATATTCTTATGGTCTTGAAGTTAGTGATTATGAGTATAAGACATTTAGAAAATCCGACTATGATACAGCAACTACATACTTTAGAATTACTAGTGATAAGAAAGTAAAACTAGCTACTGGAGCAGCAATGTCTGCTGTTTTTAGTATAGGGTATTATGATCCCGTTGAGCGTATAACTGTTGATGCATACCACTATGCATATAGTACTCTTGTTTATATGTATCCTCCATACACTACTTACCAGTATAATTGCAGAAGCATTAAATTGTTAAATACTATCATATTCTCTGGAGAGCAGTATACAAGTGGCTGGAGCTTGGGGGGCACTATTTCTCTTGTTCCGGCAATTAATCTTGGAGTTTCGGGAGGGAGTACGTACATAACATTAAGTGGATCTTTTGGTGAGGATGTTGTTTATAATTATGATACTATCTCGGATGAGTACATTGGCACCTTAACAATATATGACTACAATAAAGTGAAGATATTTCATGTGGGTTCTACGGCTCTGGCAAAATTTGAAATTAAAAAGGGCACCATAATCTCTCCAAGTGCAAGTACATCTGTAGGCATAAGTTCCACTGTATTTTGAGGTGATTCCATGGAGGGGAAGGGATGGCTCTCGCTTCTCGTGGTTTTTATTATTTTGGCGGCGGCAATATGGGCCACCTCAAGGTCCGGACAGAACTTTCGTGAATCCATAATTGACGAAGGATGGGAAGAACAGACCGCCAAACGACTTACAATGGCACAGGACCCCGAAACGGGGGGATGGGGGGATGTTTCATTCACGCTGGTGCCAACCATCTACGCCACCTACCATGGAATTGCCGCCCTTAAAGCCATGGGAATGGAGCCGGATCAGAAGACAATAACGTTCGTAAGGAAATATGAGGAGGATATTCTAAGGAGCGGGAGAAGGGATTACGAGGCCTTCAACGGTGTTTATTACCTTCTTAAAATATTCAGGGAGCTCAACATAAGCCCCGTGGACAGAGGGACGTTTCGGGCCATAGTGGGGGCCGAGGTAAAACGCTCCAATGCCAGCTTTGAAAGCGTGGAGGCACTTGCAATGCTTGAGCCTTCCTCTGCCAGGGAGTACGCCCTTCGGTTGTGGTCTTCCCTCGGTGCCGAATCGGGGGATGAATTTCTGTGGGATTTCATGGTGTACCGTGAACTTCTTCGGGAGAGTGGTTTAAGGCTCTCAGAGATTCCTAATTACCAGGAAATGCACCGTCGGGCGATGGCCACTTTCTATGACCTTTCCCGTAGCCCCGATGAGCGCTGGTTCTATGGACTCATGACACTTTCAAGGTTCATTCACGAGGAGGGGATTGAGGGTCCCGCTTTAAGGGCGGAGCTGCTAAATGAGATTTCAGAGTACAAAATGGAGGATGGCTCCTATTCCGATGGCTCTGGGAGGAGGGAAAGGCTTTCAACGACGCATTGGGCGGTGGATATGGTGGTCTGGCTCGGTGGTAATGTGGGGAACGATACCGCCAGATACGTCCTCTCATTGGAGAGCCCAATTGGTGGTTTCCTCCACATCCATGACTTCATTGGGCCTGATCCTTTAACCACAGCTTTTTCAGTTAAGACATTGAAAATGATGAACTGGAGCGTTCCAAACGAGGAAAAGGTTAGGGAATACCTCCTTGGTTCGCTGTATAAGGAGACTTCACCGCCCGTGGTTTGGGCAGAGTACACTGCACTCCTCGATACAAGCTATCCACGGGATGAAGTACGGAAAATAGTTGAGCCAAAGGTGCTGGATTTTGTGGAGGGTTTTAACTTCTCCAGAATTTACACGAACCCCTACCTCCTCAAGGATACGTACTATGTCCTTTTGACAGCGAAGGATCTTGGAATTCCGCTCAATGAGAGCTGGAAAGGGGAACTTCTCCACCGGGTTCTTCCTCTTGAGGACGATGATGGGGGGTTCGGAGGGAGCATCACCAACGTTTCAATCCTGAGGTTTGAAGTGACCCTTTACGCGGTTCTTACGCTTCAGGAGCTCGGGTATGATAACATAGACGACAGAACCTGGGAGTTCATAGAGTCCTATAGGGGAAGCGATGGCATGTGGCCTTTCTTCCCCCTGACGAGGTACGCTTTGATTGCCCTGAAGAACTCGGGAAGGGACGTCAAGAAGGACAGGATACTGAGGGCCCTTGAGCTAAGAAAATGTCCCTACGGCTTCTTCTCCTACGCTCCCTGCGAACTTCCGGAGCAAGGGGACCCTATAGCGACTTACCTGGCTCTGGACATGCTTGCTCTGCTGGAGAAATAAGCTCCCTCTTCTTTTTAATGATAAAATGGAAGAATCAGAGGGTCCAGTCAACCCCGAGGGCGGAGCTGTACTCGTTGAGAACCCTCTTGAGGTACTCCTTGGCGGTGCCGACCTTGTCCCTCTTGAACCTCTCAGCCCAGTTTTCGTTCCCGAACTCCTCACTTCCCCTGGCCAGAAGGTCAATGACGCGCATGCTGTCCCAGAAAACGGGCATGTATCCGGCCTTCTTTGCGTAGTTTATGAGCTTCCTCAGCTGTTTCTTGGAGTGCTCCTCCATGTCGAAGCTCTCCCCGTAGGCCTCCATGAAGAGGGCCTTGAGGACCGGCTTCATCCAGCCGCGGTGGAAGCGGCACCACCCGATGTTGTCGTACCAGAACTCCCAGATGGCGCTTCCAAGGCTCTTCTGGGCGAGCTCCTCCGGCTCGAGGAACACCCCAAACTGGTAGAACGTCCAGTACCTTCCCTGAATCGGGTAGGGGATGTAGTTCCCGATGGCCCAGTACATCGTCGGCGTTATCTCACCGTCGTCACCTAGCGGCGTGAAGACACCGTAGTCCTTGAAGCTCTCCCCATAATTTAAGCGGTCTTTGAACTTCTCGTCCAGTATTTCGCTCGCCTTCCTCTTTCCGAGGCCGATGATCTTCGCTATCTCGCTCTCCCCGAAGGCAACCCTGTGGGCCAGCTCGGCGACGAGCTTCGCGTTCTTCTCGCTGGCCTCAACTGGCTTCTCAAGGAGGGCATCCTTCGTAAAGTCGGGCTTATCGCTTAATCCGACTTCCTCGGGCTTGAGTATTCCGCGGTGAACGAGCTCAAGAACCCACGCCGCGGTTCCGCCGAACTCTATGGCGTCGAAGCCCATCGCGTCAACGGCCGGGACGCTTATGTCGCTTGCGCGGAGGGTTATAACGCCGCTGAGCGGGCCGTTGGCTTCCCTCGGCTCGTACTCGATGTGGTGGCCGTTGGCGTACTTCTTACACACGACGGGGCACGGCTCACCGCAGTTCGTCCAGTTCTTGGTCTCTATCGCTTCCTTGTTGAAGGGCTCCCAGTAAAGCTTCATTATGTTCTCGTGGATTTTGATCCTCTCTTCCTTCTCGATGTAGGGCATTCCCCAGTTGAGGATCGGAACAAAATCGCCCTCGGCCGGGTAGTTTCCGCCGAAGGTTCCTCCGGTCTTGAGCTTGGGGTTGTACTTGTACTTGACGGTCTTCTCGGCTATGACGTCGTTGTAGGGCTTCTTGTGGATGCCTTCCACTATTCCCTTGGCGGTTCTGAAGGATGAGATGTCCTCGCCCGGGAAGGCCCTCTTCTTCGGCTTTCCTCCAAACATTATCCCCACGACGTTGTGGGCCCTGAGGAGGACGCTTCCGGAGCCGCCGCGGGCGGCCCAGTCCTCGCTTCCCTCAACGCGCTTGCCCTTCCTCAGCGTCTGGGAGAAGATGGCGCCGTAGTTGCTGTTAAGGGCGGCTGGACCAACCACGGCAATCCTGTACTCCATTCCCTTGAACTTGCTCCCGAGATGGTCTATCAGGTACTGGGTGAGTGCATAGACGCCTTCCTCGCCCTTGTAACCCCTCCATATTTCGATTACCCTTTCGAGCTCTATCTCGTGGAGTTCAACGCTCAGGTTCTCGCCGTCGTTGCGGAGTATTAGCACAACGGGCCTCTCCGCCTTCCCTTCGATGGTAACGAAGTCCACTCCCACGTTCTGGAACTGGTAGGCGGCACCACCCATCGCCGAAGGGAAAACACCTCCCCAGAGGGGGGAGCGGAAGACGAACATCAGTCTGTGCGCCCCGGGAAGAATTGAGCCTGCAAAGGGCCCCTTTCCGAACACGGTGACGTTCTTCGGGTCGTAGGGATCAAGCTCGTAAGTTCTGTGAACCTCATCGTGGAGGTAGAGGGCGTAGTCAATTATGCCGTATATCCCCTCTTTTGAGAATTCCTCGCTCTCCACACGCCCCTCGTCAAGGTTAATCTTGAGTGTTGTGAACTTCATACTTCTCCCTCCACATATCACTGCGAGTGTTATTGGGGCAAGGGATATTTAAGAATTGCCCTCTATACATTACGTTCCCGGAATATTTTAACCTTCTGGAGCTTCATCCCAGCGCCACTAACGTTTTAAACCGTGGGGTGGAGGGGTTTATCATGATAGCGCTGGGAATCGAAGGAACCGCGCACACGCTTGGCATCGGCGTTGTTACCGAAGAGAAGGTTCTCGCCAACGTATTCGATACCCTAACTACTGAGAAGGGTGGAATTCACCCGAAGGAGGCCGCAGAGCATCACGCTAAACTCTTAAAACCTCTCCTGAAAAAGGCCCTTGAGATCGCCGGGGTGAGCATGGAGGACGTTGATGTTATAGCCTTCTCCCAGGGGCCGGGGCTCGGGCCCGCCCTCAGGGTTGTTGCCACTGCTGCGAGGGCCCTCGCCATAAAACACAACAAGCCAATAGTGGGTGTGAACCACTGCATAGCCCACGTTGAGATAACGAAGATGTTCGGCGTTAAAGACCCCGTGGGATTGTACGTTAGCGGAGGAAACACGCAGGTTCTGGCTCTGGAAGGGGGCAGATACCGCGTCTTCGGCGAGACCCTTGACATAGGAATAGGGAACGCCATAGACACCTTCGCGAGGGAGCTCGGCATAGGCTTTCCGGGAGGCCCAAAGATAGAGAAGCTCGCCCTGAATGGTGAGCGGTACATAGAGCTTCCCTACGCTGTCAAGGGGATGGACCTTAGCTTCTCCGGTCTGCTCACCGAAGCGGTCAGGAAGTATCGCACGGGTAAATACAGAATTGAGGATGTGGCGTACTCCTTCCAGGAGACTGCCTTCGCCGCTCTGGTGGAGGTCACGGAAAGGGCCGTCGCCCACACCGGAAAGGATGAGGTGGTTCTCGTTGGAGGGGTTGCTGCCAACAACCGCCTCCGCGAGATGCTCAAAATCATGACGGAGGATCGCGGCGTGACTTTCTTCGTGCCCCCGTACGATCTGTGCCGGGACAACGGTGCGATGATAGCCTACACAGGACTTAGGATGTACCGTGGCGGCGTAAGGTTTAAAGTTGAGGACACAGTAGTGAAACAGAAGTTCCGCACCGACGAGATGGAGGTAACCTGGTGATGGAGCCACCCTACGCACCCATCTATGACACGATTCTTCTCGTGGCCGTGGGATACATATGGTGGTTCTTCCTCAAGCGGTGGAACCGTTACACCGCAGAGTTGAGGCCATTCATACAGCGGGCTTCAATCTTCCTATCTTTCGCGTTCATGGGCCGTCTTCTTGACCTGATATCCGATTTCTATCAGTTCCCATATACTAGGGAGACAATAACACTGCTCTACGGTGTTTCAATCGTTGGAATAGTATACACCATGATAGCCTACGTACAGGCCCTAGAGAAGTCCTACGTCCCTGTACCTAAACCTACCTCCCCTCAGATCAAGCATGAAATGGCGGGAGCCTATATCGTCTCCGGCTCAAAGGAGAAACTTACGGAGATAATGGCACTTCTCAAGGAGAGGAATTCCCCCTCGCTGATATTCACGCGTTCACCCACCTTCTACAGCGGCGCGGGCGAGTTCGCCACCACCATCTGGATTACACAGGCCACGGACGCGGGAATTCCCCCAACGAAGCTTCATGTAATACAGGAGAAGGCAATACAGTTCGCGAAGGAGTTTGACGGCTCTGTTATCGTGATAGACTGCATAGAGTACCTACTCATGTACAACGAGTTCCCGAGCGTCTTCAAGTTCCTGGTCAACCTCAAGGATCACCTTCTTATGCTCAACGCCTCCCTCATAGTGGCCGTTGACGAGAAGGCCATAGGGTCGAGGAACTACCGCCTTCTCCTCAACGAATTCGAGCCCCTCTAAAACTTCTTCTTTATTCTCAGCGTGTACTTGGGGTATATCTCCCGGGAGAAGCGTATGAACTTAGTTTTTCTGGGGGACTTTTTGACCACGACCTCCACATCCGGCTCAAGGGACTTGTAGAACTGCCCGTCTATGGAGAGAATGAATGGTCTGTCCTGGGTGAGCACCCTCACGTCAACCCTCGAGGTTCCGGGGACGACAAGGGGGCGCGCGTTCAGGGCTATGGGGGCAAGGGGGGCTATGATAACCGCGTCGAGCCTCGGGTCCAGAAAAGGTCCTCCAGCTGACATGGAATAACCAGTGGAGCCCGTTGGTGTTGATATTATCAAACCATCGGCCCTTATCTCGTCGGCCAGTCCGCTGTCCACGTAGTACTTGATGTGCACTATCTTCCCGGGGATTCCCGTGAGGAGGGCGACCTCGTTGAGGGCGTCTGGGAACCTCTCCCCCTCCACGTGGATGCGGAGCTTCATGCGCTCGTCTATATGGTAGTCCCCCTCGAGGACTTTGTTTATTGCAAAGAACGTCTCGCTCGGCTCCACCTCGGAGAGGAACCCGAGGGTGCCCATGTTTATCCCGAGGATCGGTATGTCCCGGGGGGTCATGTGCTCGACCCTTAGTATCGTCCCGTCACCGCCGATGGCCACGATTACGTCAACATCGAACTGGGACGGTGGAAAAACGTCCTCCTCCCCGAAGTGGGGGAAGTGTCTGTGGGTCTCCTCGTCAACTATGACCTCGTACCCGCTGACCTTGAGAAAGTCGTAAACGCGGTAGGCCAGCTTCAGGGCCTCCTCCCTATCGCGCCTCGCTATCACTCCGAACCTCATCACTACCATCCCTTGCGCTTAGGTAAAGGCTTATACCCCCGCCTACTATTGATGGGAGCCAGAAGGATATAAACCTATCCACGACGGTGGCGGTCACCGCGATGCTCTTCTCTATTGAGAGGCTCAGATAGAGGGCCGAGTTTATCCCCTCTGTTATGCCGAGGCCTCCGGGGATGACGCTTATCATGCCCATCGCTATGCCCGCCATCTGCACCATAACTATGCTTGAGAGCGGGAGGGGGTGGGAGATGCTCTCAAAGACGAAGTACGTCCTCAGAACCATAAATCCCCATAGGGCAAAGGAGTAGAAGAGCGTCTTGAAGAAAACCGCCGGGTCCTTGGATAGGTCAACGAGAGTCTCCCTGAACTCCATGACCGTGTTCCTTATCTTCTCCTCTATGTCCTCCTCGACCCTTGAGAACCTGCCGGGAAAGAGCCGCCTTATGAGGCCCAGGATTCTCTTCACGAGCCCTAGGGCGAGGCGTTCGTTGTAGGAAAAGAGGATCGTAAGGAGGAGCACCACCGCCAGGGCGAGGGTTGAGATTCCAAGGACAAGGAGGAGAAGTCTGTTTCCTCCGTCCAGCGCGTACTTAAATGCAATGAAGGTGAATGCCATGACGGGAATTACATCGAGTATCCTATCCGCCATGACCGTGGCAAAAACGGCCCCGTACCCGCTGTTGGTCCTTTTACCTATGAAGTATGTTCTCGCCGGCTCGCCGCCCGCCCTCGCCCCCGGGGTTATGTTGTTGACGAAGACCCCTATCATGACCGCCATCAGGAGGTCCTTCGTCCCCGGCCTTATACCCGCTTTGTTGAGGAACACGCGCCACCGAAGGGCCCATGCGAACGTGGCCAGAACCTGCGTGAGTATTGCTAGGACAAGGGGTCGGGGGGAAGCGCCCATGACGATTTTGAGGGTCTCTTCCACTCCAGCCCACACTATGAGCGCTATTATGAGTGCAACTCCCAGCGCCATCAGCAGGTACTTCCTCCCCCTCATGCCTGCACCTTCCTGAACCTCGCTATGAAAAAGCCCTGGGTTAGGTGCCTGTTGGGGTAGAACCTCTGGACGTCCTCAACCCCGATACCGTGGGAGCCTATAAAAACGCTCTGCTCTTCAAGCTTGAGGCCCTTTTCGAGGATGTACCTCACGTTGGCCTCGTTCTCTTCATAACTCAGCGTGCAGGTTGAGTAAACGAGAACGCCGCCCTTCCTGAGGGATTTTATGGCGGCGTTTATGAAGTGCCTCTGGTAGCGCGCGGTCGCCTCTATATCCTTCGGCGTCCTGCTCTCCCAGAGCTTGGGCCGTATTCCCAGGGCCGTGCAGGGTGCGTCGAGGAGTATTTTATCTGCCTCGATTCCGAGCTCCGGGAGCTTCCGTGAGTCCATGCGAATCAGCTTGACGTTCTTCACGCCGAGCCTCTCAAGCTCCTCCTCCATCTTCCTGAGCCTGTTCCTCGACTTGTCCATCGCTATTATCTCGCCCCTGTTCCCCATGAGCTGGGCGATGTGCGATGTCTTCCCGCCGGGAGCGGCAGCCATGTCAACGATAAGATCCTCCTCGCTCGGCTCTAGGACTCTCGAGGCTACCATCGAGGGCAAACTTTGAGCGTAGAAGAGGCCCTTCTTAAAGCTCTCCAGCTCGCTCAAACTCGGCAGCCTGAACTTTGGCAGGGTCACCTCTACGGCCAGCCCCCTCGTCGAGAGTATCATCTCCTTGGCGCTCATTCTCGCTATTCCGATTCCGACCAGAAGTCCCCGCGGGTCTTTTATTTCAACCTTGTCGCCGGGCTTTATCCTCTTGTCGGCCTGGAGCACTCCGGGCGCGTAGAGCATGGCCCCCTGGTAGACGCTCTCGCTCGCGAACTTGTTGGCTCTCACAACGGGCAGGCCGGGCTCGTAATCGTCGTCGAAGTTCGGGCCCTCCCTCTCGAAGTAGATTCCCTCCTTGAGGTAGGGGCTCCTCTTGGGCTTGAGACCCTCCTTCCTCAGGATATCCATCAGCTTTGAGCGGCTCGTCTTGAGGGTGTTCACCCTTATGTAGTACTTCTCCACCGGCGTTCTCAGCGAGGCCATTATCTCCTCCGCCTCTCTCCCGAAGAGTTTCGCGTAGTACTCCCGAAGTTCCGGTGGAAAGGCTTCCTCGTAGCCCATGGAGACACCTCAGATGTCGAAGATTTCAAAGCGCTTTCCGAGCTCTATGAGTTTGAATATCCCCTCGCGAAGTCCATCCGCGCTCCCGAAGTTGGCCTCGAACTGAAAGACCTTCTCCCCGCTCTCATTGATCTTCTCCAGGATCTCCGTAGGGGAGACCCTCTCGTCCCGCCTCCAGTTGTAAACATCGCTCAGGAAGTTCTCGCTCCCGTAGATGAAGCTCCTCGGGAAGAGCTCCAGGAACGCGGAAACGAACCCCTCGCTCACCTTCTCTCCGGGAACCGCGATAACGAAGTAGTAGCCATCCGGGGTCGCGCCAACCTCAATCCCGGGCTTTATCTCGAAGGCCGGGTGAGGGTAGAGCATCTGCTCCCAGCTCCCCTCTACGAATATGTAAGCTCCGAAAACCCCCTCAACATCCTCGACCTTGAAGCCCTCTTCCGGGAGCAGGGACTTCAGTTCCTCGTTGAGCCTGAAGATTTCGCCCCACATCTCGTTTAAAAACCGATGAATCTCTCTCGCGTTGTTCCCCACGCTTCTCACCCCCCTAAACTAAGCACCGTGGTTTTAAAACTTAACTCCCCGTCCCTTTACCTTCATAAACCGGTTCATTCAAAAACCCGAAATTTTTGCTGTGTAAATCATTTTACCGCTAAGAAAGCCTTTTATGCATCGAAGTTCAACTATGGACACTAGGGGGTGATGAGGGTGAAGAAACGGGTTGTGATAGCTCTTGGCGGGAACGCTATACTTCAGAGGGGCCAGAGGGGGACCTATGAGGAGCAGATGGAGAACGTGAGGAAGACCGCGAAGCAGATCGTTGACATAATCCTCGATAACGATTACGATGTCGTCATAACTCACGGCAACGGCCCGCAGGTTGGTGCCCTTCTCCTCCACATGGACGCCGGGCAGAGCGTCCACGGCATCCCGGCCCAGCCCATGGACGTCGCTGGAGCCATGACCCAGGGGCAGATCGGCTACATGATAGGGCAGGCCATCATAAACGAGCTGAGGAGGAGGGGAGTTGAGAGGCCCGTTGCAACCATTGTTACCCAGACTATCGTTGATAAGAACGATTCGGCCTTCCAGAACCCGAGCAAGCCCGTTGGCCCCTTCTACGACGAAGAGACGGCAAAGAAGCTCGCGAAGGAGAAGGGCTGGACTGTTATAGAGGACGCCGGAAGGGGATGGAGAAGGGTTGTTCCGAGTCCCGACCCGAAGGGCCACGTGGAGGCCCCGGTGATAGTTGACCTCGTGGAGAAGGACTTCATAGTCATAGCGAGTGGCGGTGGCGGCGTCCCCGTCATCGAGGAGAACGGAGAGCTTAAGGGTGTTGAGGCCGTTATAGACAAGGACCTTGCCGGAGAGAGGCTCGCGGAGGAAGTTAAGGCGGACATCTTCATGATACTGACGGACGTGAACGGAGCGGCAATAAACTACGGCAAACCCGATGAGAGGTGGCTCGGTAAGGTAACCGTCGAGGAGCTGAGGCGCTATTACGAAGAGGGGCACTTCAAGAAGGGAAGCATGGGGCCGAAGGTTCTGGCAGTGATAAGGTTCGTCGAGTGGGGCGGCGAGAGGGCGGTAATAGCGTCTCTGGATAAAGCCGTGGAAGCCCTCGAAGGGAAAACCGGAACGCAGGTTGTAAGGGAGTGAGGTTTTTCTGTCCTTTTCTAATCTTGTTCTTGGTATGTGGGATTCCACGCTCCAAATTTTGTTAACTGCTTGATTGTATGGTTTGACATTTATTTAAGGATTTTTTACTAAATTATTGGAAAACTTTTTATTTCGATATCCCTATTGATTATTGGTGGTGGTAATGAAGCGAAAGATCAAAGTCGTAGTGTTTATCCTCGCGCTTGGCGTTATTGCCCGGATGGGCTGGGCCATACTGCCGCCCCTCGATGAAAGGGAGTACCTTGGAACTGAGGTGGAGTACCAGTATAAATTCCCTCTTCTCGACCCCTCCATTGATATTAAGCCCCCTGAGAAGGGTTATGTTAGTGTTACCGTGTCGCTGCTCCTCCCTGGAGGGACTGTTGAACATCTGGGAACGTTCAATGGAAAGAATATGGTTAGAATAAATTATGGGCGGATACAAAGTGGAATGAAGTTGTGGGAGCAACATCTCAGGAAAGAAGGTGTGAAGCCAGATGCTGTTAATCCCGGGGTAATTCTCGTTGGCACCCTTAGAGACGAGGGTGGTAACGTCAAGTATTTTATGAAGGTGGTACCACTTAACGTGGGTAGAATACTGGAAAACAGAAACGTGAGAATAACGTTCTCCCCTCAATCTCTCGAAGTCCTTCATCGCGCTGAGGAGCTGTCGGAACTCAGAAGAAAGCGTGTAAACGACAATACTGCCCCTCCCACTTTTACTGAGCTCCCTACACCCTCTCCTGATCCGCCATCGTACTGCAATCAGCCCGGCATGATATGCCCTAAACCCAGTGAATACTTTGAGTGGCGTCCGGAGGAAGTCATAAGCGCAAGAAACAGGGCTTTCATACCCATGGTCATGGCGTACATTCACGGGGACATTGGAGAGGTTCAGGATGTGTTTATGAGGAGCCAGTATAAGTACAGGGACGCTGAGTCTCTGGAGATAGGCTTTTCGGCAGTTGGTGCACTTAAAAAGGGTGGAATGGACGGTTCAATAGATTCAATGGTTCTGGGTTTTTCCCACACCATCAAGAGTAGCAGTCTGGAGTTTTCAGGATATCCGGTTCGCTTTAGGGGAGAGGAGATAAAGGGCCCCTCCGTACTTGGGGTTGGCGTCAAGGGAAGCGTGCTGCTTGTCAAATACAGGAAGTATCACTGCGATGCGCTTAGCTCGATTCTTGGCTGTCAGAAAGGTGACACGGTCGCGTACGTGCTTGTGGCCCAGCCTTCTGATGATTCACTCAGACTTGAGAAGCGTCTTGAACCGGGCCCTCCCGCGGAGTCCTCAAAATATACGGGAGTCTTAAGGGGAACGATGTGGTACGTCCAGAGGTATTGGGAACCCTTTGAAACGAGGGCATCAAAGGATTTTATTGATGCCACGGACTTTGATATAGGGCGGTCCGCAGGCACTATTCCCCTCTTCAGTGCTTCGGCCGCGCTTCTTCCACAGCTGGCCGCTCCCCTTGGGGTAGAACTGACACCGGTTCTTCTGGGGGTTGGCATTGGGTTCAACACTGAGGAGTGGAACTATCACCTTGTTGAGCTACTTGTTGCGCTTGAACATAAGGACAGGACAGCGAGGGCGGTGTTCTATAAAAATCCCGTGAAGTTCAGGTACAACGGGAGATACTACGATTTAACAGCGCTCTACGCGGATGTGGAGGTTCATGCTCCCGACACACCCACCCCTGAGCCGTCCCCTATTCCCGGACCATCCCCTTCGCCCGATCCGGAGCCCACCCCATCGCCCACACCTGATCCGGAACCGGGCCCAGCGCCGTTCCCGCCATGCAACCCGCGGACGGGGATATGCCCCATGTCCTGACGATTCTCTTTTTCTTTCCCCTGCGTTAGCTTTTTATACTTTCACCGCGACAATACCTCGAAGTCCGAGGTATAGGTGAGTAATATGAAGGGAGTCATACCCCTCCTCGTGATTCTGCTCCTCCTGCCCTACGCGGTCTGCGAAGATCTCGGTGAGGTTCTCTTCGAGGCACTCTCGAGCGGAAACTACTCCGTGCTCAAGCCCCATCTCGACCCGACCATGGAGAAGGCCTTTGACGAGCGCTCCTTCAAATCCTTCCGCGATAAGCTGGCGGTTTACGGGGAGCTTAAAGGGTACCGGTTTGAAAGGGAAGGCTCCGCCGGAGGCTACACCTTGAAGTACTACGTTTTCGAGTTCGAGAAAGCGGAGGTAACCCTCCGCCTCGTGGTGGACTCCGAGGGGAGGTTATCAGGGATATGGATTGACGCCGTTGAGTCAAACGCCCCAAAAAGCTCGCTCTTCCTTGCTTTCCTCCTTCCCGCTCTGGGCGGAATCGCCGTGCTCCTCCTATTCAGGCTCGCCGGGTTTAAACCCCTCTGGGCCGAGCTCCTGCTGGGTGCCTTCCTCGTGCTCGTCACCCTCTTCGTTCAGCCTCTCTTCCAGCAGCTCCCTCTCATAGCGATGGGCATAAAGTCAAACGCAGATGTTATCGAGAGGGGGGGCATCCTTTGCCCTCGCGGTTTCCGTGTGGCTCGGCATTGTGGCCGGCCTCTTCCAGGAGGGCCTCAAGTACTTCTTTGTCCGCAGAAGAACCCTTAAAGAGGGCCTCTTCGTGGGGCTGGGCTTTGGCGTCGGCGAGGCCGTTATCATCCCCATCATCGGTATCGTGAACGCCGCCCTGATGTCCCTCCCGGCTGGAGTGAGCTACCTCCCCTTCGTGGAGCGCGCGCTGGCAACACTCTTCCACGCGGGGACGGGGCTAACGCTCGCTTATTTCTACAGGAAGGGGAGAGGCCTTCATGCACTAATAGTTATCTCCGCCATTCACGGTCTGATAGACACGTTCGCGGCCCACTACCAGCTCACGGCGAGCACAGCTGATCTCTGGATAAGCTACGCCCTTCTCGCGGCCTTCTCGCTCCTTTTGCTCCGCCCGCTTGGGGAGGCGAAGAGAGAGGTGGAGGAGAGGAAAGTTGTTTGGTAGTGGTAGGGAGAGGGCCCTGAAAAAGCTCAGGAAAGACCTCCGCTCCGGTCTCTACTCCTACCTGGTGCTCTCCCTCCTGCGGAGGCACGAGGAGATGCACGGCTACGCGATAAGAAAAAAACTCAGTGAGCTGAGTGGGGGGAGGCTCGTGCCGAGCGAGGGGACACTCTACGACCTCCTCAAGAGTCTCGAGAGGTACGGCCTCGTGGAGGGCGTATGGGCTGAGGTAAGTGGGAGGCCGAGGAAGTACTACCGCATCACCAGGCTCGGGATGGAGGTCCTTGAGGAGCTTGAAGCGGAGGTGGGGCTCATAAACGAGACCCTGAGGGCGCTTGGGGGTGAAACCTATGGCTGGGACTGAGCTGTTCGAGGTGGTCTTTGGGTCCGTGATCTCGGCCGTTATCTTCGTGGCAGGTCTGCTCACGTACCTCTTTCGGAACAGGCCGAATCTCGCAGTGGGGTTCCGTATCGGCTACACCTTCGCGTCGGAGGAGGCGTGGAGAAAAGCCAATTCCTTCAGTGGAAAGGCCTTCATGGCCCTTGGCGTGCTCCTCTTCGCGCTCAGCTTGGGTGTTCGCGACCTTCTCGTGGTAACCGTCGTGATGCTCGCCGGAATACTCGCGATATTCGTTGTGGGCTACCGCATCGCCAGGAGGGTGGTGGAGCTGGAGGGCATGAGGGAGCCAGCCGAGGGGACGCCCAAACCCATCGAGGGCCTGGACATAACGCCATACCTCGCGGTTCAGGTTGGCCTTGTCGTGGCCTACCTGGTTCTCCTCTGGACTGGCTGGCGCAAGCTTCCCGAAAACGTTGCGATACACTTCAATGTAGAGGGGGAGCCCGACAATTTCGCCTCTAAATCTATGGGTGCGTTCCTTCTCCCGCTGGCATTGTCAATACTTCCGGCGGCGCTCACCTACCTTTCTAGGGACCCGATGCTCCTCGGCAGAGTTCCCAACATGGGCAAAAAGGGCGTGAAGGTTCTGGTTGAGATCATGACGCTCGTCCAGTTCCTTATCGTTGGGAGTTCCGCCTACGTGGTTCTCTACAACGCCTACGGCCTTCACTCCGGCCTCGTGCTCTCCGCGATGGTCCTCGGGGCGGTGGCCCTCCTGCTTGTGGAAACCTTCAGGCTCATCCTGGCCCTTGGAGAGGGGGATTAACCCTCGAGGGCCCTGATAACCTCATTTTTATCCAGCCTTTTGGTTATGCCAACCTCGACCGCGTGCTGGAGGATGTAATCGGGGATGTCATCTCCGAAGAAGGCCCTAACCCCCTTTCCAGGCAGGTAGAAGGCGTAGACCCTAATTCTCCTCTCCCCAACCTTCCCGGCGAAGACTGCGAACCCCTTCTCGGCGTTGACTCTCACAACATCCCATGAGAACGTCCCGGCTATGGCGAAGAAGGCCTCGAAGAGTTTCACCCTCGCATCTTTTAAGGCCTTGTTCACAGCCTGCCGCGAGATTCCTAGAGTTTCGGCTATCTCCACCTCGCGCATGCCCCTGGCCCTCATTAGCCAGACCCTCTCCATCCCCTCAGGGAGCTTGAGCATTGGCGGCCCTCCTGAGCAGGTTTAGGAACTCATTCCCATCCCTGTAGGCCAGCAGGTACGACTTTCCATCGGCCACCAGCAGTATCAGTTCCTCCCTCTGAAAAGTTCTCACGGCCCACAAAATGAATAGACCGAACACGAGGCCCGGGACAAGGGTTTCTGGGCCGATGGTAACGAGGGGGTAGAGGAGTAAAAAGGCCAGGGCAAGGACGGCCGAGAGATAAATTGGCCCTTTCCGCTTCATCGGTAGGGTCAGAATCATGAAGAGGAGTGTGTACATGGAGATTACAAGGGGGGCGAAGTAAGCTCCGATGGGGTTCTCCTCGCCGGGCAGAAGGAGATAAGCCATCGAGAGGACCACCGCAGTAACCCACACGGAGGTATAGGCCTTGAAGTGTCTCGCCACGGTGCCGTACTCGAGGCGGGAGAGAATCGAGACTTCCTCAATGGAATCTAGCGGGATTCTCTCCTTTATTAGGCCGAGACCGTGGAGGAGAACGAGCTCCTTTCCATTGAGCTCCGCGCCCAGCGGGGCGGAGAAAACCAGGAGGTAGGGGAAGAACCACGCGAAGTTCCACCCGTTGGATGCCTGAAGGAGAACCCCAAAGGCACCGCCAATGAGCGATATTGCGAGGAAGAACAGTGGGGCACCTCTAACGGGGAAGGCGGAGAGCTTAAGCCTCACCGGGAACACCTCCAATTATGGACTTTAGTAACACCTCAGGCTTTTGGGCCATAAGGGGGTACTTTCCCCTTTGGGCTGTTATCACAACGTAGTCCTTACGGTAATACTCGGCAACAAAAAGGAGACCTAATACACCCCAGATCAAAACAGATACGGGATCAACATAACCCATTTTCAGCTTCATAAGAAGTGTCGCAAAGAACAGATCAAGAACTCCAAAGAGGAAGGCGATGTTAATCCTATTGAACGGCAGGGACATAACCGCGAGGTAAAGAACGCCGAAGAATATCAGGCCTATGTCGCCAAAGTAGTACCCCTCCAAAAGCCCGCTGGGAAGGAGCAAAAGGTCAAGGAAGACGAACAGCGCACTGGCAGTGATTAAAACGTACAATTCCGGAAATTCCCTTATCATGACTGCTCTCTCAAGCTTGCTCACTACTTTAACGTCTTCTATTTCGGAGAGAGGAACGTTAATCGTTAGTTTGCCAAAGGCGTACTTGAGCCTCAATGTTTCCCCTTCCACCTCAACCGATGTTCCCCATGAAGCCGCGAGGAAGAGCCAGCCTACGAGCGAGATGTACCACCAATCCTTGGCAAGTCTTGGAACTCCGATTATCAGGAGGAATGAGAACCCCAATAGAATAAGTGGAAGTCCTGAGAAGTTAGCCGGTTTTGTGCCTTCAACTCTCATTGGCACCACCAAGATGGGACATTAAGGCAGTATCCCCTTCCTTGACGAGTAGTTGAGCGTGTAAACCCCCTTTTCGGTTACGAGGATTAGTATGCTCCTCTCCAAGAGGTCTCCGTCCCACATGAGGCCGCCACCATAACACCCTCGGCGGGCCGGCCTTCATACCACCACCTTGTCAACCTAAGTAAGTTGACGAAATATTTAATCCTTTCGATAGGCTTAAATTATCCCTCTCACTCTCTAGTGTGGTGATGCCATGTCCCTCGAGGAGCTCTACCGCCACATAAACTGGCGGATGAACCCGGCGGACGAGAGGGCGAGGGAGAGGTTTGAGAGGATAGCGGAGTTTTTCGAGTCAATATCGGATAGCCTTCCAAAGGGAGGCAGAGTCCTCGACGTCTGCGCCGGAACGGGCATAGCCGGAGTCGCCCTCGCGAAGGCGACCGGTGCGAGGCTTCTCACGGTTTTAGACGCCCGAATGGAAGACCTTGAAAAAGCGGAAGAGTGGCTTGGAATAGCGGGAATAAGCCCCGAGCTCAAACTCGTCCAGGGCGACGCGAGGGAGGCAGCGAGACTCGTGGGCGAGCACGATGTTGCGGTTCTCTGGGGCTACACGATGCCGCACTTCGACCCCTTCGACGCGGTAAAGCTCTTCGCGAACGTGGCATCCATCCTAAGCGACGACGGCGTTTTCCTCATAGAGGACATGGACAGGGTTTACTGGATTCTCTACCGCGCCGGTTACAGGGAGTTCCTCATCGAGGGGCGGAGGGAGAACTACACCATAGCCTCGATGCACGAGGGCTACGACTTCGTGAGGGGGACGTTTAAGAGGGGCTACTACGTCCTTCCGGGGTTCAAAAAGATAAGCGATGTTGACTTCCACTACTGGGATTTAGCCACGCAGCTTGCGATAGGGAGCGTCTTCTTCAGGGAGTACGGGTTGATAACGATGGAGGAGCACGGGATGGAAGGGGTTGGGAACGTCATCCTCTTCAAAAAACCGGAGAAGAGGGTGGCGGAGCTGAAGCTCAGAGGGAGTAGTGCTCCGGCCGGCGGTCCTTGAAGACGTCATTCATTTCGTTTATCCTCTTGTTTCTCGCCAGCGAGAGGTCTATCTCGACCACCCCAACCTCTTCCTCCTCTTCGCTCCCCATGGCCAGAACTTCCGCCTTTGGAGAGGCTATCGTGCTCTTACCTATGAACCTGAGGCCCCTCTCCTCACCGACCCTGTTGGCGGTTACCGTGTAAACACGGTTCTCGAGTGCCCTTATCGGCATGGCCCTCGGCGCGTAGGGCATCACGAGGTTGCTGGGGTGGGCTATTATCTCGGCGCCCTTGAAGGCGAGCGTTCTCGCGCTCTCGGGGAAGAACCAGTCGAAGCATACCATGACCCCCACCTTCGCTGTGCCGATGTTGAAGACGCGAAAGCCCAGGTCGCCGGGCTCGAAGAAGAGCTTCTCGCGGTAGAAGAGGTGCACCTTGCGGTACTTCCCTATGTAGCCGCTCCCTATCGGGCCAGTTATCACCGCGGAGTTGTAGAGCCTCCCCCTCTCGTCCTTTTCGGCGGTTCCGGCCACTATGAAAACTCCCAGCTCTCTCGAGAGCTCCATTAAGAACTCCGTCGTCGGACCGTCGGGTATCTGGCCCGCTACGCTCTCGACCTCTTCCCTGCTCTTGAAGTTGTAGCCCGTATCGAAGAGCTCCGGAAGGACTATAAGCTTTGCACCCTTGTCCGCGGCCACCCTTATGAGCTCCTCGGCCCTCGAATAGTTGAGTTCCGGCTCGAGGAGAACAGGTCTCATCTGGACGTAGGCTACCTTCATACCACCACCGTTTCCTCTACGCTCCCATCCCTTTTTGGGTTTTTGATTTGTGTTGTGAACGTCCGGTTGTTGGAAACTTCGCTGTGGGTCCTTTTTGGATGGAGAAGGTAATCAAAAACCCTCAACAATGCCTTCGCAATAATTAAAAGATTGCGATGGGGGTTTGGACTAATTCTATGGTTGATGGGCTGAAAAGGACCACCAAAAATCATTGTTGCACTGTCCTCTGGGGGGAAGTTTAAACGTCCGTTTGGTGGGTGAGAAAGCCTTAGAATGGAGGTTGGCGAAAACCGATTATTTTCAGGCCCGTGGGGAAAAGTTTAAAAGGCACCCCAAGAAAGCCAAGCTTGGACGATTACAGGGGTGATGCTCATGAAGAGGAGACCAAGGAAGTGGAAGAAGAAGGGAAGGATGAGGTGGAAGTGGATCAAGAAGAGGATACGCAGGCTCAAGAGGCAGCACAGGAAAGAGAGAGGTCTGATCTGACCTCGACTCCCTTTTCTCTTTGGTGGGGACATGTTCGAGCGGCTGAGTCTTGAACTGGAAACCTCCGTCGGAAGGGTGCTTCTCATAGCCGATCCTCACATAGCCTTTGAGCTCCCCCGCGGGCTCCGAATCAGAACGGGGTTTGAGCTGAGACTGTCTGATTTCGTGGTTGAGAAAGACCCCGACCTTCTCGTTATCCTCGGCGACGTCAAGGAACCCCTCTCGATGAAGCCCTTCACGAGGAAGCTCCTCACGGAGTTCTTCTCCACCCTGGGCGACGTTGAGGTCTGGATCGCCAAGGGAAACCACGACGGCCAGATCGAGCTCCTCGAGAGGGACTTTCCCAACCTCAGGGTTTCGGACCATTTCGTCCTGGACGGAAACCTGTTCCTCCACGGGCACACGTCCCTGCCCGATGTTGAGTTTGAGAGGGCCTTCCTTGGCCACATACATCCCGCGGTGAGCGTGAACGTTGGAAGCGCCGTTAGAAAGACTAAATGCTACCTAAAGGTCGGCCGCTTCTTCATCCTGCCCACAATCAACCCCTACATCGAGGGCTTCGACGTGAGGAGGGGCATAAAGATGGTGCCTTTCCTGAAGAATGCAAAGGTTGGTGAGGTTTACCTTCCGAACTGGACGTACATCGGTGAAATTATGTTCGAATAAAATCGCGTTCATGGGAAAATCCTTCGGAACCGCAAGCTTTATGAACATGAAGTATGAACTTAAGTTTGCATAGGTGGGAAACATGAACGACAAGGTAGTGGCACTCCTCAGATCCCTCGGGGTTAAGAAGAGCGAGATTCGCATATACCTGACGTTGCTCGAGAAGAAGACCCCCATGCGTGTCACCGAGATACAGCGAGAGGTGGGGCTCAGCGAGCGCTCCGTGAGGGAGCACGTTCTAAACCTCTACAGGAGGGGCTTCCTCAGGAGAAAGCTCATAGAGGAAGGCTGGCTGGGCTACACGTACACGGCTGTATCCCCTCACGAGCTCCTCGAGAAGATAAAGGAGAACCTCCTGAAAAAGATAAACGAGCTGGAGAGGGAACTCCAGGAACGTGGTGAGTGATTAGCTTATCTCCTCAACTATTCCGGCCTTTTTGAGTATATCAACCCCCTCCTTCAGCTTCTCTTCGTTGATTTCTCTGTACTCCTCGCGGAGTGCTCTGAACGCCTCCTTCTCCGGAAGAATCTCCGAGAGCATCACGAGCTCGTGAAGGTGGACGAGCAGCTTCCTGTCCCTTGTGAGTTTCCTGAAGCGCCTGGCCAGTTCCTCGTCGGCCATCGCTATTGCCTCCCTGCTTATCCTGCCCCTCTTCACCCAGCGGAGCCAGCCGCTTCCCTCAAAGGCATGACCAACGTCAATGCCGAGGAAGCGGGCGTCCCTCGCGAGACCCTTCATAACGAGCCTTTCGCTCACGTCCGTCTCTCCCTCCATTCCAAGCTCTCCCAGGTATTTCATGGCGTAGGCTCTGGCAAAGCGCCGGAGCTCCTCATCCTCCGCCCTAGCCAGCGCGAGGGCGGTGGCAAGGACGGCCCTCCCTATAATCCCCACGCTCTCCCTGCTGAGCTTTTCAACCGTATCGGCGCTCGAGTGGTAGTGTCTGTCCGGCCACGTTATTGCCATCACGGAGGGTACCCCAAAGAAGTTGAAGACGTCGTGGTCGCTGCCCATCTCGTAGGGGGAGCCCTTGAGTCTCAGGCGCGGCATTGGGCTCCCCGAAAAGCTGCTGCCGGAGACGTTGGCCCTATCGAGGAAGTACTCCAGAAGACCGGAAACCACGGAAAAGCGTGATAAGGGGGTTCTAATGGCCATTATCGTTGATCCCGACCTGTCCTGGCTCCCCGCCACCATGTCGAGGTTTATCACCGCGTAGTACTTACTAATGTCAATCTCCTCCACGAAGGCCTGGGTGCCGTAGTACTCCGGAACCCAGAGGAATGCGAAGCCGAAGCGGAATGAGTCATTGTGAAGGGTGCTTAGGATTCTCGCCAGCTCTATCAGCATCGCGCTCCCGCTCGCGTTGTCGTTGGCGCCGGGCCTTGGGTGGCACAGGTGGGCTGTGAAGAGTACGAACGGTGCGCTCCCGACCTCTGCGTAGACTATGGGAAGAACCTCCCGCTCCTTGATCTCCACCTCAAGCCTGCCTTTAGCGGTGATATCCTTTGAGAATGCCTCCTTCGCCCATGTCTCGGGAACCGCGAAGGCGGGAATCTTCGCCCACTCGAGGTCTTTCCCGGTGAGGAAAAGACCTATGTAGGGAACCGCCGTTCCTGTCCCTTCCCTGTAGGCGATAAAGGCCGCCGCACCCTTCTCGTTCGCCCTCCTGTAGGCCTCACGCCAGTCCCTCCCGACAAGAACCGCCTTGCCCTCCACCCTCTCCCAATCCTCCTCGGTGCGGGGTATGAAAACCTCCCCTTCGAAGCTTCCTCCGGGGGAGTGGGCCATTGCCACTAGGGGCGTCTCAGCTGAGGTGAGCCTCTTTTCCCCGAACTCGAGTTCGCCGTGGAGCAGGTTCCAGGCTATCGGGCTCCTAAGCGTCAGGTACTGGCTTTCTCCATCGTAACTCTTCTCGATTATCTCGGCCCTTACCCCGAAGAGGTCGAGCTTCTCCTTCACGTATCTGGCGGCTTCAACGAGCTCCCTCGAGCCCTGAATCCTGTGGAATCTGCTTATGTCTCCTATGAATTCCATCACGTTGTCAACTGAAAGGACGGCCTCACCAAGAAAACGCCTCATGGAACCACCGGGGAGAATAGGGAGGGAAAGGATAAAAGGTTAGTCCTTCCCCCTGTGCTCGCACCACTCCGTATTCCCCCACTTTCCGTGGAGCTCCCCGGGGATGTGACCGGTATCTGGAACCGCCTGCTTGAAATCAAAGAGAGCCTCGAGGGCAGAGGCTATGTCCCTCGGGAAGTCCCTCTGGGCCACGTACAGCGCCGCCCTGGTTATCACGTTGTAGGTCGAGTTGGGCACGAGGCTTCTCAGCGAGTCGAACCACGCCGCCTCGCTCGATTCCCATCCGTTGAGTCCCTCTATGCGGAAGAACTCGTAGTCGTAGTAGAGCTGCGGGAAGGATAGGAGCTTCATGTACTCGAGGAAGAGGTACTGGGCCCTTTCTTCCCTTCCCTCCTCGAGGTAGAGGTCTATGAGCTCGCTGAGGGCCTTGCTCAGTGCCACCACGTTGCCGAAGGTCACGCGCGTGTCAATGTGCTCCCAGAAGCGCGGGCACGAGTGGTTTCCGAGGAGGGCGAGGTAGTATATCCTCCCGAGCTTGAGGCTTATGGAGGGGTCAACCTCCTTAACTGGTTCCGTCACGTAGTCCACGCTGGTGTCCATCTCGAAGTACTCATAGTGCTCGCGGAAGAAAATCCTGGCGTACCTCACGAGGAACTCCTTGAAGCCCTCGAGGGTCAGGTTCTTCTCGTAGGCCTTGAGAAGGTCGAAGGTTCCGTAGCGAATGCTTCTGTTTAGCTCGCGTGAGAGTTTTGTAAAAGCGAGCTTCCAGAGCTGAGAGTACTCCTTTCCGCGGTACTGCCTGGAGTATGCCTTGTTGTCATCCCTCCGCACCCCAAGCCACCGCGTGTCGCTCGTAGTTCCGTCAATGCTCAGGTCGAAGTAGTCGCTCCAGCTGGAGTAGTCCTTCACCTTTATCTCGAACTTCTCCGTGCATTCGCCTTCAAGGCACTTGTATTCCCCGCTCCTCTTTCTCCTTATGAACTCGGGCGCGTTTATTAGCTCGGTTCCCCTCTCCCTGAGGCCGTTGAGCCACTTCATGAACTTGTCAAGCTGGGTCGGGTTGCTTACGAGAGCCTCCAGGTCGCTCGCCAGGTAGACGAGGTAGGGGATTTTCTGGGACTCCTTGAACATGTCGAGCCTCCCCTCGGCCACGGCCCTCACCAGGCCCTCCGCATCGAGCTGGTTGAAGGCGAAGGCATCGCTCAGCTGATGGTCCCTCCCGAAGACGTAGGCGTAGTGCCCGTCAGTTTTGAAGGTGTTGCACGAGAACTTCGCCTGCAGGAAGTGGAGGTCTTTGAACTGCCTCTCGTCCAGCAGGAAAACCAGGTCCGTCGGCGAGGCTTCCCTCACTATGCGGGCGCTGTCGCGGGCTATCACTCCCTCGGGGAGCCAGTAGCCGAGGACGTCCTTTCCCGTTATGAATGGTGAGTAGAAGTCGAAGGAAACTCTCGCGAGCACCTCCTGCGTGAACTTGCTGAGGTGCGGCATTATGGGGTGGAAGGGGGTCGTGGGGACGGCTTCAACGTACTCCCCGAGGAGGGACGCGATGTGGCCGTATATCTTGGGCTTGTAGCGAAGCACGAGGTAGAGGGTGAAGGGCTCTATGTCAACGCTCACAGCCCCCCTCTCCAGCCTCATGAGAGTCTCGTCCACGTAGTCGTAGGCCTTTATCATGGCCCGCGTCCAGTTGCGTCCCTTAACCTCCTCGTCCCTTATCCTCAGGGCGACGGGGCTGAGCCTTTCCGAGAACTTTATGGGGTCCCAGCCGGTTCCGTCGTGGATGTAGATTATATCGCCCGGCTGGTAGGCGTGAAAGTGGTAGGCGAACTTCTGCATCATTCCTCCTCCCCCCTCTGGCCGAGCATTCCTGGGAGCTTCATAAAGCCGGGCTCACCAACGACCTTCATCATGGAGAGTATCTCGGGGGGTTCGATTATGCGCGGACTCGCGAGGAAGCTCTTGAACTCCTCCTCCATCCCCTCCTCTTCAGTGATGGGCCTGGCCTCAACCTTCACCCTTGGTTTCTCCTCTTCCTCCACGGCGCGGCCCGTCTCGGCTACCCCGCGGTTTATGTCATCAATCCTCTGCCTCTCACCATCAATCCTTCCGCGTCTGAAGGCGTCCCTCACGAGGGGGTATACCTCGAGCTCCTTTGCCCGTTCGTAGATCTCCTCCTTCTTCTCGCTGACCCAGCCAACCCACTCCGTGTGACCGTGGTAGCCGATGAAGTATCCGAAGCGGTAGGCCTCGCGTATAAGCTCACGCTTCCTGATTTTAATCTCCTCGTCCTTCTTCATTTTACTCCCCTCAGAAAGGCCCTTCGTTGTAAACCCTTACCCCGTTCGTGGTGAAGCGGACGCGTTTCATGTTGCTGTCGTGGGACGTTCCGCGCATCTTGAGTATCTGGAGGGCGCGTATCATCGAGTAGTTTCTCATGAAGTGGTGCATGACTATAACGCCGCTCGCCAGGTAGTACTCGTCGGTGTACTCCTCTGACCTCATCATCTCGGATATCATTAGTACGGTAACACCCATCTCCTCCATTGCCCTAACGAAGTAGCCAAGCTCCCTCCTCTTGTTCTCTGGATCAGCCACCAGCTTCTCCATGGAAGTGAAGGAGTCTATGACGACGCGCTTGGGTTTTTCGGCCGCTATGGCCTCCTTCATCTTTCTGAAGAGTTCCCTCCACGTCAGGCGCTCCTCCATGCGGAGGAGATTGTAGCCTATGTCGTAGAACACTATCTTTCTCGCCTTCGTGTGCATGAGCAGGCTGAAGTTGTACTTGCTCATGTCCTGCAGGATGACCTTTGGATCATCAACGAGAGATATGTAGAGTCCCTTCTCGTTGTCCTCCGCACCCTTAATGAGGAACTGGATTCCTATGGTTGTTTTTCCGCTTCCAGGCGGTCCCGTGAGTAGGTAGAGTCTCCCTGGGATTAGTCCTCCACCTATGAGCTCATCCAGCCCCTCAACGCCTGTTGAAACTCTCTCCATGCTCTTGAGAAGTTCACCCACGTACATAACCCATCCCTGAAAAATGAATGGGGTTTGAAGTTTATATCTTTAGCCCCACGTTACATGGCGGTTGAAGAGGAAGCGCACTATGAACGACAGGAGTATTCCTATGAAGTTGGCCACGAGGTAGGGCACCCCGAGGGCTTTGAGCGTGAAGTAGACCGCCACCTGCACCAAGAAGCCGCTCGCCGCCGCCACGTGGAAGTTGAAGAGCCGTCTGATGAAGGAACCTCTCTTCAAATCCCTGAACGTCCAGAGGTCGTTCCACATGAAGTTGTTGAGTATCGAGAGCTCCGTGGCGGGGAAGACCGCGCTGTTCTCGCCGAGGGTGCCCGATTCGACAAGGAGGTAGAGCGCCCCCTCGTTGACCACTATCCCCGTTAGACCCACTATGCTGAATTTGATGAGCCTGTCGAGCTCGCCCTCCCACTTCATGAGCCTGTAAACGTGGCGGAGGTAGTTGATAATCTGTTTCTGGCCGAGCTTGCTCTCCCCCGCGTTCCTGAGGCCGAAGGTGAAGGGAACCTCCACGACCTTCTCGTAATTCCCCTTCACGAGGATTTCCATGAGTATCTTGAACCCCACGGGGTTAAGCCTCGCCCCCTCCACGACCTCCCTCCTGAGGGCGAAGAAGCCGCTTACGGGGTCCTTTACATCCCTTATCTTGGGGAGGGCCACCCTGCCTATCATTATGGCCCCCCCTGGAGATGAGCTTCCTCCACCAGTACCAGTTCTCGACCCTCCCCCCCTCAACGTACCGGCTCGCTATGGCCACGTCGGCACCCTTTTCAATAGCCTCAATGAGGTGGGGAATCACCTCGGGCGGGTGCTGAAGGTCGGCGTCCATCACCACGAAAACGTCCCCATTGGCTATCTCAAAACCCCTGATCACCGCGGAGGAGAGCCCCCTCTCATCCGTGCGCCTCAGTACTCTCACGGGGTACTCCTTTGAGAGCTCCTCCGCCCTCTCCCACGTTCGGTCGGAAGAATCGTCGTCCACAACTATTATCTCGTAGTCCCTTCCATCCATGGCGGAGCTTATGCGCCTGAAAAGTTCCTCGAGGTTGTCCCGCTCATTGTATGTTGGTACTATGATTGAAACCCTCATCCCACTCCCCCTCTGAATGGAACCGTAAGATTTATAACCGTTTCCCGAACATGAGAGTGTGGGCACGGGGCCGTGGGGTAGCTTGGCCCATCCTGCCGGCTTCGGGAGCCGGTGACCCGAGTTCAAATCTCGGCGGCCCCACCAGAATCCACTTCTCCCGGATTTAAAAATTCGAGAAAAGAAGGAGAAAGAGGCTCATCTTTCCTCGCATCATCACCGCTCAGGAAGGAGAACGCCAATCATCGCCTAAATGTCCTCTTTTACCGTTACGAAGGAAACCATTGTGACGGTCTGACCCAGCCCCTTGACCTCACGGAGCCTGTCAACGACGATTTTTCCAACGTCCTCGGCTGAATGGGCGCGGACTTTGATCAGGAGGTCCCACTCACCCGCGATTATGTGGACCTCGTAAACGCCCTCGACCTGGGCCACCCTGTTCGCGACCTCCTTCTGGGTGAGACCGCTGGAGGGGTCGTAGCGGGCCAGTATGAAAGCGGTCGTCCCGAGGTTGAGCTTCTTGTAGTTGGGCTTTATCGTGAACTTCTCTATTATGCCCTCCTCAAGAAGCTTTTTTATCCTGTAGTGAACAGTGGTCCTTGGAACACCGAGTTTCTTGCTGAGGGAAGCTATGTTCTCCCTCGCGTTCTCTTTCAGCTCGTCCAGAAGTTTTTGGTCAACCCTATCGAGAACGTCTACCATTTTTACCGCCCACCACATCCTGTCATTTAGACAATATAAATCTATCGGATTTGGACGTTCACCCAATTTTTAGCTTGTCCCTTAGCCAGTTTGAAAAAGCCTCAAAGGCCCGGCCCCTGTGGGATATCCTGTTTTTTTCCTCCGTTGTCATCTCGGCGAAAGTTCTCCCGTACCCCTCGGGTATGAATATGGGGTCGAAGCCAAAGCCACCCGAGCCTCTCCTCTCGAGGCCTATTCTCCCGTGGACTGTTCCTGTGAAGATGTGAACCTCCCCATCCCAGTACGCTACGACGCTCTTGAAGTACGCCCTCCTGTCCTCAACGCCCTCCATTAGCTTCAGTATCCCGTCTATACCCAGCGTTTTGAAGACGTAGGCGGAGTAAACTCCCGGAAACCCCTGAAGGGCCTCTATGAAGAGGCCGGAATCGTCGAGGAAGAAGGGTCCATCAATCCGCTCGGAGAGCCACTCCACACCGTAGGCCGCTACCTCCTCAAGGGTATCGGCCTGTATCTCCGGGTATGGAAACTTCAACCCTTGGACCTCAACACCAAGGGGGGTTAAATAGGCCATCGCCTCCCTCAGCTTGCCCGGATTGGAAGTTATGAACGTTATCCTCATGAAATCACCCGAAGAAGGAAAAGGGTCAGTCTATGGTGTAGCCTATCTTCTCCACGAGCTCCCTGCGCTCCCTCTTGAGCTCGTCGTCCTCTATTCTGTTAGCGGCTTTCCCGTCAACTATGCCGAGCACACTCCTTCCGAGCTCAGTCTCAGCCACTATAACCTGCAGAGGGTTTTCACTGGCCCCGTAGACCATGGCAACGGCGGGGTGGTTCTTGACGGTGTTGAGGACGTTTATGGGGAAGGCGTTCTTCATGAGTATCACGAACACGTGCCCGGCACCAATGTTGAGGGCGTTTTTGGCGGCTAGCCTCTCGAGCTCCTTATCGTTCCCTGTAAAGCGCGTCAGCTGGGGCTTTGCCTCGTTCATGGCTATTCCAAACTTTATGCCCGGAACCGCCGTGAGAAGCGCCCTGGCGAGGTCATCCACCGTGAATATCGAGAAGTTTCCCTGGCCGATGATGCACTCAACTCCTTCCGGCTTCTCTATGTCCACCACGTCTATCTTCACCATTACTCACCACCGAAAATATATAAAAGTCCCAGAAGATAAAACTTTTTCCGTGAGGTGGAATGGGCGGAGATGAAATAAACCTGTCCGAAATTGATTTTCTTGTTGATGTGCTCAATAAACACCCGAGGGAGAGCCTTAGGAAGATAGCCGAGCTGGAGGGAATAGACTACTCGAGGCTCAGAAGGCTTTACGAGAAGTACTACGGCCCGGACAAGTACGTAAGCGTTTATTCGCTCTTCAACATGACCCGTCTGGGGTTTAAGAGTTACATCGCCTACCTGAGCGTCCCCAAGTCCGAGATGAATATTGTGGCCCGCCGGATGCTCCGGAACCCCTTTGTGGCCACGGTTCACCCGACCTTCGGGTTCAAGATAGGCCTCAAGTCCATCCTCCACATCCCAAAGGAGCAGACGATATACATTGACGATCTCCTCTCCAGGTACAGCGACGACTACGAGTACTACAGGGTGGCCCCCTATCCTCACGTTAAGATGGAGCCCGGGGAATGGGATTTGAGTTATGACTACGCCAGGCTCATTGACATAATCAAGGTTGACGCCAGGACACCGGTATCGGAGATAGCCCGCGCCCTGGGAAAGAGCAGGGCCACCGTCAACTACATGATAAAGCGCCTCGAGGAGCTGGGGATACTCGTGGGCTACGCGGCTATACACGATGATAAGGCCACGGACAGGGTCTTCAACGGCATCGCCTACGACCTCGATGAGGGCCTCATAGAGGAGTGGATGGAGAAGTACAACATGCTCGTGGGGCAAATCCTTCCCGAGGGATATTACCTTGAATGGTACTTCAACTCCAAACGTGTTGACGTCGGGGAGATGATATACAAGTTCGGCCAGTACGTTCAGAAGTTCACGATTGACTACCTTGCGGGCTTTGAGTGGGAGAACAGGCTCGACTACTTTGCCAAGAGGGTTAGAGAGGACGGAGGCGGCTACCGCTCCATCCTCGAAGACTTCTAAGGCTCCAGGGGGCAGTATTCAACCCCGTAGGGGTCTCCCGAAGCTTGGAACTCAAGGGCCCTGCAGTCGTGGCACACGTACTTGAAGGGGCATGCGGAGCAGGGCTCTATCCTGTCCTTTGTTATCTTCCACATGTTCTTTAGTCTCGTTTTTCTGGCGAGCTTTGAGATGCCCTCTTTCTTCGCGTCCCCCACCACGAAGTTCCGGAGGAGCGGGCAGGGGAGGGCGTAACCATCCGCGGTTATTGCAAGGGTCCCCCCCATACACGGGTGGTAGCGTTGAGTGCTCCCGCTGTCTATTCTCCTGAGGTTCAGGATGTTGAAGTTAACGCCCCTCATACTCGGCGGATGGATGACATCAACGTAAACGTCCCCGGGGAAGGGCACGTCCTCGAGGGGGTACTCGTCCGCCTCCACCATGAGCAGGACCCCGTCGGCAAATCCGAGGGAGTTGAGCTTCTCCCAGTTCTCGGGGGAATTCCTCATCTCCACGACTATCCTGACGCCCTCTATAGGGTGCATTTTTTCAGCGTCCTCAATCCTGACGACCGCGTAGACCTCATCTATCCCCAGCCTACCCGCGTACTCCGCCAGTTCGATGAGCTCCTCCACCTCATCGTAGTTCGTCAGGTAAAGTTCGCGCCCTCCTTTCAGCTGGAACTCCCGTATTAGCTGCTTTTTTCTGTCCGTGGAGAGCTTCTCCCTGCGGAGTATGAAGCGATTGTTTCCCATGCACCCGATTGACCTTGGGATGCCGGTTATCTCCGAAAATTCGCCCTTTCCAGCCCCTAGCTGCAAAATAAGCCTCTCCAGCTTCCCATCATGTGTTTTTTCTGTCCAGGGGGGCTTTCCGACGCTCCTGACGCTGCTTCCTTTCTCTCTTTCGATGGTGAGCATCTCAACCTTAACCTCTGCCATATTCCACACCCACACTCCCCTACGCGGAACTTCTTTATTAACTTTTTCTAGTCATATTTTTATTACAACTTTATAACGTTACAAAAAAGTGAAGAGTAAACATAACATGAAATCGTAAATAAACATGAAAACAAAATTATTTACTCCTATACTCCTCGTACTGGAGGAGCAGGGCCCCCAGGATTATCATGCCCGCCCCGACCAGTTGCCTTGGAGTGAGGGTTTCGCCGAAGATCAGGTAAGCCAGAACGAGCGCCACCACTGGCTCTATCGTGGCCACTATCGAGGCCCTGCTGGCCTCGACCTCCCTCAACGCGTGGTTGTAGAGGAGGTAGCCTAGGAAGGTTGGAAAAAATGCGAGGGACAGTAGATAGGGCGTGGCCCCGAGTGGTACCCTCGGGTGGACAAAGGGTATCATGAACAGGAACCCGAATCCCAGCGTGTACATGAGCGCCTTCTCCGGCCTGTCCGTGCGCATTGCTATCTTTCCCAGGATTCCGTACAGGGCGTAGGTGAACCCCGAGAGCAGCCCGAGTGCTACTCCAAGAGGTCTGACGTTCCCGTCGAGCTTCGTAACGAAGAGTACGCCTATTATGACCGCTAGCAGGGAGAGCAGCTTGGCGGGGGTTATGTCCTCGCCGAAGAGGATGTAGCCCATTATCGTGGAGTATATGGGAGCCGTGTAGAGGAGCAGGACCGCCAGGGAAACCGAGGAGTACTTGACAGCGTAGAAGTAGAGGGCGTAGAATAAAAAGACGCTGAAGAAGCCGTAGAACGCGTAGAATTTCAGGCGCTCCCTTCCTATGCCCAGTCCGGACGTTAGACCGTTGTAGGCGAGAAGGAGCGCGAAGGCTATCCCCGCTCGGTAGAACACTATGGTGAAGGGGTCGAGGTTAAACCTGTAGAGCAGTTTGGCGAAGATTCCAAGGGTTCCCCACATGCTGGCGGCCAGAAAAACGAAGAGATAGCCCCTCTTCATCGGCTCACCTCAGAATTCGGGACCGAGAGGGAGTCTTCTTTTGTGCTCGCTTCCTTTCACGAGCCCCTCGACGTATTCAACCCGCTCAACGCTTATCCCAAGCTCCTCCGCTATCTTATCCTTCGGCATCTTGAGGTCAACCAGCCGCCAGAGTATCTCGTCCAGCAGGCGGTAGCTTATCCCGAGCTCGTCCTCGTCGGTTTGCCCCTCCCAGAGGCCTGCCGTTGGTTTCTTCTCGATTATCCTCTTCGGAACGCCGAGGAGTTTCGCTACCTCCCAGACCTCCGTTTTGTAGAGGTTTATGAGCGGTGCGTAGTCGCTCGCTCCGTCGCCCCACTTTGTGAAATAACCGGTGAGAAACTCGCTCCTGTTGCTGGTCCCTAGGACGAGGCGGTTGAGCTGGTTGGCGTGGGCGTAGAGGAGGACCATCCTAGTCCTGGCCATTATGTTGCCGAGGCTCTTACGGTCCGGCTCAAAGCCGAGGGAGGAAACGAAGGCGTCAACTATTGACCTGATGTTTATGACCCTGTACTCTATCCCGAGGCTCTCGCAGACGAGCTTGGCGTCCTCAACGTCGCGGTTCTCGTAGTAGGGCATTATCAAGCCCAGAACCTTCTCTTTCCCGAGGGCCTTTGCCGCGAGGTAAGCAACGGTGGCGCTGTCTATTCCACCGCTGATGCCGACTACCGCCCCCATACCTCCCGCCCTCTCTCGGACGAAGGCCTCGAGGGTTTTCACAACATCCCCATAGTTCAGATCCCTCATTTCTTTCCCCCCAGATCGCCCATTATCCTGGAGTAACCTATGAACGCGAGCACTATCCCCACGAGCATCGTGACGAAGGAGACGTAAGCGAGAACAGAGAACGGATGCCTCTCACCCACAGCCCTGACGGTGTAGTCCACGCTCCCGTTCTCTACCTTCAGGGTGGGGAGGGTCTTGAGTTCGAGGGAGTATTCCCCCCTTACCTCCACCGTACCCGTTGTTAGGGATGTGTAGTTGACCACCGCGTAGTTTGAAGTGAGCGTTAGGTTGACGCTCTCGGCGTAGAAGCCGGGCCTGTTGAAATCAACGACGTCGCCAGCGGTGAGGTGACCGCTCTCCTGGAAGGAAGCAGAGCTCCCGTACATTGAAAGGCCCGAAAGGACGAGCGTTAACAGAAGGAGCAGGAAACCGACTTTGAACGTACCGTATGAGAATGCAAGTTTCAGTTCATCTCGCATTGGGCATCCCTTCAGAAATGTAGAAAAGTAGCTTAAAAATGTTGGGGGGAAGGATCAAATCTTCCCCGCGAGGTGGCACTCCACCCAGTGCCCGTGCTCGTACTCGATGAGCTGCGGGTGTTTGGCGTCGCAGAGTCCTTTCTGGAAGTAGATACACCTCGGGTGGAAGCGGCATCCGGGCGGGATGTTGGCCGCGTTGGGAACCTCACCCTTGATGGGGAGCTCCTTGATTATCTCCCTCCTCTCTGGGATGGGCTCCGGAACCGCCGCCAGCAGCGCCCTGGTGTACGGGTGTATCGGGTTGTCAATGACCTCCGTTGCCTTACCCATCTCGACGATCCTTCCGAGGTACATCACGGCTATGTAGTCGGCGAAGTACCTGGCCGTTGAGAGGTCGTGGGTGATGTAGAGGTAGGTAACACCCATCTTCTCCTTGAGGTTCTTCATGAGCTCGAGGACCTCTGCACGGATCGAGACGTCGAGCATCGAGACGGGCTCGTCCGCGACTATGAAGGTCGGGTTGAGCATGAGGGCCCTTGCTATGGCCACACGCTGCCTCTGACCACCGGAGAGCATATGAGGGTGCCTTCCAACGTAGTCCTCTGGGGGTGTTATCCTCACCATCTCGAGGGCCTTGTAGATGAGCTCCTCGCGCTCCGCCCTTGTTTCTCCTATCCCGTGGATGAGGAGGGGCTCTTCGAGGACATCGTATATCCTGAACCTCGGGTTCATTGAGGCGAAGGGGTCCTGGAATATCATCTGGACCTTCCTGCGGTAGGCCTTGATCTCCTCCGTGGTCTTGTGCTCGGTGACGTCCTGTCCCTCGAGGTATATCCTGCCGTCGGTTGGCTCGAGGAGTTTCATGACGAGCTTTCCTGTGGTGGATTTACCACAGCCGCTCTCACCGACGAGGGCGAAGACTTCCTGCTTCTCGATTTCGAAGCTTATTCCGTCAACTGCCTTGACGAACCTCTGGGGCCTGCCCTTTATGACGTCGCCAAGTCCCCTCTTGATAGGGAAGTACTTCTTAAGGTTCTCAACTTTAAGTACCGGCTCACTCATGGCTCATCCCTCACAGCAACCAGCATGCGGCGTAGTGGTCCTTATCAACTTCCTTCAGCTGCGGTATCTGCTCCCTGCACACTTCCATTGCGTAGGGGCACCTCGGGTGGAAGCGGCATCCGGCGGGTGGGCTTATGAGGTTTGGTGGCTGTCCCGGGATGAATTCGAGCTTTTCAACGTCCTCGTGAAGCCTCGGTATGGCGGCGAGGAGTTTCTGGGTGTACGGGTGGGCAGGCTCGTAGTAAATCTTCTTGCTGTCCCCTATCTCCACGAGCTTTCCTGCGTACATGATGGCAACGCGGTCGCTTATCTCGGCGAGGATGCTCAGGTCGTGGGTGATGAATATCATCGAGAGCCCGAGTTCCTTCTTGAGCTTCTTCATGAGGTTGATGATCTGGGCCTGAACGACGACGTCAAGGGCCGTGGTCGGCTCGTCCGCAATGACGACCTCCGGCTCGAGGAGGAGGGCCATGGCTATGACGACACGCTGCTTCATTCCACCGCTGAGCTCGTGGGGGTAGCGGTCAACGATTTCCGGGGGAAGGCCGACGAGCTCGAGGTACTTCTGGGCCCTGTCTATGGCCTCCTCTCTCTCCATTCCCTTGTGGTAGAGGAGGGGCTCTATCATCTGGTAGCCTATGGTGTAGACCGGGTTGAGGGCGTTCATGGCACCCTGGAATATCATGGCTATCTTCTGCCACCTTATCTCCTTCCTGAGCACGTCCTCGGGGAGGCCGACGATTTCCCTTCCGTCCACTTTAACGCTGCCGCCTACGATCTTTCCGGGGGGCGTGGGCATTCCCATAAGGGTAAAACCAAGGGAGGACTTGCCGCATCCGCTCTCTCCGGCAAGTCCGAGCACTTCTCCCTTGTGAAGGTCAAAGCTGATGTTGTCAACGGCCTTGACGACACCCCTCGAGGCGAAGTAGTACATCTTAAGATCCTTAACTTCAAGGACTTTCTTTGCCATGTTCTCACCTCACAGTCTCTTAAGCCTCGGGTTGAGTATCTTATCCAGTGACAGGCCTATGAGGACGAAAGTAAGGCCGACCAGAGCGATTCCGATTCCGGGCGGAATCACCCACCACCAGTAGCCTTTGAGCGTGGCAGCCTGCGTCTGGGCCGCGTTGAGTATCTGTCCCCACGTTACCTGGGTCGGGTCACCGAGACCAAGGAAGCTCAGTGAAGCCTCCGCGATAACGGCTCCCGGAACACCGAGGGCCATGGATGCGAAGGCGTACGGCAGGAGCTGGGGCACGATGTGCTTGAAGATGATCCTTCCGTTGCCGGCTCCAAGTGCCCTCGCCGCCTCAACGTAGACCTGCTCCTTTATCTGGAATGCCATACTCCTGGCAACCCTCGCAACCCCGACCCATCCGAAGAGGACGAGCATTCCCACGATGATCCAGAGGGTTATGTGTCCCTTGAGGCTTGCTCCGAGGAGGATGAGTATCGGAAGGCTCGGGATGGATGAGAATATCTCGTTGATTCTCATCATGAGCTCGTCCACGTTTCCGCCGAGGTACGCGCTCGTGACTCCGTAGATTATTCCAACTAGCGTACTGATGACCGACACGAGGATACCTATTACGAGTGAGACCCTGCTTCCCCATACGAGGCCTGCCCAGAGGTCCCTTCCGAGGTAGTCCGTACCCATGGCTCCGTAGACCCTACCCTGGAAGACTATCTTGAGGTTCTCGAAGTTGATCTGATCCTCAGGGTAGCGCTTCTTGAACGTGAGCTTGAGCGTGTAGGTTCCATGGAGGGGCTCGGGGTTTGAGAGTATATCGTCGGGGTTCATTCCGCTCTCGACCTTCGCGAAGAGCGGGAACACCATGTCCGAGGTGAGAACCTTGTCTATGGGTATGTCCATGTCGCTTATCTCCTGGCCCGTGGTCTCCTTGTAGAGCCACTTGTACACTTCCTTGGATATCTCACCGTCTCCACCGATGTTTATGGTGGTGCTTGAGCTCACGGACTTCCTCGTGACAATAGTGACCTCCTTTCCGTCGGGCCTTACCCACGTAACGTCAACCTTTACGGGCTTTCTCCTGCTCTTCACGGTGGTGTTGAAGCCCGAGACGAGTATGCCCTTCGGCGGGTAGTAGTACTTATCGTCGAAGGTGTAGGTCACCTCGAGGAGCACGGTCTTCTCATCGAGCTGGGTTATCTTCACGTTATCACTGTTGATATCGTACACGCTGTGCTCTGAGAGCTTCTTTGACGTGAACATGTCGAACCACGTGGGAGGCACGGCCTGTGGGTTTCCGAACCATGCCTGCGAGTTCGTCCACTTATCGGGGATGTTCGGCTCGGTTATGTAGGGTGCGAACACCGCCGTCGCGACGAGGAGCAACAGGAGGAATACTCCGAGCATACCGCTCTTCTCTTTTTTATACTCGTAGACGAACTCGACGATGCTCTCTTTAAGGTCTGACCATCTCATTGCGTCTCACCTCACATCTTGGCTGACCTACCGACCTTGACCCTCGGGTCGAGGTAACCGTACGCCATGTCCGCTATTATGACCGAAGCCAGGAAGAGTATTGTGAAGAAGTACGTGAGTCCTATGAGGAGGTTGGTCTCGTTCTGCTGGAGGGCGGTCCAGTAAAGCCTTCCCATTCCCGGCCAGTTGAAAACGCTCTCCGTAATGATGGCACCTCCGAGGGAACCGAGGAGCGAGAATATGGTCATTGTGACTATCGGCGGGGCTGCCGCCCTGAGGGCGTGACCGTAGATGATCTTCCTCTCGGGAACACCCTTGGCCCTCGCCGCCATGATGAAGTCCTCCTGGAGGGTTCCTATCATGATGTTCCTCGTCGTCCAGGCCCATCCACCGAAGGCGACGAAGACGTACGTGAGCACCGGGAGGGCAAGCCTGTAGGCCAAATCTCTAACGTGGGCCATGCCCGTGAGGTTGGGGTCTGGCATTGATGATAGCGGGAAGAGTGAGAGCTTGTATGCGAAGATGAGGAGCATTAGCATTCCGGTCCACCACATGGGCAGACTGTAGGTTAGAAGCGCGAATATTGAGAGTCCCCTGTCGAACACGCTTCCCGCGTCCCTTGCGGCTTTAACACCGAGGAGAAGACCGATGAGGATAACTATCAACGTTCCGGTGGTGAAGAGGAGTATAGTTCTTGGAAGGGCCTGACCGATGATGCTCTTAACGTTGTTGGTTCCGAATATGGGCATACTAGTCTTTCCAAAGTCAAGTTTCAGCGTACGCACGGATTTTGTTATGACCTTCTGCCAGTAGGGCTTGTCGAGCTCGTATCTCTTTCTGAGCTCTGCCTCTTTACCTTTCTTGGCCTGTTCAAAGGCTTCCATACCCTGGGTTTGCTTTATCCTGTTACCTTCCGCCTTCTCCCATTGGAGAAGTTCTTCCAGCATTTTCGCCTGATTGCTTTCCTCGGCTGCTTTGACGAAAAGCGCCGAGATGAGGAAGGTAACGATTATCAACACCACAATGGCGTTTACAATTCTGAATGCGAGGTACCGTCCGTATCCCATTCCCGTCACCTCCGAAGCTAAAGCTGCTTCAACGACCAACTTTGGACATTATCTTTTTCAGCTTTGTAAAACTTGCTTTATATACCTTATTTTAGACGAAGGTCTAAACGCTAAAACTAGTTGAAGATTCTGTTGACGTTAAAACGGTGAAGAACAGTTTGTCAAGGACAAAATTAAACAAGAGAAAGTAGAGGGGAGTTTTCACTCCCTCTTCTTCCTGAGCGCCAGGAGCGGCAGGAGGGCGAAGAGGCCTATGGCAGCCGGACCGCAGACGCCGCCCTGGGCGGTCTCGGTGACGGTGGTGGTCTGGGTTATCGTCTCGGTGTTGGTCTTGGTAACGGTCTCCTTGACGGTCTCGGTGACTGTCACGGTCTTCTCACCGCTGGGCTGCTCGGTGGTCGTGGTGGTCTGGGTGGTCGTGGTCTGGGTCGGGGTCGGGGTCTCGCCGCTGATTGGGGCGGGAACCGGGTTGTTGGCCTCGAGCTGCTTCATGACGGTGACGAGGTCATCCACGTGCTCCTTGGTGAGGAGGTCGAGCCAGTTGACGCCCTCTCCACTGCTGCTGAAGGAGTAGACCTTGTCAATACCGTAAGCGTTCGCGTTGGCCACGAGCTCGCCCATGGCGTAGTAGATCTCCCACGGGAGGCTCGGGTAGAACACGTAGAATCCGGCGGTGATATCGTCGGCAATCGGGTGCTTGTAGGTACCGTAGGCGACGTAACCGTCGTCGGTGAACTCGAAACCGAGGATGTTCTGGAGTGAGGCGGCGGTACCTGAGAGACCCTCATCGTAGTACTTGTCGTCCGGACCGTCCTGGTAAGCCCAGGTGTAGAGGAACGCGATGTAGTACTTGAGGTCGTCTATGCTCATCTTCATGCCGTTGTGCCACTCGGTGAAGTCGCAGGTGACCTTGACCTTAACGGGTGCGGTCTCGCCGGCGTTGGCGGCAACCCAACCCTCTGTCTGGTTGTAGATAACAGCGCTCTCAGGAACGGTGAACTCGCCCTTCTCAAGCTCCCACTTGCACCTGTAGGGCGTGTAGACACCGTCGAAGTTGTTGGTTCCTCCAAAGTCGTGGACAAGGTTCCATATCCTGACGCTGTAAACGTCGCTAAGACCGCCGACCGGCTGGAAGGCGCTCATGAAGAGGGCACCGGTTGAGGCGAACTGGGCGATCTTAAGGGTCTTGTCCGGGGTCTCGGCGCTCATAACGCTCCAGCGCTGGCCGATACCGACGTTCGGGTCTGAGAGTATCTTGCTTATCCTCTGCTTGTTAGCCGGGTAGAACTCCCACTGCTCGACGATGAAGACCCTGGCGCTCTCCATGATACCGATACCCATTGAAATCTTCTGGAGGTCCCAGTACTGATCGGCGTTGTCGAGAGTGTAGGTCTTGCCGTTGATCTCGACGTTGAAGAGCGTGAGGAGCTGGGTGAGTTCCTCCTCGGTCCACTGGAGCATGTCGCCGAGGTCGGAAGCGCTCTTGTAGTAGGTCGCTCCTATGGCCTGGAGTCCGGCGTCGGCATCGCCATCGCCGACCTCCTCGAGGAAGTCCTGAACGGTAACGGTGTTCTTGTGCTTGGGCTCGACGGCACCTGGGACGTAGCCGTACCAGGCGGCGTAGAACCAGGCGGTGTAGTCGTCAATCCAGACGCTCGGGAGACCGCTGGTACCCCAACCACCGGTGTAGATGTTCCACTTGTAGTTGCTCGGCGGCTCGGCGAAGACGACACCACCTGCCTTCTGCCTGTCCCAGAGGAGCTCGTTAACCTTGAATCCGGCCTTCTGGAGCTGCTTTGAGACGTAGAGACCAATGTCCTTCCTCTCGTCCTCTATACGGATGATGAAGTTGATCTCGATAGGCTTGCCGTCGAAGGTCCAGTAGCCGCCCTCGAGCTTAAGCTCGTGACCGTACTGGGCGACCTTGTCCTTGGCGGCCTCCATGGCCTCGGTAATCATCTCAATACCGAGCTGTTCGTCACCCTCGGGGGTGAGGCCAAGGGCGTCGTAGACGGGCTCGAAGTACTTGTCAGCCGGGTGAGAGGGCCTTATACAGCCGAGCATTGGGGCACCGCTACCCTGGTAGATGTTCTGGACGATGTACTCCCTGTTGACGAGCCAGTTCATGGCGAACCTGACTTCTCTAATGGCGAAGGGGTTGAAGTAAACCTGGTCACCAACGGTGACGATGGGAGCGTCCTTATCAGGGTCGTGGTAGGTGTTAAACGAGAGCTCGTTGTATGAGCTGGCGCTCTTGAAGAGGTTGAGGTTGCTGGTTATGTCCTCGCCGAGACCGCTGTAGGTTCCGGCGGAGAAGGCGAACATACCCATGTCGAACTCGCCCTTGGCGATCTGGAGAATAACGTTCTCCTGACCCTGGACACCCTGGTACTCAATAACGTCAGCATAACCGTCGTGCGGAAGGGTATCGGTGAAGACGTTCCTCTCCCCGTTGAACTTGACGAGCTTGAGGTAGAGGTTCTCTGGAACATACTTGTCAAGAATGTACGGACCATTGCTTATCACGAGGTGGCCACGCTCGTTTGCCCAGGCAATGTCGGCCTCATACCTGGCCTTGGCGTCATCTGCAGTGGCTGCGGCCACTGGTCTTAGCATAGGGGCAGCGAAAATGCTAAACAGCATCAAAGCCGCTACCAACACACTTATTGTCCTTCTCATTTTCCGTATCCCCCGTTTTGCTATTTTTTATCAACAATGCCGTGTTTAGGGTATAATGGCATATCATTATACACTGAATGCCCTATTTAAGACTTACGTTCTTTTTCATGTCTGTAAAAGTTGTGCCACCATTCGCCGCCCCTCTGGCGAAATGGAACCTCTTAACGGAATTTTCCCGTTTTTGCTATAAGTTATTGGCTTGGTGGGGTAGTAGGAAGGTGGAGTGTTCCCCATAATAAAATATTGGCATGTAAAACTCCGTAGAAACCTCTTAAAACCTTGTGGGACCTGTTTGGACTTCAAAATAAAGCTTAAAAACAGACCCTCCCAACTCGGTGTGGGCGCTCGTGTTTGAAATGGTACTCTACGGTAAGGTCGCCTTTAGGGGAAGAATACTCACTGGAAGCATCGGGGTTGAGAAGGGGAGGATAGCCAGAATCGCCCTCGGGGAACTGAAGGGGGAGGAGACGCTGAGGTTGCCCCGCGGGCAGGTTCTTCTACCGGGTCTCGTGGACGTTCACGTCCACCTCAGGGACTTCGAGCAGGCGAACAAGGAAACCATCGAAAGCGGCACGAAGGCGGCCCTTCACGGAGGAATAACGGTAGTTTTTGACATGCCCAACACGAAGCCGCCCGTAATGGACGCGCGGACTTTCCGGATGAGGGAACTGCTCTTCAGAGGGAAATCGTACGCGGACTACGCCATTGGCTTTCTCGTGAGCAGGAACTGCGGGGAGGCGAAGAGCGTTAACGCCGACTTCTACAAAGTTTTCATGGGGGCCTCAACGGGGGGCATATTTTCGGAGGACTTCGAGGGTGATTACTCCTGCGCCCCGGGCGTTGTTAGCGTTCACGCTGAGGACGCGGAGATCATCGGCAAAAATCCCCAGCGGCCGCCTGAGGCCGAAATCAGGGCTATAGAAAAGGCATTAAACGCGGCAGAAAAACTGAGGAAGCCCCTCAACATATGCCACGTATCAACCGCCGGTGGGATAAGGGCAGTACTTGAGAAAGCTCTCCCGTGGGTGAGCTTCGAGGTTACCCCTCACCACCTCTTCCTGACCAAGGAAGACTTCGAGAAGAACCCGCTGCTCAAGGTCTATCCGCCCTTGAGGGGGGAAAGAGATAGAAGGGCCCTCTGGGAAAACCTCTCCCGAATTCCAATAATAGCGAGCGACCACGCGCCCCACACGCTCGAGGACAAGGGAGCGGGAGCCGCTGGAATTCCGGGGCTGGAGACGGAGGTTGCCCTTCTTTTGGATGCCGTAAACAGGGGGCTCATGAGCCTCCACGACATAGTCGAGAAGATGCACTCGAACCCGATTCGGATATTCAATATAATGAATAAGGGGTTTGACGTCGGGAGGGACGCGGATTTCACGGTCGTTGACCTAAGGAGGGAGTGGGTGGTGAAACCTGAGGAGTTCTACACCAAGGCCAAATGGAGTCCCTGGGAGGGACGGAAGCTGAGAGGGAAGGTCGTTAAGACGTTCATCCGTGGGGAGCTCCTTATGGAGGAGGATGATATCTTTGGAAAACCCGCTGGAAGGAGGGTGGAAGTTGCTGCGAAGGGTTGAACTTTTGGAAACGTGGGAAGTGGCGAAGGACGTTAAAGCCTTCAGGTTCGATGAAAAGTTAGAGTTCAGGGCGGGGCAGTTCATAATGGCGTGGCTTCCCGGTGTGGGTGAAAAGCCGTTCAGCCTCGCGTGGGAAGACTTCATAGTCGTCAAGCGCGTCGGGTCATTCACCACAAAGCTGTTCGAGCTCGGGGAGGGTGATTACCTCTGGATTAGGGGGCCCTACGGGAGGGGCTTTGACCCGAGGGGAGAAAGGCTGGCCCTCGTTGGCGGCGGCATAGGGATTCCTCCGCTATATGCGTTCGCGAGGCAGAATAAAGGAAAGTTTGAGCATCTCACGCTTATCTACGGCGCCCGTTCGAGGGAGGAGCTCGCGCTGATGGACGTTGAGAACTACGTGGACGAGGTTGTAATAACCACGGACGACGGCTCTGCGGGGAGGGAGGGCTTTCCAACGGAAGTACTCGCCGAGGAAAAGGGGAAGTTCGACCAGGTCTACGCCTGCGGGCCGGAGGCAATGCTCAAGGCCGTGCTGAAGGTTATGGACTACAAAAACGTCCAAATCTCGGCTGAGAGGTACATGAAGTGTGGTATAGGCGTCTGCGGCTCCTGCAACCTTGGAAAGTACCTCGTGTGTAGGGACGGGCCTGTCTTTGATGGGGAACTCTTGAGGGGAACCCTCTGACCGACCCCTTTTTAAACCCTTTTTCTCAGCCATCTTTAGGTGAGAGCCCGTGAAGAAAATGAGCTGGGAGGAGTTCGCGAGGAGTATGGGGGTCGAGCCCCGTATCCTTGAGAACAAAGAGGCGAGACTTTTAAAGGAGTTCGTGATGGATTTGAAGTTCCCCACCCACTGTCAGGGCTGTCAGGGCCTTGATTTGAGCAATCCCAACCCCGTCCACCACCCGAGCTACGAGCTCACACCTGCGTGCAACCACGACTGCATATTCTGCTACTCGAACGTAGCGGTGAAACTCGGAAAGGCGCCGAAACCGGGCTATTACGGCTGGGAAAGGCCCTATGCCATAACCGTCTCCCAGTACGGGGAGCCCCTCATGAGCAGGAGGATAGTTGAGGTCAACAGGATGCTCCGCGAGCGCTTCCCGGATGCGAGGCTCGACCTCCAGACCAACGGCTCCCTCCTGACGGAGGAGCTTTGGGCGAAGCTCGACTTCGACCTCGTCATGATAAGCCTCGACGCGGCGAGCAGGGAAAGGCACCTAAAGATCACCAACGCCAACACCTTTGAAAACGTTGTGAACGCCCTCAAAATCGTTGGGGAAGACAAGTCAGTCCGCTCTGTCGTGAGGACGATCTTCATGCCCGGCATAAACGATGAGGACATACCGAGGATAGCGGAGCTTGCCGCTTCCCTCGGTGTTGATGAGATGATGCTTCAACCTCTCACCATCCACGAACTGAACGTTGAGCGGTTGAAGAAAGCGGGCCTTGACTTTGAGAGGGCCGAAAGTGTCGCGGAGTTCCTCAAGGCGGCCATGGAGGCCAAAAAATTCATTGATGTGCGCATAAGCGGCTGCCAGCTCGCCATCTACAGGACTATGGATGCCATAACCCTCTTCGGCGCGAGGAGGGTTGCGCGCGATGTGGTGCCCATAGTGAAGAGGGAGCGGGAGGGCCTGTGAGCCGCTCCTTTCCCTCTCGGCGTCGTTGGCACTAAACTATTCCACGGTACGGAGGGGAAAAGTTTTATTGTGTTCCCTCCCATACATACCGCGGTGGGGGCATGATAGGGGCTATCTTATCCCTTTGTCTCCTCCTCGCGTTTGTTTCCATCAACGTTGCGATGCTGTTCCTCGGCTTCTTTAGGAAAGGAACATCTGCATTTCTGAGAAACATCGGTGGTATGAAGGTCCCTGAAAACGAGAAGAAAGAATGGGAAAAGCTTTACACCCTTGCATGGCTCACCGTTGGTCTCTGGGCCCTCTGGGAACTGAGGGGGCAAACCCTCCTGGGAGTGATGTTTAGCTTTCTTGCCTTCAGGAGCGGGGCGAACGTTGGAAGGTTGATGGTCTATCACCACCACGATGCCAGGCTCATTGAGAGGACTGGAGGCGGCCGATTGCTCGGAATGCTCTCGAAGGTTGTGAAGCTTCTTCTCCTCCTAGAGGGAAGTTTCCTGGCGGCCTTCGCCCTATCGTACAAGGTCCTTTCCGTGCCTCTCAGGGGCGGCGGGACCGTTGGGGGATTCCTCCTCGCGCTCTGGGTTGGAGGGTTTATCTTCGGCCTCATCTTCGGCGTGCTTATCTCAAGGAACAACCGTGGCGTTCTCCTTAGGGACAACGTGCTCACCCTCGCCTTCTTCACGGTGAGGGACGCCTCAACCCCGCGAGGATTGAGGGACACCTTTTTAAACCACTCCCCGGAGGGTTGGTCATGCTTAAGTGTTCACTCTGCATCCACGACGAGAGGACGGCGAAGATAGACATCGTTGATGGGAAGCCCCTATGCAGGGAGTGCAGGGACTTCCTAGCCCATCCGCCCGACAGGGAGAGGATTAGGAGAGAACTTGATGAGCTTATGAAGGACGTTGATAAAGCTATTCTCGCATTCTCCGGCGGGAAGGACAGCGTCGTTGCCCTCTACCTGGCCAAAGAAGTTTACAGGGTGCCGGAGCTTGAGGCGGTGATGGTTGACCACGGCTTCATGGCGGAGGAGGCCATAGCGAACGCCGAGAGGATAGCCTCTTCCCTCGGGGTTCCCTTCACCGTTCTCCGCCACGACTATTCGGATATCTTCAGGGAGGCCCTCTCCAAGGGCGATTCCCCGTGCAGGGCCTGCTCGAGGAGGACGATGGGCATCCTGAAGGCCCACGCCAAAAGGAGGGGCTACCGCTACATCATAACCGGCCATGAGCTCCCCTTCGGGCACAGGGCTTACAGGGTCATGAGCGGAGGGATAGTCCAGATAAGGCTTTTAACCCTCATGAGCGAGGAGGAGCGCTTTGAGATTTTGAAGAAGCTTCCCTTCGAGTTTCCCGAGCTGCCCGGCTACACCACGAACTGCCTCGTCCTCGGGCCCGCTCTCGAGCTTTACTGGAAGAAGAGGGGCTACGGCTTTGAGCACCGCAGGCTGGCCGCCCTCGTGAGGTACGGGCTCATGGATAGGGAGAGGGCCGAGCGCGAAGCTTCCCCTCCCCGGGTTCCCGAGGAGCAGCGGGAACTCGTCCTCAAAAGGCTCAGGATATGGCCGAAAGAGAATGGGTGAACTAATAGAACACCTCCATGAACCTCTTTTCCATTTCTCTGTTTATCAGCACGAAGGCAAAGGCAAAAAATGCCAGGGCGAACCCTATTGGGAGGACGAGCCACCAGGCCCCGCTGTAGAGCTGGTTCTCGTTTATCACCATGGCCAGCATCGTGCCCCAGTTAAAACCCGGTGCGGCCGAGAAGAACCCGAGGAGCGATATAAGGGCAACTATTTTCGGGATTAGGAGGGAAAGCTGATAGATTGAGTAGGGCAGAACGACACGGGAGATGTGGTGCTTGAGAATCCACCACGTGCTGCCCCCCACGGCCCGGGCGGACTTAACGTAGTCCTTTGAAAGCTCAACGTCAACTATGGCCTTGACGTTTCTGGAGACCTTCCCCATGAGGGCCAGCGCTATGGCCGTGGAGAACCAGAATGTGGACATCTCGAGCCTCCCACCAACTGAAACTTCGCCCATAACCGGTACGAGGGCTATCATGAGGGGCACCACGGGGAGGAGGGCGGAGAACTTTGCGAGGCTGTCACCAAGCCATCCCAGCTTGCCGGTCATTGAGCTAACGAGCCCGAAGAGGGAACCAAGGAAAACCGCTATTGTCCCGGTCAAAAGGACCATCCAAACGGTCTCCCTGAGTCCCCAAAGGAAGCCCGACCATATGTTCCTCCCCATCACGTCTGTACCCATGAGCCCATAGGTCCTTCCCAGAACCTTGACCCCAACCTCCCCGGAGGCGTTTACGGTGATTCTATACCTCCCTTTCTCGGGAGCAACCTTATCGCCCTCTTTTACAAAAAATACGGGGAGGAGGGAGTCTCCGAAGAGGATGTCGGTCTCGGTGGTGTTAAGCCCCTTGTCTTTGGCTATCTCCATCAGCCTTACGACCTGCCGGCTTATCAGAATCTTTTTCATTGGGTAGCCTTTGTAGAGCGTGTACCTCTTACCTGAGGGCGTTTCAATGGTTATGGAGACTCTTTTTGAGTCTGAGTTGTTGATGAAGATAACCATGTCCTTTGGCGCCCGGGAGTAGTGGAAGTCGTACTCAAAGGTTCTGCCATCTTTGGTCTTCAATTTCTCTCCCCTGGGAAGGCCCTTATTGAAGAATGAAACCCATTCGGGAGGGGCCAGCTTCGGATTGTCAAGCCAGTACTCCTTTGAATCCCAGTTCTCTATGTCCCTCTCATCAACAAGATGGGGAGTAACCAGCGCCCCAATCAGGTACAGTGCGATTATCGCTCCCGCAACGGTGAGTCGGTTAACCATCCTCACTCCCTCCCGACCCTGGGGTCGAGTCTTATGTAAAGACTCTCCATGATAACCGCGTTCACAAAGTAGAGGAGCATCATGAGTATTGAGATGAAATATATTCCGCCCGCATAATAAACGAAATTCACACCGCTTACGTCCTTGAGCACCCTAAAGGACCACCACAGAAGCTTGCCAATGCCGTTCACATCGAATATAACCTCAACGACGAGGACGCTTGTGAGTATCTCGAGGAAGTTGTACGTTGTGTACGTTAAAAAGCTTGGAAGGGCCGTCCTCAGGAGCTTCCTCATTATCCTCCTGTCCGGTAGGCCCCTTGCCCTGTCGTAGAGCACGTGCTCGCTCTGGCTCTCGTACCTGACGAGGTTGCGGACGTTGAAAGCGTACTCCCATATCATGGCCACTACAAGGGTTAAAACGGGGAGCAGAAGACCAACGAGGTATGCACGGGGTACGCTACCTCCTTCGAGCCGTACGTCCATTATGTACCTCTCAAAGTCCAGGGGAAGAAAAGAGGACTTCCATGCGAAAAAGAACAGGAAAAGGATCGCTATGAACCATGAGGGTATGGCGGAAAAAATCGGAGCAAGGCCGGAGACAGCCCTATCAAGAAGCCCTCCGTTGTAGCCTGCCCTGAGGCCCAGGTAGAGGCCTGCGGTGAGGATAAAGAGCTCCGTTAGAGCCAGGATTATCAAACTTTTAACGATGAACATGTAGCCGGGCTGGGCATGTCCCCACTCGTCCCCGAGATGTTCGACGATGTCCCCCACCTCTTCAAAAAGCCTCTTCATGTTTTGTCTGAAATCGTCAATCCCCAGCTCCTTTTTGGTGAGGTACTCGGCGTATTCCCTGGAGTCATCCTAAGCTCGGAGGCCTGCCTTAGATGGTCGAGGGAGCTGAGAACTATGCGGTAGTTCCTGTCAAAAACATCGGAGTTGTTGTAAAAGGTCGTTTTTTCATACCCCTTGACTACAACCGCACCAAAAATCAGAACCGCTATTACAAAAATGAGGATGTTCTTGATGAGCACCTTGGCGTATAAATGCCACCTTCTGGCCATCCCACCACCGTACTTTTACATTGGAGTAAATCTTTAAAAAGTTTTAGGGTTAATCGTAAGCCGATGATGCACCCCAATAGTTAGAATGCCCGGACGGGTGGAGGGAATTTAGGGGCCGTGGAAGTACTCAATGTTTCTTAAAAAGCTTCAAAAAAAGAACAGATAGAACAGAACGTCACGAACCCCCTATTCTCCCCTTCAAAACATCAACCGCGACCTTAATAACCTCCTCGGGGGGAACATTAAAGCCCCCTCCCTTGGCGAGGTTGTCGCTTCCGCCTCCACCGCCTCCCGTCTTTGAGAGCATTTCCTTCAGGACTTCCCTCATCGAGAGCCCCTCAAGTTCCTCGTTCTTAGCGAGGAGCACGTAGTTCTCCCCGGTCAGAACGGCCACCGTGCCGGGGTTGTTCTCCACGAGATGGATTGCGAACGCCTGGGCATCCTTCATCGAGGCGCTCTCCAGATGGGTTACCACCCTGACGCCCCCAACCTCCTCGGCATCTCTAATAAGGTTCCGTTCCTTCCACTCCCACAGCTCTAAACGGAGGGCCTTCTTCTCCTCCTCAAGCGCCTCCATCTCTCCCTTCAGCTCCCTCACCCTCTCCACGAGGGGCCTGTTTTTGTTGGGCATCTCGTCTAAACTCTCCCAGTAGTCCCTGAGGAGCTTTTCGAGGGCTATCAATGCTCTATAACCCGTGGCAAACTCTATGCGCCAGAGCTTGCTGCTCTTCCTGTAGAAGTTGAGCACCTTTATGAGGCCAATCTCACCGGTTCTTCTCACGTGGGTGCCTCCGCAGGGGGTTGCATCCACACCGGGAATTTTCACTATCCTTATCTTGCTCCTCACGTTGGGGACGTGCTTCCTGAGTATCCCTGCCAGCTCCTCGGGGAGGTACTCGTACTCCTCGACCTCAACGGGCAGGTTGTTCCACACAACCTCGTTGGCCTCGAGCTCCGCCCCGAGTATGTGCTCCCACCTGAGCTCGCCCTCGAAGTTAATCTCTATCTTGCAGTAGTCCTCAAAAATCTGGAAGCCGGTCGTATCGCTCCCGTACATCTCCTTTAGAACCGCGGAGAGGATGTGCTGCCCCGTGTGGGCCCTCATGTTCTCGTAGCGCCACGCCCAGTCGAGCTCCATCATCACCTCCTCGCCCTCCTCGGGAGCCCTTCCCTTGAGCCTGCCCACGTGCCATACCTCGTCCTTTCCCTCCACGCGCTCCACCTCGATGTGGAAGCCCTCGCCGTATATGGTGCCTCTGTCGGAGGGTTGGCCCCCTCCTTCTGGATAGAATATCGTCCTGTCGAGCTTGACGCGCACCCTGTCCTCATTAACTTCAATCTTCTCAACCCTCGCGCTCTCCTCCTTGAGGTACGGGTCCTCGTAGAACAGCTTTACCGTCATAACACCACCGTCCAAGATGTGGGATGAAAATTAAATAAACCTGCCGGGCCTCACTTCCTTCTGCCCTCGCGTCCGTACTCGCCTGCCAGCTCAATTAGAAGGGTGCTTAGGTCTCTGTTGAACTTCTCCTGCATCTCTGTGAGCTTTTCAAGCGCTATCGAGAGTCCGCTGAGACCCTTTATGTCGTGGACCATCTCCCTCTGCTCCTTTGACATGTTCTCGAGAACTTTGCTTATCTCTACTATCTCGTTGATGTCCCTGCCCAGTATCTCCGTCCCCTCCTTTATCCGGTCCATAACGTCGAGAACGTCCCTCAACGATTCGAGCTCTCCCATGACCCGGGAGTTGAAGTCCTTTATCTCGTTCGTAAGGTTCATGGTCTGTACCGCCATTTTCCTTATCTCCTCCGCGACCACGGCAAAGCCCCTTCCCTGCTCCCCGGCCCTCGCCGCCTCTATGGATGCGTTCAAAGCAACGAGGTTTGTCTGCTTTGCCACCTTCCCTATGGAGTCGCTTATTCCGGAGATATACTCGAGGTTCTGCACGAGCTTGTTGAACTCCTTGGCAAACTCCTCAAACCTCTGGAAAAAGGGAAGGAACTCCTGCCTGAACATCTCCAGCTCCTCTATTATGCGGGAGAGCTTTTCGATGTTCTCAAGGATTACCGCGTTGCTCTCGATGAACCTGCCGCTTATCTGCTCCGCCAGCCCCTCGATTATCCTGGACGTCTCCTTGTTCGCAGCCTGTATCCTAACGGCGTTCGATAGGACCTCCGAAGCGCTGACTATGCTCCTTATCTCCATGCGGCTCACCTCATGGAGTCGAGCCCGCAGCTCAGGCCATCTAGGAAGTCAAAGAACTTTTTCACGTGCTGTTTTGGGATTATGGCCCCGTGCTGGGGCAGTATTGCCTCGATGTCGAGGTCTCTCACCCTCCTTAGCCACAGCTTCAGTGCCTTGTTGGTGGGCATGAGACGCTCGTGGATTGGCTTCATGGCCTGGATGTGCCTGCTCATGTTGTCAACAACTAAGTAGGGCTCGTCCAGGAGCGCGATTCCTATGTCGCCTGTGAAGAGGAACTTGCTCCTCCTGTCGTAAACGGTGAAGTGGCCGGGGCTGTGGAGGAAGTGCGCTGGTATGAACTCCAGCGTCGTGGAGCCGAAGTTGAGAACCTCTCCCTCGTCCTCCAGGGGGTGGGCAACGCTCTCAACGTCCTCAAACCCGAAGTGGGGCAGGAATCTGACCCAGAGCCAGCTTATGATAAGCTTGGCGTTCGTTATCTCCCTCCATAGGGGGATGCTCCCGGCAACGTCCGGATCCTGGTGGCACATGTATATGTACTGAATGTTCCTTGGGTCTATGTATTTGGATATGTTTGAAAGCACCCGCGGAAATATCTTGTATCCTCCCGGATCGAGGAGAATCCCTTTGTTCCGGTTCACTATCAAATAGGCGTTCACGTCCACGTCCCCGTAGCCCCTTGCGCTCGCCCCGGAGGCGGTTCCGAGGTAGACCACCATGTGGTCGCCGTCCCTGTAGAGGACGTGGTCTCTGGTGGGGTCAAGGTCAGGATTGAGGTTGTACTCTCCCATACTATCCCCTCCCCGCTCGCTATTCCCTAGAACTCCTCCGTTTTTTGTTATCTACTCCAAAATATTTAAGCGTTCGCCTACATAGCTACCTACACAACCTCCCGGGCTGGGAGGCATTGGGAGTATATAAAAAACCTTAAGAGTGCCCCGGCGTACCCTTAAGGGAGCTATGATGATTGATGGGCGAACTGAATGGTGAAGAAGGAAAGGTGATCGCTGAGCTCCGCCCTCACTTGTTCATCATGAGCCTTATTCTCTCCGCTGCATCCTTCGCCTTGTCCGAGATGTTGCTCAGCGTTCTGGCCACGTTGAGCAGGTAGAAGCCCGTGCTCCAGTGGATGTCCTCCATTGACAGCACTGCCCTCATGATGTCGGTGTCTATTCCATCTATCTTGCTCTCGACGCTCTCTATCTCCTTGATTATTTCGTACTCCTTCTCTATCTCCGCCTCACTGAAGCCGCTCTCGAGAACCCTGTCGAGCTGCACTATGGCGTCGTAAACGAGTTTGGCCGCTTTAATGCTCTCCTTGGCCATCTTCAGTATCTGGCCCTTGAGCTCGGGCGGGAGCTCCCCGGGTTCCTTGACGAGGAGCCACTTGGCGGTGTCCTCGGCGGCATCGGCCACCTTGTCCTGCATGTGGAGGTACACTATTATGTCGCCCCTGTTGACCGGCATGAAGAGCTTTGAACTCAGGCTGTTCCTTATCTCCTCCTTTATCCTGTCGGCTATGTCCTCGAGGCGGTCAACCTCTATCGCCTTCTTCCTCATCTCCTCGAAGTTGCCCTCGTCCCACAGCTGAACTGCCTTCTCCAGCTCCTCCACAGTCTGGAGCACAACTTCAGCGTGCTTTATGAGGGGCTTGAAGGGGCTCTTCGCAAAGAGCTTTGTCCACACCTGCATGCTATCACCCCATCATCATAAGCGCCTTGAATATCAGCCCGGAAATCACCGCGGCCACGGGCACGGTAACGAACCACGAGATAACTATATCCCTAACGATGTCCTTGTTTATGGCCTTTACTCCCCTGGCGAGGCCCACTCCAATGACCGCTCCCACGACGGTGTGAGTTGTTGAGATTGGAAGCCCGAGCCAGCTGGCTATAAGAACCACGGTGGCCGCTGAAAAATCTATTGAGAAGCCCCTAGTGTTGGTGAGCTCCGTTATCCTCTTACCGACGGTCTCCATAACCCTGTACCCGTAGGTGGCAACGCCTATCGCTATTCCAAGGCCACCCATGGCGAGTATCCACCTCGGCACGGGCACCTTCATTCCGGCCATGCCCATGGTGGCCACGGCATAGACGGCAGCAACAGGCCCTATCGCGTTGGCAACATCGTTTGCACCGTGCGCTAAAGCCACGTAGCCGGAGGTGATGACCTGAACCTTTTTGAACACGCTCTCAACGCCTATGTACGGGTCGTTGCTCGGGAAGCGAACCTTCAGGATGAGGTACATTATGATGAACACGATTACGCCGAGGGGAATGCCGTAGTTCGTTATGGCCACCCTCAAGTCCTTCCCGTGGAGCACCTTGATGTAGAACATGGCCCCTATGATTACGAAGGCCAGACCTATCCACACGGGTGAGAACCTGCGGGCTGCCTTCACGGGGTCTTTAGCCTGGAGCGTGCTCCTGGCGAGGGCTTTAAACACCACAAATGCCACTATCGCCCCAACTATGGGTGAGAGAATCCAGCTGAGAACTACTTGAGTCATCTTGCCCCAGTTGACTATGGCGGCTCCGGCGTAGACCATACCGTACCCCGCTATGCCGCCTATGATGGAGTGGGTCGTCGAGACGGGAAGGCCGAACTTCGTCGCTATAATGAGCCATAGCGTCGCCGCAAGGAGTGCCGCGATGGAGCCGTAAACGAGCACGTTTGGGTCGGTTATCATCGTTGGGTCGAGTATTCCCTTTCTCACCGTTTCTGTAACGCTCTTTCCGAAGAAATAAGCTCCGGTGAACTCAAGCACTCCGGCTATGACCACGGCCTGCTTCGGCGTTATTGCCCCTGCGCCAACCGCGGTGCTCATCGAGTTGGCGGCGTCGTTTGCACCTATTGCCCACGCCATGAACAGTCCCACAACCACGGTAATCAGGAACCAAGGGTCGCCAAATACCTCTATCATTTCCATCCCCACTCGGGTGGACATGTGTACAATATAAATACCTTTCCGCAGTAGAATATATTGGGGCAATAGTAACAAATAGACTATATAGAGAACCCTTATAAATGGAAAGTGTTTTAAGGGCTTTAAGTTAACCAACTCCAGGTGGTGCTGGTGAATCTGAATAACAAGATAATGCTCATGATGTACGGTATGGGTGCCCTTGCGGGGGTTCTCAGCGGACTCACCGGAGACAACGCCCCCCTTGGGGCTCTCATTGGGCTCACGGTTTTCATACTCTCACCGAAGATAATAACGAGGGTTACGGAGCTTCCCGACGACATGCAGGAGGAGGCGATAATCCTGAGAAAGAGCGTATGGGGGTTCCTCCTCTTCTGGTTCTACTTCTGGGTGCTGACCTACAACCTCCTTGTGCACTTCGAGCCGGTGTTCTACTCCCCGGAGAAGTCCCTCTACTACAACCTGACTCACGCCATGGGGTGAAAGAATGGAGGAGATGAAAAAACTCGTCGCGAGAGAGGCCCTCAAGTTCGTGGAGGACGACATGGTCGTTGGCCTCGGCACGGGCTCTACAACCGCCCACTTCATAAGGCTCCTTGGAAAGCTCGTTATGGAGGAGGAGCTTGAGGTCTACGGTCTCCCCACCTCGTACCAGGCGAGACTCCTTGCCCTCGAGAGCGGCATCCCCGTTGTTGGTCTCGACGAGGTGGATGCGATAGACATAGCCGTTGACGGAGCGGACGAGGTTGACCCCGCGATGAACCTCATAAAGGGTCGCGGGGCAGCGCTGACCATGGAGAAGATAATAGACTACCGCGCCGGCCAGTTCATAGTCCTCGTTGACGAGAGCAAGCTCGTGGAGAGACTTGGCCAGAAGATGCCTGTTCCTATAGAGGTCATTCCCGCGGCATGGCGCGCCATCGCGGAGGAGATAGAGGTCTTCAACGCGACAGCAGAGCTCAGGATGGGAGTCCACAAGGACGGGCCGGTGGTAACCGATAACGGGAACTTCATACTCGATGCCCGCTTTGAGCACATCGAAGACCCGCTGGACCTGGAGATGGAGCTCAACAACATCCCCGGAGTCGTTGAGAACGGAATCTTCGCGGACATAGCCGACGTAGTCCTCGTGGGCACTCCAGAGGGCGTAAAGAGGATGGAGAGGTAAAGCTTTTATAGTTGGTTCATTATCTTTGGAACAAGAGGTGAGAACATGGCGAAGGAAAAGACGTCACTTCCCCCGACCGGAGCGGGACTCATGAGGTTCTTCGACGAGGACACCCCGGGAATAAAGGTCAGCCCGAGGGGCGCGATAGCCATCGTGCTCATATTCATAGCGCTGGAGATTCTGCTCCACGCCTTTGGAACCCAGATCTTCGGCTGATTTGCCTTTCTTACACTTAATTAAATTTAAAGGGAAGGTTAAGTTACGACCTTCTCAAGCTCATCCAGCTCAATTGCCCTCTTTATCTCAAGCGCCACCCTCCTCCCGGTGCTCATGGGCATCCTCCAGAGGGAGTTTCCGTAGGGGTGGCCCATCGCCATGTGGATGTTGGTTCCCCCTCCCGTTCTCGGGGCAACGTCGTAGATGTAGAAGTTGAGGTCCTTGTCAACGGCCGTCTGGAGGGTGAACGGCCCTATCACGCCGGGCGAATAGTACTTTTTGGCCGCCTCGACATAGCGCTCTGCCATGTCGAAGACCTTTTCCAAAAGCGACTCGCGGAGCGTTGATGAAGCGTGCCCCGTAACGGTGTACTCCGGCTCGAACTGGTGCTCGGGAAGGGTGAGCTGCTGGCTCGCTGGAAGCCTCACGTGACCGTCAAGGCTCGTCTCAAAGCGCCAGTCTATCCCTAGGAGCTCGATATCCTCATCGAGCGGCGAGTAGAAGAAGTCAAAGTTGAAGACAGGGCCGATTATGTAGCGCTCTATCCTGGCCTTCGCGAGGTCTTCCTCAGTGATGACGCCGAGCTTGATCAGCTTCTCCGCCTTCTCCCTGAACTCCTTGTAGGAGGCAGCGGTGAAGAAGCCCCTCTCAAGCCTCTTCTTCGCGTGCGGGAGCTTGACTATAACCAAACCGACGTCATCAATCTCCTCGGGTTTGACCTCCTCGGGATAGGGGAGGCCGGCCTTGTCCAGGAGCCAGTAGTAGCTCTTTTCCTCGCTCCTCTCTTCGCTCCGGAGTAAATTGCGGCTCCCGAAGAGGGGGACCTTAAACTTGTTCTCCACCCCCTCAATGCCCGTGTATACGACGAACGACCTGTTCGGAACGAAGATCACGTTCCTCTTAATCAACTCTTCCTGGACGTCTACGATGTGGGCAAACTTCTCTAAGACCAGAACCTCGTCAATGAAGCCCTTCGTGAGGCCGTCCTTCGTCTTCCTGGCTTTGAAATACTCGGTGTAAGTCCTGTGCCTCCCCCTCTGGGCAACGACCAGAACCGGCAGGCCCTCTTCCTTGGCACCGTCCGCTATGTCCAGAGCGGAGTGGCTCCCGATTACTCCAATGGTTATCCTTTCCGGGTCGTACCTCTCAAGGATTCCCAAAACCTCGTCCCTGCTTATCATAACAACCACCTCAGCACAAACCTGGCTCAAACTCCTTTCCAAAATCCCGCATGATGCGGATCCTCTTCTCGACGCTCTCCTTCGTTCCAACGTCAGCCCTGTAGAAGACCTCTCCCCTCACGCCATTTATCCCCGCGGAGGCAATCCTCTCAGCCTCTTCAAGGGTCCCGGCGATGCCTACGACGGCCAGCGCCCTCGAACCGAGCATTGTGAAGTTCTCGTCCATGGAGGCGTAGTAGAGCCTCGCACCGGCGTCCCTAACCGCTCCCTCGTCAACCTCGACCTTCACGCCCCTGAGGGGATTCGTCGGGTAACCTCTGGGCGCGAGGTACTTGACGACGGTCGCCTTGTTCTCAAACTCCGCTCTTTTGAGGTTCCCGTCAGCTATCCCCTCAGCGATCTCAGTGAGCGGCGTCTTCAAAAGCGGGAGAACGTTCATGGCCTCTGGATCGCCGAAGCGGGCGTTGTACTCGATTATAACTGGCCCCTCCTTCGAGAGCATGAACTGGCCGTATAGGATGCCCTTGTAGGGCGTTCCCTCCTTTCTCATGGCCTCGACGGTGGCCTTGAGCGTCTCGAGGGCCCTCTCGTAGTCTTCCCTCGTGACGAAGGGGAGCAGTCCGTTTGAGCAGGAGTAGGAACCCATACCGCCGGTTATCGGGCCTCTATCGTCCTCGTAGGCGTGGGGATAATCCTGGGCAAGGGGCATCGGGATGACCCTCTCCCCGTCGCTGAAGACTTGGAATGTGAACTCCACGCCGTCGGTTCTCTCCTCGATGAGGACTTTTTCGTCCCTCCTGATCAGCTCCTCGGCGTAGGCCTTGGCTTCCTCGTTGTCCCTCAGCTGGTAGCCTACAACTTTAACGCCCTTGCCGCCGGTTAAGCCGAGGGGTTTGACCACTACCGGCTTTCCAAAGTCATCTATCCACGAGCGCATCTCGGATGGATCGTTGAAAACGCGGAATACCTTTCTCCCCGGGATTTTATGGCGCTCCATGAATGCCCTAGCGAAGGCCTTGTCGGTCTCGAGCCTTGCCGCTTCTTTTGAAGGGCCAACAGTCGGAATCCCGTTCTCCTCGAGGACGTTCACTATCCCCTTCTCCAAAGGGGCCTCCGGCCCGATGAAGGCCATATCCACGCCCCACTTGAGCGCTAATTCGAGAACTCTCCCAACGTCCGTTTCCTTCGCCAAGCCGTAGTCCCTGGCGAGTCCCGTGAGACCGGGGTTTTTGTGTTTGCTGACGACGTAGACCTCTGAACCGCTCTTTACGAGGGCCTCTCCAATCGCGTGCTCCCTTCCACCACCACCGACGAGCAGGATCCTCATGAGTTTCACCATTTATTTGTTAAAATTAAATGTTTTTAAGCTTTGTTTTAACATAAACTTTTCAAAAATTTAAACGGCCGTTCTGAGGAAGAACCTACATAGCAGGGTTTATTAGGGATGCAGACATAATTACAATAAAGTAGGTGATGGTCATGGGGCTGGAACAGCTTCGGAATCTCCCACCTTCAGGCGTTGGTGTGATAATCTCGAGGGGCTGTGAAGCGAATGGGGATATCCTCGGCCTGAAATTGATGGCGCAGGTGCTCAAGGAGGGCAAAAAGGTTTTTCTCACGCTGTATGAACCCTTCCTGACGTTCAAGACCAACATTGAGAAGTTCGGAGTTTGCCTCGATGATGTTCTCGGTAAAACCCTATTCATACTCGACGTTTTCGGCAGCTTCAAGAGGATAGAGCGTGAAGTGGATGGCATAACCCAGATCGGTGGCTACATTGACGACGGCGTCTTCGTCGAGCGCTTTGACGAAGTGGGCGAGGATATGCTCAAGAGGGTTGATCCGGGCGAGGAGGTCTGGCTGTTTGCCTACATGAGTTCGGGGGCATGCAAGCTCTTCTCAAACCCCCTCAAGACCTACCGACTGGTGTGGTCGGAGGTTCACGAGAAGATGGAGACCACCAGAAATGCCCGAATCGTCGTTGTCTACAACAGTGAGGAGTGCCCCGACATCGAGGAGGTTTTGCATCTGTATGCGGACGTTGTGGTGGAGGTCTTCTTTGAGAGAGGGAGCAGGAAGGTTCTCGTGACGAAGGGGGGTGTGTGAGGTGCTGTCAATTGGAATTAAGGAACTTGACGAGATGCTGGGTGGGGTGAAGAAGGGTTCCTACATACTGCTCCATGAGGAGGACCCGCGCTCCCTGGGGAGGGAAATTGTGTTCAGGTTCCTTCGGCAAAAGCTCGAGGATGACAACCTCGTAGGGCTGTTCAATCTGAGCTACCCCATGCCCACACTGCTCCGTCTGCTCAGGAGAAGGGGAATAGAGGTTGAGAAGTATCTGGACTCGGGGAACCTTGCTATAGTGGACACCTTCGGGAGCTTTCACGGCCCAAAGCTGGAGAGGAACGGGATACAATACCTATCGGGTTCCCTCTCTCCGGAGCTTCTCTCCCGGAAATACGCGGACGTCGTGAGGATCCACAAGGAAGAATGGGCTAGGACGGGTATGTTCGAGGGAAGGGAGCTCTGGGGAGTTGCCATGAACGTTAACGAGTACGTCAACATATTTGGGGAGGACACCGCCCTGAGCTATTTCGAAGTTTCGGCCGAAGTGCGGAGGAGACACAGGGCCTACAGGGAGTACCCAACGGGCACCAACGTTTGGGTGTACACTGGGAGGGCGGATAGGGTTTTTGCATCCATCTACCGCCGCATGGACTACGTTATACGGACTAGGAGCGAGGTAACCGATGGCAGGGTAAGGCGCTATCTCTGCCTCCTCAAGGCCCCGGACCTCTGGCAGCCCCTGGTGTTCGAGTACTCGCTAACCCGTGAGGGCATCGGCCTGAGGGAAGTTGATTAACATTAAAATGTTAATTTTTTCCAAAATATTTTTAAATTTTGACATTCTCTTTTACACGGTGGTACCATGAAGGTTCTGGTGGTTATGGGAAGCAGGAGCGATTCAGGCATAGCGGAAAAGGTTACTTCAACCCTTGACGAGTTCGGCGTCCTCTACGATGTCGAGGTGGCTTCGGCCCACAGGAACCCAAAGAAGGTCGAGGAACTGGCGAAGAAGGATTACGACGTTTTCATAGCCATAGCCGGCTTAAGCGCGGCCCTTCCGGGGGTCATAGCGGCCCACACGGTCAAACCCGTCATAGGCGTCCCCGTCTCGGCCAAGCTCGATGGTCTGGATGCCCTCCTCAGCATTGCCCAGCTCCCGCCTGGAGTTCCGGTTGCGGCTGTGGGCATAGACAACGGGAAGAACGCCGCTTTACTTGCCGTTGAAATCCTCGCCCTCGGGGACGAGGGGCTGAGGAAGAAGCTCGAAGAGTACCGTGAAAAAATGAGGAATTGATTTTTAACTTTTAAAAAGAAGAACTGAGAAAGGGGAAAGCCCCTGCTTCATTTTACCCATCATCTTATTTCAAACTTGACCCTATTGTTACATCCATCTTACTTGAGCGGGCTGATTTAATTGCTTCCACGTAACTTGCCGGCGTATTCTGCTCCCCACAGGACTATTTAAACTTTTCGGATATTGTCCAATGCATTGGATAAAATCACATATATGTCCATCCGCACAGTGAACAAAAATGCCACGCCATCCCTGTTCAAAGGGCTTTATTGAAGCTATCCCTATTCGTTTTAGGAAATTTAAAACAAGAAGAACTAAACAAAAACCGAGCTCAAAGCAGGTGCTTCCTCCTCTCGTAGTCCTGGGAGTGCCACTCGGACGACCTCGTCCTGAGCTGTATCGAGTGTGCCACCATCTCGGCCTTCCTCTTGGCCTCTTTCACATCTTTGTCCCACGCTATCGCAACGCCGAGCCTCCTTCCTGGATAGGCCTCGGGCTTGCCGAAGAGCCTCACGGTGGCGTTGGGCGTTCCTAAAGCCTTTACAAGTCCCCTGAAGCGTGGTGAATAGCCGGAAACGTTTGCCTTGATGACGTGCGTTGCCGCAGGAGTTAAGAGCGGGAAGAGCCTGTACCCATTCACCCACTCCCCCGGTATCGGAAGCCCAAGAACCGCCCTAAGGTGGAGCCCAAACTCCGAGAACCCGGTTGGATGAGAGGCCAGGGTCACCATGCCTGTATCGTGGGGTCTCGGCGAGACCTCGTTTGCCCACACCTTATCCCCCTTCACGAACATCTCAACGCCGAAGAGGCCTAGTCCACCGAGGACGTCCGTTATGCGCTTCGCTATCCTGTAAACTTCCCTCTCGGCCCTTTCGCTTATCTCCGCCGGCTGCCAGCTCGAGTGGTAGTCGCCCTTTATCTGGTAGTGGCCTACTGGCTTCGGGAAGGTGGTAACTATCTCGCCGTTCTCGTCGTAGTGCCTCACCGCAAGCTCGGTTATCTCGACGTCGAAGTCTATGTGCTCCTCAACGATGAGCTTCTCGGCGCTCCCGCGGGCCTTCTTCTTTGCCTCCTCCCAGGCCTTTGGAACGTCTTCAGGCCCTTTGACGAAGTAGGAGCCCTTTCCAGAGGAGCTCATTATGGCCTTCGTGTGGCAGGGGTAACCTATCCTCTCGCAGGCCTCGTAGAGCTCGTCAAGCGTCGTTGCGTAGGCATACTGGGAAGTCGGAACCTTCGCCTCCTTGGCCAAGGTTTCCCTCGTCCTCTCGCGGTGCATCGCTATCCACGTTGCCTTGGCGTTTGGGACAACGAAGTAGCCGTCCTTCTCAAGCTCGAATAGGGCGTCAAGGTTAATCGCCTCTATCTCCGGGATTATCGCGTCTGGCTTCTCCCTCTCGACGACCGAAAACAGAAAGTCCGCCTTCCTCATGTCGCCAACGTAGGAGCGGTGGGCAACCTGCATGGCGGGCGCGTTGGCGTAGCGGTCAACCGCGACTACCTCAACTCCCAAACGCTGGGCCTCGATGGCTATCTCCCTTCCGAGCTCTCCGCTCCCGAGGAGAAGTATCCTCTGGGCCGAATCGGTAGTGGCGGTTCCGAGTTCATCACGGGGCTCTATCATGAACACCACCTCAGATTTTGACGTTAAAATGTTAAAAATTTAAAATATTTAAGTCTTTTTAGCCACAAAAATGATAAACTTTTTAAGCATCTCTCCCAACTCCCACCGGTGGTGCTCATGCTGACCTACGCCCAGGCTGGAGTCGATGATGAGAAAACTTCGAGGGCCCTGAAGGGCATAATCTCGCTTGCCAAGGAGACTTTCGAGTTTAGAAGGGGCAAACTCGGAGAACCTGCCGAGAACCTTGGACACTACGCGGCCTTAATGGACTTCGGGAGCTTTTACCTTGCCATGACGACGGACGGGGTAGGGACGAAGGTTCTAGTGGCTGAAGCGGCCGGAAAGTTCGACACTATAGGAATCGACATGATCGCGATGAATGTAAATGACCTGCTCTGCGTTGGCGCCGAGCCCGTTGCGCTCGTTGATTACCTCGCTGTCAAAGAGCCGGATGAGGAGGTCTTCTCCCAGATAGCGAAGGGCCTCTATGAGGGGGCAAGGCAGGCAGGGATAGCCATAGTGGGCGGCGAGACCGCGGTCATGCCCGACCTCATAAACGGCTTTGATTTGGCGGGAACGGCCATCGGCGTTGTCGAGAAGGGGAAGGTAATTACCGGAGAGATTATAAGGCCGGGAGATGCTGTGATAGGAATTTCGAGCTCAGGGATACACTCCAACGGCCTGACCCTCGCGAGGAAGCTCCTGATCCCGAAGTACGGCCTTGACTACGAGTACGAGGGGAGGAAGCTCTGGGAGTGGCTCCTCGAACCGACGAGGATTTACGTCAAGGCCGTACTTGAGCTGATGGAGAACGTCGAGGTGCACGGTTTGGCCCACATAACCGGAGGCGGCCTTCTCAACCTGAAGAGACTCACTCCCTACGGCTTCTCCCTCGAGATGCCTCCTGTTGGGGGAATATTCGGACTCATCCACGAGAACGGCGTTCCGCTGGAGGAGATGTTCCGCGTTTTCAACATGGGGGTCGGAATGGTCGCCGTTGTCCCGGCGGAGGAGAAGGAGGATGCTTTACAGCTCCTGAACGGACACTTCGAGAGCTTCGAGCTTGGAAAGGTTGTGGAGGAGCCTGGAATAAGGGTCGAGAACTATGGGGTAAAGCTTTAACCTCCTCTTCCTCTCTTTCTTCGGTGGTTCTATGGAGCTGACCGTTAAGAGAAAGGCCTTCCTTGAGGAGCTTCCGGCGATCGTTGAGGGGGCCGTGAGCCGATATGGGGCCCGACTTAGGAAAATCGTCATCGAGGAAGACGCCAAGGGATGTTACACCGTGTGGGTAACCTACGAGCACCTGGCGACTGAATAGGTGGTTTTCCCGGTGGTATTGGCGGAAATAAAGGCTTGGCGTTTACGGCGCTTCTGGTCCACACATATGCAGGGAATTAGAAAACTTTAAATACTAAATGTTACTAAAATATGGCTGGAGAGAAGGTGGTGGGGGTGATGACCATGGCGGAGATGATAATCCCCTACCCCCAGCTCCAGAAGATTCTGGAGAAGACCTGCGGCCTGGCGGTGATAAAGCCGCGCGCAGAGGAGATGATGGGGATCGTGGAGAAGAAGCTCGCTGACCTCTTCGATGTTGCCTACGAGAACGCGATAGCTGAGGGGAGCGAGACTATAAAGCTCCGCCATCTTCCGCTCACAAAGGGCTTCAAGAGCTCCATGAACCTCTTCAGGGCCGCTATCGAGGAAGAGAACGTCGAGATAGAACCTATAAGGAAGTTTGTCCTGCGCGAGATTCCTGTCGAGGTTCCGCTCGAGGAGGAGCTCGTCAACGAACTGCCGATAATAGCGGGAACCCTCTTCGTGCTCGTCGGAAGGGTCATCAAGGCCCTTCACCCGGAGATAAAGAACGTCTATCCCGAGCACATCGAAGAGGCCAAGAAGGTAGTGGATTACACGCTTTGATTTTTCTTTTTTGATATTGTTCTTTAAACGTCGTCCATAACGAAAAGTTTATATATTATCGGATAAGCAATTATTAATGGTGATACTATGACTCGACTGGCATTGTTTTATTATGCTGGAAAGAAAATTACACCTAAAGAACAAATTGCAGAGTTTATAAAATATTTCGATGGAGTTGTGCTATTGTCTACCGACGAAGGAAAATATTCGGATTTTTCTACGCTCTTGAGTGACATGAAAAAGTTCGTAGCAGAATCAGGTTTGGGATTTGAAATTGGGTGGAAATCCCGTATTATGATGCTACTAAAACACCCAGGACTCTCGAGGATATGAAGGATTGGATAATTAAAGTCGAATCCTCTACTGTGGCTAGGAGGGTAACAGGGTACTACTTCAGTCTGGAGGGAGCAGGGGCTGTGTCTAGTGATTCTACTAAAATAAAAAACATTGTGAGTTACATTAGAGACACTTACAAAAAACCTGTACTGTGGATACCCATAGAAAGATGGGGGGACCGTGATCCATTGTATTTAACAAGAAAATGTGTACAAAAAGTAGGATTTACTCATGTAGCTCCGCAACCCCATTACTACATGGTCACCGACACTAAAGGTGATTACTACAGACCAAATGGTATGAATTATCAAGATTTAAACGAGTTCATGTGGTTCTGCCATGAAAATGGGTTCGGTGTCGAGATGGAATGGGACTCAGCAGTTAGAGGGTATTGCGAGCACTGTGGGTACGGATGTAATGCTACAAAGTGTACGGAGCGAGCAAGAGATTATTTAGTGTCACTTAGTGACATTGAGAAAAGGTTCGGGAAGTTCCCATATGTAGTTTACTATTTTAGCACAGACCTCAACAACTATCTAAAAGTGGTGAGGTAATGAAAAGAATCAATGTATTTAGAAGTGTCATTCTCCTCCTGTTTACTTTTGAATTATTTACATTGGGCTTAGGAAATGCAATAAGTGTATCTTGGAACGGAACAACCTGGGCCTTTCTGAGCGAGGAAAACGGAAGCTATTACCTGACGACGGTGGTGCCCGACGGACATCTCTCAAGGGTTCTGCTCTACCTCAACGGGACTCCCTGCGGATTAGTTTGGAACGGAAACGAGTGGTTGGTGGAGGCGTTTATCCCGGACAGCGTGGTAGTTCAAACCCTCAACGGTTCCGTTCTTTTCAGGATACACAGTTACGACTGTCGGGGTTTCGCCTACCTCAACGGGACTTACTACGTCCCAATCTCGGAATCGGCGAGGATGGGGGACTGCTCTCTTTTCCAGGTCTCTTCGAACGGAAGCATCAAGAAGACGATTCCCTGCGGTTTCATTAAAGGCGTAAGGATCAAGGCGGTGGAAGGAAGGCTTTACTTCGTTAACTGCACCGGAGTCTACGTTTACTCCAACGGGGCTTTTAGGAGGATCTTACAACTCAACAACTGCACCGAAGATTTTGATGTCCTTAACGGCAAAATCCTCCTATGTTTCGGCGGCGGTCTCATCGAGCACTCCAAGAACGGCACGAAGGAGATAACAGATTCCTGCGACGCAATCAGGTGCAACGGCCGGGAATGCCGAATCTTGTCAAATGGAACGCTCTACACCTACGACGGAAACCTAAGTACTCTCGAGATAGAGGAGAAGACACGAAACATCAACCCCGAAACCGTCGTGGTGGGAGTATTTCTTGTTTTCCTGACAATCTGGCTCATGATGAAAAGAAAATCAGCATGAGAGCTTAAGCTCTCTAAGCTTTCACTTTACCCACCAGAGTAAAGAAAGAGAAAAATCACCCCTTCAACCACCTCTCCATCCACCCGGCTATAAGCTCAAGCCTCTTAACCCTGTGCTTCGGCTTCCCGCCCCTGCTGAGGTCGTGGTTCTCACCTGGGAATAGGGCGAGCTCGACGGTTTTGCCGAGGTACTTGAGAGCGGTGAAGAACTGCAGGGCCTCAGGAAGCCAGCAGCGGTAGTCCTCCATGCTGTGAATTATGAGGAGTGGAGTCTCGACGTTCGGCGCGTACTTCAGCGGGCTCTTCTCCCAGTAGCCCTCGGTGTTGCTCCACGGGTCGCCACCAACTTGGTCGGGCGCGAAGAAGTAGCCGATGTCCGTCGTTCCAAAGAAGCTCGTCCAGTTCGATATCGAGCGCTGGGTCACCGCGGCCTTGAAGCGGTTGGTGTGACCGACTATCCAGTTCGTCATGAAGCCGCCGTAGGAGCCGCCGGTTACCCCTATCCTCTCGGGGTCTATGAAGTCGAACCTCTTTGCCGCTTCGTCCACGACCTCCATTATGTCCTGGTAATCCCTCTCCCCGTAGTGCTCCCTTATGTCGGCGAACTCCTCTCCGTAGCCGTCGCTTCCGCGTGGGTTGGAGAATATCACCGCGAAGCCCTTAGCCGTTAGAACGTGGAACTCGTGCATGAAGGAGTAGCCGTAGGCCGTCTTCGGTCCGCCGTGGATCTCTAAAACGGCTGGGTACTTCTTGCCCGGCTCAAAGTCCACCGGCTTCATAACCCACGCATCAATCTCAACGCCGTCGCTGGCTTTAACCGTGAAGTGCTCCGGCTTCGAGAGAGTGTACCCCCTAATCCAGCCGTTGAAGTCGGTTACCTTCTTCTCCTTTCCGTCGCGGAGGATGTAGAGCTCAAGCGGCGTAACCGCGTCCTGGGCGGTGAAAGCTATGTAGTCTCCGATGGCAAAGCTCTCGACACTCCTGTCTCCGCCGATAACGCGCTCTATCTTGCCGTCGAGGTTAACTCTGAAGAGGTTCGCCCTCGGGCCGTCGGTAGCTATGTAGTAGACCCAGCCATCCCTAAAGACGAGCTCGGCCCTTTGGGCTCCCCTAACGTCGCAGTTGAGGGAGTTGTAGGCTGATCTGTCGAGGTCTCTCGTCAACTTCTTCATTTCTCCCGTCTCAGGGTTGTAGTGGTAGATGTGGGTGTTCGTTGGTATTCCGCGCTCGCGCGTGTTGGCCTTGAGGATGAAGGTTCCGTCTTCCAGCGGTATGAAGTCTGAGATGCTCCACTTGCCCTGCGTGAGCCTCTTGGCTTTCCTCCCTTCGAGAACGTAGAGGTCGCTAACCATTGGCTTCCTCTCGCGGTCTTCCTGGGCGGTGAAGTAGAGTTTGCCCTTGTGGAAGCGGATCTGGCCAACATCGAGGTTTTTAGGTGTTATACGCTTCTTCTTTCCGCTCTCGACGTCAACGAGATAAACGACGCTTCTCTTCCCGTAAACAAATCCGACGCCGTTGAACCAGAAGGGGAGCTCCTTGATGATGTGGACGTCATCCTTGGGCTTCTTCTCTATGTCTATCTGAGTTACGACCGCTATGCCCTTCCCGTCCTCTGTGAAGCGGAGGTTCCTTATTCCGTACTTGAACTTAGCTAAAAGCCTCGCCTCGCCGCCGTCCGTGGGGATGACGTAGAGTTCTGCCTCTTTGCTCTCCTTATCGCGCTTCGATGTAAACGCTACGAGCTTACCATCCGGTGAGAAGCGTGGGTTGGTGTCCTTCTTTCCGGAGGTGAAGGGCTTAACCCTTCTGCCGTCGTAGAGGTAGAGCCTTGAGAAGTAGTCGTCCTTTTCAACGTTTATCTCTGTCACCTGGAAAACAAGCTTTCTTCTGAACACTGCTACGTTTCCCACGAGCTTGAACTTTCCGAGGTCTTTCTCGGTCAGACCCTTCGCCATTTAGAATCACCGAACAAAGTAGGGCCTTTTCGTATAAAAGCTTAGCGTTTCGATGTGTATCGAGATACAACTCAAAACAAAAAATTGAGTAAATGAAAAGACCTCAACTATGCAGAAGGGCGTAGACTTCTTCCAAACTAACTTCTCTGCGTTTTATTTCCTCCACTGTTATTCCATTACTTATCAGCAATCCGTTGATTTCAGCCGACTCCGCGGTCTGGACGACTATGTACTCATTGACTATCTCTGGAGAATAGCCTTTTTCATTCAACACTTTCACTGCTCTTTCGACTTCTCTGGCCCTTATAATGACTCTTCTGTTCGCTGGGGCAATCTTCCGGAACGCCGAAACAGTGCCATTGAACACCTCACGTCCGCCCTTAATCACCGTAAGTCTGTCGCACATCTCATCAACGTCGCTCAGGATGTGTGTTGAAAACAGCACGGAAGCGTTCTCTTTTTTTGCATATTCTCTCAAGAGGCTTTTGAACCTGAATCTCCAAGCAGGATCAAGCCCCCTGGTCGGCTCGTCAAGCAGGAGCACTTTGGGCTTCCCGATGAATGTCCTGGCTATCCCCACCCGCCTCTGCGTGCCGCTTGAGAGGGTAGATGCCTTTTTCCGGGAATATTCACGAAGTTCAAACATTTCAAGCAACTCTTTGAGCTCTTTTTCATCGTAAAATCCCTTGAGCATTGCATAGCGCTTTAAATTGTCCCACACGGAGAGGTTAGGATACAGTAAGTCATACTCTGGAAGGTATCCTATTTGGGCTCTAACTTTGGGATTCTCGACAGGATTTGCCCCTAAAACGCGAACCCTACCAGAATCCGGAAGTAAAAGGCCCAGAATGGTGCGAAAAGTCGTAGTTTTGCCCGCTCCGTTGTGGCCAAGATAAGCGTGGATTTCTCCGGGTTTTACTTCAAAACTAATCCCCTTGAGAACCCTCTTTCCCTTTATGGACTTTTTAAGATTCTCAATCTCTATCATACGACTCACCTCAAACAACCACCATTTTTTCACCAAGGCGCTCCCCGAAGTGCCTGACCACTCCATACACCACCAGCAAAGCCGTCGCAGAGAGAATGCCAGAGATTATGAGTCCAGATGACAACGAAAGCCCCACACCGAGGTACTTGGGGAGATACAAGGGGGCAAAAAAGGCAACAAACCCGATACCGCCTTTTGCTATATCAAAATACCGCGAATGCAGCAGGAACGTTGTAAGGATTACAAGGGAAGTAAAGCTGAACAGCAGGGGGCTAGCCATAATAACTCCAAGGACGATTTGATGCACGCCTATGGGATTGCCTAAATGAACTGTGAGTATCCAGCCTATGATTCCCCCAAAGATTATTCCCACAAGGCCGAGCACGAAACTCGCGACAGCCCTAATGAGGACAATACAGGATGGGCTAAGTGGAAGACTGAGGAGCAGTTCATGAATCCCAAGCAGTTTTTCCTGGGCAACGGGAGTACTAAAAAATAGAGAGATGAGTATGGGTAGTGAGATACCAAGGCTGCCGATGACCTGTTCGGCCGGAATTGGATTCAGGCTTGCCATCCAGTACAGAACCGCAGTCATGAAGGGTATTAAAACAAAATTCAGACCGAGATGCCTTGTGAGGTAACGGAGCTCCTCCAAAATTTGTGTCTTCAATGCGCTCATCTTTCACCCTCCAGAGCGTTATTCCACACTGGACAAGAATGGAAAGAGTCCTTTAATACGCGGGAAATCACCCGACACATCTGACATGCTCCTTTTAGGGAGCAATCCTCACAGGGGTCTACCCATGACGAAATGACCTTCTGAAGCTCTTTTCTGGCCATTGCAGTTTGGAACTCACGAATGTTGCAATTGTTCCTTTTATATAGCACACAGCTCCACATCTTCTGCTACACCCTGTTGCACAGGTTGCGTAACGTAATCATGAACATTGTAGTAACCTGGGTGTATTATACTTTCCAAAATTTAAAAATTTCTCTGTGAATATTAGGTTAATTACTTAGGGTTACTAACATGTCTTAATAAGAGTTTTAAAATAACAAAGGTAAACTTTCAAATATCTACTCCCAACACGTCATAATGCGAAAGAGTAATAAATAATACTCTATAGGATCGTCTATGAGAAGAAGGTCAATTGCCGTAACGCTCCTTGCGGTGCTTGCCCTTGCGCTGGTGGTGCAGTGGCTGGCGTTTCATATGGCTGAGGAGAGTCTGAAGTCCCTTCCCTGCGATACCCGACTTGCCCCGTATACTCTCGAGGTTGAGTCTCTTTTCCCACCCTATGGCCTCTTAAAAAACGCAACCGGATATTGTCTGGATGGTGGGGATGTCGAAGCGGTAGTTCCGGGAAGGCTTGGCCATTACAGCCCCGGGTATGAATACATCCTTTGGAGCTCTGAGTGGGATATGAACTACAGTATCGCCCTCTTGAAGGAATCCCTGAAGAGAGGGGATCCGGGAAGGATAAAAGACGATTTTTACTGGGTGAAAATCAATTACTTTAAACTCAAGCTTGCGAGAGAGTACGAGGGGGTAAACATCACGGAGATTCGCTTTGCCCCTTCACCCCCGCTGGGATGGGCACATGTCATTAAAATGGCCATCCTAACTCCTCTGGAAGACCCCTCAATTTGTTTTTGGGTGGTGGGGGTGGTCTTAAGCGCCGTAGTCTACGGCGTCCTTCTCCTTGGACTGAACCTTGGGGCTAAGCTCCCCCACACCAATAGTGCCGTGAAGCCCATTCTGGTCGCCCTTTTCATCATCCTTGTCCTGCAGGGGGCCCTTGGGGACAAGTTTGAACTTTTCAAGCATTTTGGTCTAGAGGACGGCGAAACTTCCCCCGGCATTTCCTGCTCCGTCAACGATACCTACTCCCTTCTTCATGAGTTTCACCGCATGGCCCGTGGGTACGTGGGAAACGATGAAGCTACCTGCGAGGTGCTTCAAAACCTTCGTTCAACTTTGGCCGGCGATGAGTTTGACGCCCTTCAGAAAACCCTCAACGTTTCGTGCACTTAGCTACCTTTTTAAACACCCCCTCCCTCTTTATTCCGGAGGTGAGGGCTGTGACCGTCAAGGTCCGCTTTGATAAGGAAGTGAGAGAGTACGCAAAGGGCGAGAAGGTTAAGGATTCACTGTTAAAGCTCACCGAAAGCGCGCTTTCGCAGGCGATTGAGAGGTTTCAGAGGAGGATGATAGTCCTCCAGGGGGAGGGTATGAACAAGGCGAAGCTCGCCGGAATACTCGGCGGCGCCGCCGCCGGCGTGATGGCATCTCTCCTCCCGGAGCTCGCGGAGAGAAAGCTAAGGGACGAGAGCGAAGACACGGTGGAGGTTCTCTACGCCACAGATGCCCTCGGGGAGGACACCTTCGGGAGGAAGCGCTACGAGGAATTCAGGAAGCACTTCGACCTGCTCGCCGGGGAGAAGGTTAACGTCACGGCGGTTCCCTTCAAGTACACGCGCGACATCCTGGGAAGAACCTTCGACCTGCTCGTGCTCGACCTCAGCTACGACTTCTCCCCAAACGACCTCGGGAGGATCATAGAAACCGTCCGCGGGGGCGGCCTGATCTTCGTTCTCACCCACCCATTCGAGAAGTGGAAGGACATGTGGACGGGCTTCCACAAGAGCCTCGTTACGCCCCCCTACACGATAGACGACGTCAGGAAGCGCTTCAACAGGAGGCTGATCCGCAAGTTCGAGGAGCACAGGGGGATATACATCGTGGACGCGGACAGGGGGAAGGCAACCAGAAAGCCGGGCAAGTACAAGGGCCAGGCGAGGCTCCCCGAGAGGGAGGCCATAGGGGTTCCGGAGGAAGGTCTCTTCCCGAGGGAGCTCTACGAGATGGCGCTTACGAGGGGGCAGGTGGAAGTTCTAAGGAACATGGAGGGAATAAAAGACGGGGGAATGGTCGTCCTGACCGCGGATCGAGGAAGGGGTAAGAGCGTTTCCGTGGGGATTGGTGTAATAGGCCTCGCGAGCGCCCTTGGAAAGAAGAAGTTCAGGGCTGTCATAACCGCCCCCGAGCTTGAGAACGTTCAGAGCCTCTTCAGGTTCGCTAAAAAAGCCCTCGAGAGACTTGGATATAAGGTTAAGGTCATTGAGGAAGGGGGCCTCATAAAGGAGCTCTACGCCAAGGGGATAGGTTTGAGGTACTACCCGCCCACGGAGGGCCACAGGAAGAAGGCCGACGTTTACGTGCTCGACGAGGCTGCCGGAATACACGTGCCGGTTCTCCACCGCTACATCGGTAAGGAGCGCGTGATATACTCCTCCACGGTTCACGGTTACGAGGGAGCGGGAAGGGGTTTCTCCGTCAAGTTCCTCAAAAGGGCGAGGGAAAAGAGAGAATTTAGGGAGGTTCACCTCTCAACGCCGATCCGCTACGCCGACGGCGATCCGATAGAGAGGTGGCTGTTCGACGTTCTCCTCCTCGATGCTGAACCAGCTGAGCTGACGGAGGAAGACTACGAGCTCATAAAGCGCAAGGCAGTGTTCTTCGAGGAGCCCGACCTCGACGAGTGGTTCGAGGGAGGCGGTGAGGGCGACCTCAGGAACTTCGTGGGAATCTACGTTCTGGCCCACTACAAGAACCGGCCTAGTGACGTGGCCCTTTTGGCGGATGCACCCCACCACGAGGCGAGGGTTCTCCGCCTCGAGAACGGCAAGATAGTGACCGCCCTCCAGATAGCCAAGGAGGGAGGCATACCCAAGAGGGTCGTCGAGAAGATGGCCTCGGGCTACAAGCCAAGGGGCAACATAATCCCCGACATGATGGTCAAGCACCACTACGCGAAGGACTTCGCCCGGCTCAAGGGCTACCGCGTCGTTAGGATAGCGACCCACCCCGATGCGATGGACCGCGGTCTTGGAAGCAAGGCCCTTGAGCTCCTTGAGAAGGAGGCGAGGGAAAAGGGCCTCGACTGGATTGGCTCCGGCTTCGGGGCGAGCGAGGAGCTGATAAGGTTCTGGGTGAGGAACGGCTTCGCCGTGGTGCACCTAAGCCCGAGCAGGAACCCCGTGAGCGGGGAGTACACTGCGATAGTGATAAAGCCCCTCAGCGAGAGGGCGAAGGAAATAGTCAAGAGGGCGAACTTCGAGTTCAGGATAAGACTTCTCGAGTGGCTGGGCGACACCCACCGCGACCTCGAGCCCGAGATAGCGCGCTGGCTCTTCGAGAGCCCCTTCGAGGAGGCCGTTGACTATCCGGTTTACCTGACGGAGGTCCAAAAGAAGCGCCTCGACCTCTTCACTGGGAAGGTTCTCACCTACGACACCGTCCTGGATGCCGTGAAGCAGGTGGTTAAGATGTACTTCCTCGACGGCTGGATGAGGCCCTATCTCGACGAGAGGCAGGTGAAGCTACTCATCCACCGCGTCCTCCAGAACCACACTTGGGAGGAGAGCGCCGATTACATCAAGCGCTCCACGACCTTCACCATGGTGGAGCTGAGGGACATAACGCGCGGCCTCTGGTACTACTACCGCCACATCCTCGGCAAAAAGTCAGGGGAGAAAAGTAAGAAGGGGGACAGGTAACGTTTTTTAACTCCCTTCCCCATTCTCCCCTCATGAAGGTTAGCTTCCTCCCCGAGAAGGCCCTCCTGCTCGGGGATACTCTCGTGATAGCCGACCTCCACGTCGGTTTCGAGGAGTCCATGGTGCGGGAGGGCCACTACGTCCCCAGACTCCTGGATGAGTTAATCTCTTCCCTCCAGGGCCTCCTTGGGAGGGAGAAGCCGAAGAGGCTCATCATAGACGGCGACCTCAAGCACTCCTTCGTGCCCTTCAGGAGGGAGATGAGGGAGCTCAGGGCATTCTTTGAGGGGATTAGCGGGCTTGTGGATGAGATAATCCTCGTTAGGGGGAACCACGACGTTGGCGTTTCGTGGATAAGGGGGCTCGGCGTCGAGGTCGTTGACTCCCTTGAAATGGGAGGATGGAAACTCGTGCACGGGCATAAGCTTGAGGAGGGGGAGCGCTTCATAATAGGGCATGAACACCCCGCGATAAGGCTTAGGGATGAGGTTGGGGCAACGATAAAGGTTCCGGCCTTTCTGGCGGGGGAGGAGCTTATAGTCCTTCCAGCTTTCAGCCCCTGGGCCTACGGGAACGACGTGACGAGGGAGATAGTGTCTCCCTTCCTCCGAAAGTTCGATACTTCGAAGCTCAGGGTGTTGGTTCCATTGGAGGGGGAAATTCTAGACTTTGGGGAACTCGGGTCACTACTGGATGCACTACGGCGCGTGAGTTCGGTTTGAATTCCAAAACCAAAAAGTTTTTAATTCGACTTAAGAGGGTTCAACTATGATACGGCAGGCCGAGAGGGAGTACAGCGATGAGGAAATATTCTCCATTTTGAGCGATCCTGTTAGGGAGTGGTTTAAGCGGAAGTTTGGAACCTTCACCCCGCCCCAGCGCTACGCCGTTCTCGAAATCCACAGGGGCGAGAACGTCCTCATCTCCTCTCCTACCGGCTCCGGAAAGACTCTCTCGGCTTTTCTCTCCGCCATAAACGAGCTGATTCTCTTCGGAAAGGAGGGAAAGCTTGAGGATAAAATCTACGTTCTCTACGTCTCACCGCTTAGAGCCTTGAACAACGACATCAAGAGGAACCTCGAGGGCCCGCTGGCTGAGATAAAGGAGGTTGCCAAGGAGCTCGGCTACGATCTGCCAGAGATAAGAGTCGGGATAAGGACGAGCGACACCTCAAGCTACCAGAAGAGCAAGATGGTGAAGAAGCCGCCTCACATACTCATAACCACTCCGGAGAGCCTTGCCATTGCCTTAAACGCCCCCAAATTCAGCGAGAGGCTGAAGACTGTGAAGTACGTTATCATTGACGAGGTTCACGCGCTGGCGGAAAACAAGCGCGGTTCCCACCTCGCGCTGAGCATAGAAAGGCTCCAGGAGATGGCCGAGAACGAGTTCGTCAGGATCGGCCTGAGCGCTACCATTCATCCGCTTGAAGAGGTTGCCAAGTTCGTCTTCGGCTTCAAAGACGACGGAACCCCAAGGCCTGGCCTCATAGTTGATGTCTCCTTCGCGAAGGAGACGGAGATAAGGGTCGAGAGCGTTGTGGAGGATTTAATCTACACTGACGCCGGAACTCTGAGTAATGCTCTCTACAACCGCCTTGCGGAGCTGATAAGGGGGCACCGGACGACGCTCATCTTCACCAACACGAGAAGCGGTGCCGAAAGGGTGGCCTTCAACCTTAAGAAGCGTTTTCCAGAGTTTGAGGGCCTGATAGAGGCCCACCACTCTTCCTTGTCGAGAGAGGTCCGTTTAGATGTCGAGGAGAAGCTGAAGAGGGGAGAACTTCTTTGTGTTGTCAGCTCAACATCCCTTGAACTTGGAATTGACATCGGTACAATTGATCTTGTGATTCTCATCGGATCGCCGAAGAGCGTTAACCGGGCCCTTCAGCGCATAGGTAGGGCCGGTCACAGGCTCCACGATGTGAGCAAGGGCGTCATCATAGCCCTCGACAGGGACGACCTCGTTGAGGTTACGGTTTTAGCGCACAACGCAAGAAACAGGAGGCTAGATAGGGTTAAAATCCCGAAGAACCCTTTAGATGTCCTCGTTCAGCACATCCTTGGAATGGCCATCAACAGGGTCTGGGAGGTCGAGGAGGCCTACCGCCTGGTTAGAAGGGCATACCCATTCCACGAGCTTCCCTTCGAAGACTTCATGAGCGTCCTGAAGTACCTCTCCGGCGGCTACGAAGGTCTTGAGGACAGAAAAGTCTACGCCAAGATATGGCTTGAGGACGGCAGGTTTGGCAAAAGGGGCAGGATGACGAGGGTAATCTACTACATGAACGTTGGCACTATCCCAGACGAGGCGAAGATAAGAGTCTATACCATGGACAAGAACCTTATAGGAACCGTTGAGGAGGAGTTCGCCGAGAGGCTCATGCCCGGTGACGTCTTTGTCCTCGCCGGCAGAACCTACGAGTTCATGAAGAGCAGGGGCAACAGGATTTATGTAATTCCGAGAGAGGGAGCGAAGCCCACCATTCCGGCATGGTTCTCCGAGATGCTGCCCCTGAGCTTTGATTTGGCCCTCGACATACAGAGTTTCAGGAGAGAGGTGAAGGGCATTCTCAACAGAAGGGATGCCGTTAGGAGAGTGATGAGAAAGTACGGAATAGACGAGAGGGCAGCAAAGGCGATAATAGCTTACTTCCGAGAGCAGGCGAGGTATTCGACGGTTCCAGACGACGGGACCCTTCTGGTGGAGGAGGTCGAGAAGGAGAATGCCTACGAGTACTTCTTCCACACGCTGATCGGAAGGAGAGCCAACGACGCCCTCAGCAGGGCATTCGCCTACGCCGTTGGCCGCTGGAAAGGGGTAAATGTCGGTGTCGCCATAAACGACAACGGCTTCCTCTTAAGGGTTCCGAAGGAGGCGAGGCTGAGCGAGGCCGAGATTGGGGATCTCTTCGAGATAGAAGACTTCCGAGCGCTTCTCATTAGGGCCCTGGACAACACCGAACTGCTTAAGAGGCGCTTCAGACACGTCGCCAACCGCGGTCTGCTCATACTTAGGAGGTACGTCGGCAGGAGCAAGCGCCTTGGAAGGCAGCAGGTAATGGCGGTGACTCTGCTCCGGGTCCTCAAGGAGCACTACCCTGACTTTCCGCTCCTCAGGGAAGTTTACCGCGAGATAATTGAGGACAAGATGGACGTTGAAAAGGCCGAACTCTTCCTGGGCTGGGTGAGGAACGGGAAGATCAAGGTCGTCTTCGAGAGGAACGAGCTGCCGAGCCCCTTCTCCTTCAACCTCGAGGCGATAGGTTCGAGCGACGTTGTCCTCATGGAGGACAGGAGGGAGATGATAAAACGCCTTCACAGGAAGATAATGGCCATGATAGGTGGAAAAACCCCTGCGAACTGAAAGCTTTTTATATTTTCACTCAGAATTCTATGAGATAACGGCGGTGATGCCGATGCCCAGCAACTGGGAAAGGATTATGGCGATAACCAAAGAGGGAGTTAAGAGCATTGCGACGATTAAGCGGCGTATGAGCCGCGGTAAGAAGATTGCGCTCCTGATAGACGGCCCAAACATTCTACGCAAGGAGTTCGGCGTGAAGCTGGAGGACATAGTGGAGGCGCTTGAGAAGATAGGCAACATAAGGGTGGCCAAGGTTGTTTTGAACCAGTATGCCCCGCAGGGCCTCATAGAGGCGGTTGCCAACCAGGGCTTTGAGCCGATCATAGTTCCCGGCGAGACGGGGGTAAAACTCGTCGTGGAGGCCATGAGGGAGATATACAACCCCCACATAGACGTCATAGCCATCGCCACCAGAAACGCGGAGTTCCTCCCCCTAATAACGAAGGCCAAGGAGAAGGGAAAGGAAACGGTGGTGATAGGGGTTGAGCCGGGCTTCAGCTCCGCCCTCAAGCACAGCGCCGACTACGTAATACTCCTAACGCCTCAGCAGGGGGGTAGAGGATGAAAAAGACCCTGTTCAGGATATTCCGTAGGGGAGAGGAGAGAACAGGCGAGGAGAGGGAGGAAAGGATACCCGAGAAGAAGGTGGGCCTCATAGTGGACGGTCCAAACATCCTCCGCAAGGAGTTCGGCCTCAAGCTCGAGGATGTGAAGGCGGCTATAGAGAAGGTGGGGAGACTGAGGATCGCCAAGGTTGTTCTGAACCAGTATGCCCCGCAGGGCCTCATAGAGGCCATAGTGAACCAGGGCTTTGAACCAATCATAGTGGCGGGCGATACAGACGTTAGGGTTGCCATAGAGGCAATGGAGCTTATATACACCTCCGACATGGAGGTCATAGCCCTGGCCACGCGTGACGCGGATTTCCTCCCCATAGTAAACGAGGCGAAGCGCGTTGGGAAGGAAGTGGTCGTCGTTGGCATCGAGCCCGGCTTTTCTGTGGCCCTTCAAAATGCAGCTGACTACGTCATAAAGATGGAAGGCATTCCCCAGGGGGAAGAAGGTTAACCTTTTAAACCGTCCCCCTTATTTATCCCGGGGATCGGGGTGCTCGTGGTAGTACTGACGTTCATAATCGGCCTTGCCCTTCTCATCAAGGGGAGCGACACCTTTGTGGAGTCGGCCTCGCGCGTGGCTAAAGGTTTCGGCGTTAGCGAGTTCCTCATAGCTCTAGTTCTTGCGAGCGTGGCCACCACCCTTCCGGAGGTCACGGTCTCCGCCACGGCCGCTTTCAGCGGTAGGCCGGATATGGCCCTTGGAAACGGTGTCGGTAGCGCCATAGCCAACATAGCCCTCATTCTTGGCCTGTGCTCCCTCATAATGCCCCTCAACGTTGACGAGGTCGCGTGGAGAAACTCCACCTTCATGGTCGCGGTTACACTTCTCGCGTGGCTTCTCATGATGGATGGAACCCTTTCGAGGCTCGATGGGGGAGTTCTCATAGCCATATACCTCGGTTTCCTCTACTACCTCTACAAAAAGCACATGACACTCGAGGAGGTTCCGGAGAGTGGGGGCAACCCCAAGAGGGAAGCTGTCGTGATGTTCCTCAGCGGCCTCGTGGTGGTGGCAGGAGCCAAGCTCGTCGTCAACAGCGCCGTGATCATAGCCAGAACCCTGGGGGTTTCCGAGACCGTTATCGCGCTCACCCTCGTGGCCATAGGAACCTCCCTCCCGGAGCTCGCCAACTCCCTGACGGCGACCCTCAAGAAGATACCGAACATAAGCGTTGGGAACGTTATAGGGGCCAACATCCTGGACATACTCATGGTTCTTGGTGTATCTGCCCTCATAGCGCCCATCCCCATTTCTGCCGCATACAAAACCTTCGTAATGCCCCTTACGCTGCTCGTAATGCTCCTCCTAACCGTTTCCCTGCGGCTCAACAACAGGGTCGGGAGAAAAACGGGAGTGGTGCTCCTTCTCCTCTACGCATACTTCCTCTACCGCGCCTTTCCGGGAGGATGAGCAAAGCTTAAAAAGTCCCCCCTGAACTTTGGTGTGGGTTAACTTTATATTCTCCGTTTTTAAAAAGCCAGTGAGGTGATATAAATGAACCCGTTCCACGAGTTGGAGCCAGGACCGGAAGTCCCGGAGGTTGTTAACGCACTCATAGAGATTCCAAAGGGAAGCAGGAACAAGTACGAGATTGACAAGAAGACGGGCCTTCTCAAGCTCGATAGGGTCCTTTACAGCCCGTTCTTCTACCCGGTTGACTACGGTATAATCCCGCAGACCTGGTACGACGACGGAGACCCCTTTGACATCATGGTCATCATGCGCGAGCCGGTTTACCCGCTCACCATAATCGAGGCGAGGCCCCTCGGGATAATGAAGATGGAAGACAGCGGAGACAAGGACTGGAAGGTCATAGCCGTTCCGGCCGAAGACCCGTACTTCAAGGACTGGAAGGACATTGACGACATCCCCAAGGCCTTCCTCGACGAGATAGCCCACTTCTTCCAGAGATACAAGGAGCTCCAGGGCAAGACCACCACCGTTGAGGGATGGGGTAACGCCGAAGAGGCCAAGAAGGAGATACTTCGCGCCATCGAGCTCTACAAGGAGAAGTTTGGCAAGAAGGAGTGATCTCTTTCCTTTTCATAACTTTCGGAGGTTAAGGCATGTACAGACTCATCACTGTTAAGGACGTCGTGAGGATTCCGCCCTCGAAGTTCACCCTCGATCCGAAGGAGGCCGCCAGGGAGGAGCTTAAGCTGGCCTACGAGGGCATCTACGATAGGGACGAGGGCGTCGTGCTCAGCGTTCTCGATGTCAGGGAGCTCAGCGAGGGCGTAATCGTCCCCGGGGACGGGGCAACGTACCACGAGGCCGTCTTTGATGTCCTCGTCTGGAGCCCCGAGCTCCACGAGGTCGTCGAGGGAGAGGTCGTTGACGTAACTCAGTACGGTGCCTTCATAAGGATAGGGCCCCTCGACGGTCTGGTCCACATAAGCCAGCTCATGGACGACTACGTCGTTTTCGACGAGAAGAACAAGCAGTTCGTGGGTAAGGAGAGCCACCAGATACTCCAGCTCGGCGACGAGGTCAGGGCGAGGATTATAGCAGTCAGCGTAAAGAGCAAGATAGTGAGGGAGAACAAGGTTGGCCTGACGATGCGCCAGCCGGGCCTTGGAAAGCCCGATTGGATAGCGAAGCAGAAGAGGAAGGAGAAGGAAGGTGAGGCGTGATGGCCCTCAAAGCGTGCCGCCACTGCCACTACCTCACGCGCGAGGAGCAGTGCCCCAAGTGCGGCAGCAGGGACCTCAGCGACGAGTGGTTCGACCTCGTCATAATCCTGAACCCCGAGGAGTCAAGGATAGCCCAGACTCTGCAAGCTAAGTACGAGGGCAAGTACGCCATAAGGGTCAGATGAGCATGAAGGAGTTTTACTTTAAACTTCCCGTTGAGATGCGAGAGGAGCTTAAAGCTCCCCTGGGTAGGCTGGTTAAAGGGGAGATCCCTCTGCCGTATCTGGAATCGCGAGAGGCGTTTGAATCATCACCCTGCCTCATAACGGTGGGGGACGTTGTCACGGAAAACATTATAAAGCTCGGGATTAAGCCCCACCTTGCCCTGTACGACTACAAGACGGAGAGAAGGGGGTATTCCCCAGAGGTTGATGAGGACGCGGTAATAATTACCGTTAACAATCCACCCGCCACGATAACGGGCGCGCTCCTCAGGGCCATGAGAAAGGCCGTTGAGCTCATCGGGCGCGGGAGGCGGGTTCACATAAAGGTGTGCGGTGAGGAGGATTTGGCCGCCATCCCCGCCGTCGTCTACGCTCCCGAGGGAGCGCTCGTGGTCTACGGGCAGCCCCGCGAGGGCATAGTGCTTATAAAGGTAACCCCTGAAACAAAGCTTAAGTTCGCGAAAATGCTCAGGAGAATGGAGGTGGTTTACGATGGAAATTAGGATTATCGAGAAGAAGGAGAACCCCCTGCTCGGCAGGACCGAGATATACTTCGAGGTGGAGCACGAGGGAGAGCCTACTCCCAGCAGGCAGGAGGTTAAGGGCAAGCTCGTTGCCATGCTCGACCTCAACGCCGGCACCACCGTCATACAGTACATTAGGAGCAACTTCGGTAGCAGGGTCAGCAAGGGCTACGCCAAGGTCTATGAGACAAGGGAGAGGATGCTCGAGGTTGAACCCGAGTACGTCCTCAGGAGAGAGGGTTTCATAAGCGAGGAGCAGGAGGAGTGATGGTATGGCCAAGGGTGGAAAGAAGACCTCCCAGAAGTGGAAGTACTACGCCGTCAGCGGCGATAAGGTCGAGAGGAAGAAGAAGTTCTGCCCGCGCTGCGGTCCCGGAGTTTTCATGGCCGAGCACAAGGACCGCTGGAGCTGCGGCCGCTGCGGCTACACCGAGTGGAAGAAGAAGTGAATCCCTCTTTTTCCTTTCCTCAAGGTCTCTTTTCTAAAAAAGGTTAAAAGAAGGGCTTTCATCCGAGCGCGGCCTGGACGGCGAGGTCTGCCCTCACAATACCGTAGCCGTAGTCTACATCCCATCCTGGGCTTCCAAGGTCGTCAGCCGTGATGTGGAGGATTCCCCTCACGGTGTTCTTGCTCATGTCGTCAAAGGTTCCAACCGGAAGGATCGTGCCGTACTTGTTGAAGTGAGCCGCTTGTATTAGTGCCACGACGCCGCTCACGTGAGGTGTGGCCATGCTCGTTCCGCTGAGAGTCTTGTAAGTGTCGTCCGGGTAGGTGCTGAGAACGTCAACGCCCGGGGCGCTGACCTCAGGCTGGCGGTTGCTGAAGCTCGCGATGTTGTCGTTGATGTCACTCGCGCCGACGGCAATAACCTCCGGGTAAGCGGCAGGGTAGCTCGGGCTTGAGGCACCCTCGTTGCCGCTGGCGGCTACGATGACTATTCCAGCGTTGTAGGCTTGGATTATCATATCGTGGAGGTAGCTGTCGTCGGCGGAGCCTCCGAGGGACATGCTTATTACCTCTGCCGCGTCATCGTCGGGATCGCCCGCTATTATTCCATCTCCATCCTTGTCTGCAACTCCGTCCGGGCCGAGGATGGCCTGCTCAATTCCTATGGCTATGTCACTGTACGAACCCCTTCCGCTCGCGTCGAGAACCCTAATCGCGTAAATCTGGACTCCAGGAGCGACGCCGACAACTCCGATGTCGTTGTTGAGGGCCGCTATTGTTCCCGCCACGTGGGTTCCGTGACCGTTCTGGTCTCTGTAGTCCTTCGGTTTGGTAGAAACCCTACCCCTAAGCGTGCTCACACCCCAGGCGAGGTTGGCGGCGAGGTCCGGGTGGTCGTAGTCTATTCCAGTGTCGAGGATTGCAACCTGGATGACCCCGTTGCTTGATCCATCGGTTGTGCTCCACACACTTGGAGCCTTAACGCGCTCTATTCCCCATGGAACCTCTTGGGGTGGCTGGCTTGGCTTGGGCTTCCCAGCCCCCGAAGGCTTGCCCTTGAGGATAACTGCCTGATGGTCGAACTCGACTTTCTCAACGCCGGGCAGCCTCTTGAGCCTCCCTACGGCGGTGGAGGGAACCTCAACCACGGCGGCGTCAATCAGGCGGAACTGGTACACGACGTGCCCCCCGAGGTTCAAAACCCCCGCGGGATTAAAGCTGGATCTGTCTATGTGAACCACGACCCTGACCATCTCGGGCCTCTCGGCCATGGTGGGAACCACAAAAAGCCCTGCGAACATCGCGATGGCCAGCGCCACTGCAATGTACTTTCTCATTTACAAACACCCCCTTTCTATGTATAAAGTGATGAAGGTCGTTAATAAGGGTTTCCGTGAACACGTGTAAAAAACCGACAGTATGCCCCACACAATTTTGGTATATTTCCAAAATATCCGGGAATTATACTGCATAATGACGGGATATAGGCGAATATTTTTGAACAATTGTCACCAAAATGCGAACCTTATGTTATGAAAAGGTTTTTCAACGAAACGCAAGTTTGGTGGCGCGCGTCCAGGAGTCAACCCTTTTAACGTTCTTCCTCGAAGGGTTTATGGGTGATGGTATGTACAGGCTCATGTATCCCATGCGCACTTACCTCGTTGTCTCCGGGAGAGATGAGGAGACCAACGTAATGGCCGCGGACTGGGTCACGGTGCTTTCCCACAGGCCCTTCATGGTTGGCGTTGCGGTTTCGCCAAAAAGGTACACCCACGGCCTCATCAAGAAGTACGGTGAATTTGTCCTCAGCGTGCCAACACTGGAGATGCTCGACGACGTTTGGATAGCCGGGACAAGGAGAGGCCCTCCAAAGCTGGATGAGATGGAGGTCACGCTGGTCCCCTCAACGAAGGTCTCCGTCCCGAGCATAAAGGAGGCCGCCGCCAACCTCGAGTGCAGGGTCGTTGACTCGAGGGACTACGGCGACCACACTTTCTTCGTAGGTGAAGTGGTTGGTCACACCTACGATGAAAATGTCTTCGCTCCGAATAGCGTGAACCTTGAGGCCGGTCTCTTAGCCCACGTCTCCTGGGCGGACTTTGTGACGTTTGAGAAGCGCGTCCACAAACCATCGGAAAGGCTTTAACTTCCTTCCCCAATTTCCCTCCATGTTCATCGAGTACGAGGGCCTCAAAATAAAGCTCCACCCCCAGGTGTACGAGCCGGCCGAGGACACTTTCCTCCTCGCGAGGAACCTGGTGGTTAGAGAGGGGGACGTGGCCCTCGACGTGGGGACGGGGACGGGAATAATAGCCCTCCTCATGGCGGGGAAGGCCCGCCACGTTCTCGGCGTTGATGTCAACCCCATCGCGGTGGAGATGGCAAGGGAAAACGCAAAGCTGAACGGCATTAGTAACGTGGAATTTCGAGTTAGCGACCTCTTCGAGAGGGTTGATGGAAAATTCGACGTCATAACCTTCAACGCGCCCTACCTGCCGGGTGAACCTGAGGAGCCCATAGACCTGGCCCTCGTGGGCGGTGAAACGGGTAGGGAAGTCCTCGACCGGTTCATTGGGGAGGTGCCCAACTATCTAAAACCCGGGGGAGTCGTCCAGATAGTCCAGAGCTCCATAACCGGTGTAGAAGAGACGCTGGAAAAGCTCGATTCTGCAGGTTTAACCCCTAAGGTGGCCGCCCGTGAGAGGTACTTCTTCGAGGAAATAGTGCTCATAAACGCCTACGCGAGGTGGTAGCGCCTTACCTCTTGGACAAAGCGGACTTTGACCCTCTCGGCGTTCTCCCCTGACTCGAAGGGGTCAATCTCAAACTCCCGCTCCTTGGTTTTGACCATGAAGGTGGGTTTTAACTCGGTCATGAGAGGCGATTGGAACTTTTTGCTATATAAATCTTTTGGCGATTGCCGAACTATTTTTCGACGATAAAACCGGGGCAGTTATGTGTATGGGGATGGCGAAAACTCAAAGATGGAATTTTTTCTCAATCCGGGAGTGTACATCCGAGTTTGATGACCACATCTGACCCATCACCTTTTTAAAAGCCTGTTTCGAGTTCAATCCAGAGAGAGATTAGGTGAGGCTAATGGCGATAACGTTCAAGTCCAACCCGAACATGCCCGAGGAGATGGCTAACCTCTTCAGGAAGCAGCATTACGCTCTCGTGGGCAGGCACAGCTCGGTCAAGCTCTGTCACTGGCTCAAGGAGAGTATAAAGCACGACCGCTTCTGCTACAAGCAGAAGTTCTACAACATACACTCCCACCGCTGCCTGCAGATGACGCCGGTCACTGCCTGGTGCACCCACAACTGCATATTCTGCTGGAGACCCATGGAGGGCTTCCTCGGCACCGAACTGCCGGAACCGTGGGACGACCCGGCCTTCATAGTCGAGGAGAGCATAAAGGCCCAGAGGAAGCTCATAGTGGGCTACAAGGGCATGCCCGGTATAAACATGAAGAAGTTCGAGGAGGCGTGGAACCCCAAGCACGCGGCCATAAGCCTGTCCGGCGAGCCGATGCTCTACCCGTACATGGGAGACCTCGTCGAGGAGTTCCACAAGCGCGGCTTCACGACATTCATAGTCACCAACGGCACCGTTCCGGAGAGGCTTGAGGAGATGAAGCGCGAGGACAAGCTCCCGACCCAGCTCTACGTCTCGCTCACTGCCCCGGACGTCGAGACCTACAACCGCGTTAACGTCCCCATGATTCCGGACGGCTGGGACAGGATAAAGGAGACGCTCGAGCTCATGCGCGATGCACAGACTAGGACGGTGATAAGGCTCACGCTCGTCAAGGGGGAGAACATGCACAATCCAGAGGGCTACGCCAAACTGATAAAGCTCGCCAACCCGATGTTCGTCGAGGCCAAAGCCTACATGTTCGTGGGATTCTCAAGGAACAGGCTCACCATCAACAACATGCCTCGCCACGAGGAGATAAAGGCCTTCGCCGAGGAACTGGTGGAGCACCTTCCGGGCTATCACATAGAGGACGAGTACGAGCCCAGCAGGGTCGTTCTCATAATGAGGGACGACGTCGACAGCCACGGAACCGGCATAAACGGCCGTTTCATAAAACACTGACCCTCCCTTTTTCTGCTTTTTGAATTGTTAGGAAAAACTTATTTATGGCAAGCGTACAATTATAGGAATTAGGGAGGGTCAAAAATGAAGAGGTTACTGTCTTTAATGGTCATTGCGATTATCTTAGTGTCCACCACGAGCGTGGCCGCAAAGCCCGTTTTTGAGGATGCACTCAGCTTTGTCAAGGAATCAAAGGGAGTTTCTGATGATATTAAGGACGTAAGCCTTGCGCTGATGGCCCTTGTCAGCACGGAGGGCAAAACCGTGGAGGACCTCTCGGGGTACATAGATGACTACACGGGCTTCCTCCTCGACTCTCAGAACCCTGACGGCGGATGGGGGAGAACGAAGGGTCAGGCCAGCGACGTCATAAGCACCTCCTACGCTGTAATCGCGCTCTCCTACACTCTCAGCCACTACCCCTCCGGAAGCGAGATGTACCAGCCCGTGGAAAGCGCCGCCGATTCTGGCGTTGACTACCTCGTTGGGGCCTTCAACGGGGAGGCATGGGGCTACGTGCCCGGAACCGCGAGTGCCTTCTACCCTAGCGTCATGGCGATCTGGGCCCTCGGAAGCATGGGCTACCGTTACGAGGGGTCGTACGTTGTCCCATCGGGCGTTGAGTACGTTGAGGGAGTGGATTCCTACGGCGGCTTTCCAGATTACATGGTTGAGGGCCTCAAGCTCATGGCCTACCACGCTGTGGGGTACATCCCAAGCGATCTTGACGAGAGGCTTGGCGAGATTAAGGGCCTTCTCCTCGGCGGGGAGCTCAAGCCGAGCGAGCGCGCCTTCCTGACCTACCTCGTCGTCCTCTACGAGGACATAAACTTCGACACCGCCAAGATTCTCGTATCCCTCGAGGACGCGAGGCACACCGACCCCACCTACTGGGCGGACGAGCCCACGTTCCTCAACTCCGACACCAAAATCGTTGAGGCCTCCGCCTACGCCACCCTCGCGCTCTCCGTCGGCGCTGACAAGATAAGCGAGACCCAGGAGAACCCCTTCAGGAGCTCGTGTGAGATGCTCCGCTCCCTCCAGAACGAAGATGGGGGATGGAGCTACGCGCAGGGCTTCCCCTCAAACGAGAAGGCGACCTACTATGCCCTCAGGGCCCTCAAGCTCTGCTACTTCCGCGACCCGTCCATAGAGAGGGGCATTGAATGGATGAAGGGTCGTCTTCCCGTTGATGCCGCCTATTCCAAGGAGCTCGGCCAGATTTACCCGCCCCACATATACACGATACTGGCCCTGGCGGAGTTTGGAGAGCTCTCCGAGGAGGAGAAGACCGAGCAGATTGAGCTCATAAAGTCCCTGAAGAGGAAGGACGGTGAGTGGGGAAGCTTCCTCGGCCCACAGCCCCTCGACACCGCCCTGGCCATCAAAGCCCTCCTGGCGCTCGGTGTGAGTCCTGACGACCCGGACGTGAAAGCGGCCAAGAACTGGCTTCTCTCCATATCCAACGGCGGCTGGGGTACCTACGTGAGGACGAAGTACTACTCGTCCATGCTCTCGTCAAACGTTCCCACCACGCTGGAGGTTCTGGAGGCGCTCCTCCCGATATCAACGAAGAACGAGCTTGAGGGGCACGTCCAGTGGCTCCTCGCCCAGAGGCTCGAGGACGGCAGCTGGCCCATGATCAAGGAGAACGTCTTCCACGGTGTGGTGCTCTACGAGGGTGTGAAGAGCCTCGAGATGACCATAAGGGTCACCCAGCTCCTCAAGGAATTCGGCTACAACTTCGACGACGACACCCTCAAACTGGTGGAGGAGTCCAGGAAGGAGAGCGTCCCGGACCTGGCCCTCTCCACGATTTACCTCTCAAACTTCAAGTTCATACCCAAGACAAACCTGTACGACGTCACCCGCCTCCTCGGCGAGGAGAAGTTCACAGTGGTCTACACCGACGGAAGGAAGACCGACGCCGAGGCCGTTAGCGCCGATTTACTCCGCTACTTTGACGCCAACGCGAGCGTCGAGGCATTCGACTCCTTTGAGGATGGAAACTACATAGTCCTCGCGGACTACTCCGACTTCAACCTCGATGATTACAACCCCTACCTGAGCGTCTCAATCGAGAACGGTATGCTCAACGTGGAGGGAAGGGCATACTACACGGAGAACTCAATACTCCTCATCCCAGGAAAGTACGAGAACGGCTACGTCCTCTTCGTGCTCTACGAGCCGGCCACCTCGAGCGCCGTAAGGACCCTCTTCGACTCCGGCCTGATAAAGTACCTGAAGGGCGACGCCATCGTCGTCCAGTTCCACGACAACGGAGACGGCGTTGCAGAGGTGAGGGAACTCACCGCGGACATCGTGGGGTGATTAAATAAATGAGGGCTCTAATACTTGGAATCGGCCAGTGCGGAACCAAGATAGCTGATCTGTTCGCCCTGGTTGACTTTGAGACTCTTGCCATAAACACCTCGAGGGGAGACCTTGAGTACCTAAAGCACGTTCCGGCAGAGCGCAGAATCCTCGTGGGAGAGAGCCTGACGGGAGGAAAGGGCGTCAACGCCAACCCCATACTCGGCAGGGAGTCCATGAGGCGCGATCTCCCCATGGTGATGAGGAAGATAAACTCCATAATCGGGCGGGAGGACGTGGACATATTCTTCCTCACCTTCGGTTTTGGAGGGGGCACAGGGGCGGGAGGAACGCCCGTCCTCGCGGAGGCCCTCAAGGAGGAGTATCCGGATTCACTCGTGGTGGCCATAGGAGCGCTCCCTCTGAAGGAGGAGGGCATAAGGCCGACCATTAACGCGGCCATAACCATAGACAAGCTCTCGAAGGTGGCCGACTCGATAATAGCGATAGACAACAACAAGCTGCGCGAGAGCGGTGACGATATAACCCAGGCCTACGAGAAGATAAACTACACCATAGTGGAGCGCATAGCTTCCCTCCTGGCGCTGATCGACGTGCCGGGCGAGCAGACCCTCGACGGCAGCGACCTCAAGTTCGTCCTCAAGGCCTTTGGCAGCTTCGCGACAGTGGGCTACGCCAAGGAGGATGCCTCCCGCGTCAAGAGCCTCGAGCGTCTAATCCTCAAGTCCTTTGAGAGCGAGGGCCTCTACCTTGAGGCGAACATCGAATCCGCCCTCTACGGTCTGGTGGCGATCCACGGCCCGCCGGAGCTTCTGAAGGCGAACGAAATCTTTGACGCCCTCAACTACCTCACGGAGAAGATAAGGGGCAAGCAGATTTTTAGGGGCTTCTACCCCGACCCGAGGGAGAGGGAGGTTGAGGTGGTTACCCTGCTCAGCGGCATCTACGAGAGCAGGAGCATAGAGGAGATAGTACTCACCGCCAAGAGGTACGCCTCCTCGTTCATGCAGGCGAAGAGGGAGGCGGAGGTAAAGCAGAGGGAGCTTTTGAAGGGGCTCCCCGACTTTGATGATGTCTATCCCGGAATGCCCGGAGAGAGAACGGTGGAAACCCTCCCTGATGCGGACGTCGAGGGCGTTGTTAAGCGTTTGAGGAGGCGGGAGGATGAGTGAGCGCATCAGGGATTCTGTGGAGGTGGCCCTCGACCTCGATGAGAAGTCCGTCTATTCCCATATAGCCCACGAAAGCGCAGAGGACATGATAAGGATAATCTCCTCCATAGATGCCGAGCGCGCCCGGAACAGGGGGGAGGTAATCTATTACAACGATGACTGGGACGACCTCATAAGGAAGCGCATTGCCAAGGGAAAGAGGCACACGGCGTTTGACTTCTACAATCCAGCGCTCCTCGACATCTGGGAGCGCAAGGTAGGGGAGATGAAGAAGCTGAGAACCTTTGTCAGGATAGCCTATGCCCTGTGGGGCGTAACCTTCGGCGTAACGCTCATACTGACCGTGCTGTACGGACAGCCGTGGGTGCTCGTGGGGTTGAGTTCCATACCCCTCCTTCTGCTCGTGAGGGACGTGGGAAAGAACGGCCTTGACTTCCGCTACTACCAGCTCGGGCAGTTCTTCATTGATGAGCTCCGGGGCCTCGTTGAAAAGTACGCCCTCGATCCCAGGAGTTACGGCTTCAAGGTGTTCAACTACGACTACTTCGGGGTGAGCGTTGAGAGGGGAAAGGAGGGCACCGTGGCATACGTCCTCCCGGAGGAAGCTCCCGGTGAAAACGTTAAATAATTTGAGGGCGAGTTAGGTATGGGAGTGAGAGGAATGAGGAAAGGTCAGGTTTCGCTGGAGTTCATGTTCGTGTTTGCGATATTCCTTGTGCTGCTGGTCTATTCGGTCAACAACGTTACATTCACCCAGAACTCTGCATCCGTTGATACCCTGAGGGTTCAGGTTAGTATAGAGGCCAAACACATGGCAAACGCCATCTCCAACACCATCTCCCAGGTTTACGCTCAGGGGCCCGGCTCAAAGGCCACCACCTACCTTCACCTCCGCTACCTCAACGACCAGAGCACCCTCCAAAAGGCCTACGGCACGAATTCCAGCATGGTGGTATTCCTCTCATACCTCAACGGCACGTATGTGGATATCATAAACCCCTCTAACCCGACCCTCAACCTCAACGAGACGAACACCACCAGGAGGAACGTCTTCTGGAGTGAGGCACTCTACAAAAAAGACATCACGACGAACTCGACGGTCTTTCCGGATAGCATAACGGTAAACGGCACCACGCTCTACGGACTCTCGCTTTCCCCCGGCTCGCTGCCCTCTATGATAACGATAGTGGTGGAGTGGAATCCCAGCGCCCCCGAGAACTGGACCTTCCAGAACGCAACGATAAGAATAAACATTAAGCCGGGTGGATGATATGGGTCGGGGCCAGCTCAGTCTGGATATTCTATTCGCGATGCTCCTTGTAATGCTCACGATCACCAACATAGTTTACCTCTCCACGAGCGAGGTGGCCCATGCCGAGACGCTCGACAGCCTTGCGAAGGTGAAGACGTTCTCCATAACCGTGAGGGACCATGCCGCTAAGGTCTACGCCGTTGGAGAAGGCTTCAGGAAGAAGGTTACGCTCCCCTTCACAATAGCGAGCGGTGATAGCGTTACCGTCACCTTCAACTCCACTGGGAACAGGATAGTTATAAACGCGTCCATCGGCGGGAAAGGCTACTCGATAGTCCAGAATTCCACCGTACCCCTTATGGACTCCAGCGTGACCCTCGACGACTCGAAGCGGGACTTCTGGATGGTTGCCAACGTAACGGGAGGCGAGCTCTATGTTAAGATTGAGCCGTAGGGGGCAGACGGCCATTGAGACCCTCTTCATAGTGGCCATTGTGATGGCGGGGATAGCCGTCGTCGTTCCAGCTTACTTAAACGAGAACAGGACCGTGTCAGTGGCGGCCTACGTCAGGGCCTCGGCCTCCCACGCGGCCGACTACATAAACGTGGGGGTTGCGTACAACGAGAGCCCCTACACCATCCTAAACCCCCTCCTCTCGAACATCAGCGGGAACCCCCACCTCGGCCTCGTCAACATGACGGTGAGCGACAACGGCACGACGGTTAACATAACCCTCACCTTCGTATCCTCCACGGCCCTGCCGTCGAGTGCCCCCGACCTGATGGAGAGCTTTATAGTTGAGGACGTTGCGAGGAATACGAACGCGGGAAAGAGCGGTTCAAAGCTGATCTATTCTAACCGCGAGATAGTGGTTAACGTTCGGGTGGTGAGGGGATGAGGAGGGCCCAGCTCCTTTCAATGGACGCGCTCCTCTCCGTGGTCCTCGTCATCATGGTCGTGGGAGTCGTACTCAACACGAACGACATGATAAAGGCTGAAATAACCAACGTGATTGACTGGTACGACAGGGCCAACATAGCGGACAGCATGCTCGACGTTCTCGTCAAGAGCCCCGGCAATCCGGTCAACTGGGAGGAGAACCCGGCAAGTGTGAAGGTCGTTGGGCTCAGAAGCGAGAACTACTCATACGCCCTCGACTACGACAAGATCGAGGCCCTTATCACCTCCTTCTCCAATTCCTCCGCGCTCCAGGCATCCCTCTACAACCTCAGCCGCTGGAAGGACTTTCAAATGGACATCTACCTCACCGTGGTTAACGTCACGATAAACGGCTCCTTTGCGCAGGAGATATACGCCGACCTCACGGGGGATTTTGACAACATAAAGTTCGCCCTTGCCACGGACAACAGCGGGAACAGGGCCTTTGAGGTTGAATGCGACAGCGTTAAGCTAAACGGTGAACCCTCTCCCTACGGTCAGGCGCTGGATCTTGATCCGGGTGATGTCCTTGAGTTCATAACGATTGACCCTGCCCAGGTTCTCACGGGGGGTAACGAGCGCGTTGATGTTATACCCGACAACGATAACCCCGCCGATCCGGTTCCGAGCGGGTCGTACGTCCAGATAGTGCTCGTTGATGAGAAGAGCAATTACCACTACTCCTTCACGGAGGACAACGGCGTGTGCGAGCTCCACATAGGAGGTCAGGGCCAGGTTAAGCTAACGGTGAAGGGCAACTCCGGGGCCAACTTCCGTGCCTTCTCAAACGTCACGTTCCCTCGCTTTCTTCCCACCCCAACGTCGTCCCTCATACTCGTCAACGGTAGCGTTGCCGATACAAATACGGTCAACGCTTCGAGGGCCCGCTCCCCATGGGTTCAGTATCAGGAGAGAACTCTCTCTCTGGCCCTGAGACGCTACAACTCCACGATAGTGCTCCCTCAGAACACAACGAGGATTATAGCGGGTAAGTTAGTCCAAAATGTGCCGGCCCAGGGGTTCTTCGAATTCACAACCACAGGAGACGGCAACGCCACGTTCGTGGTAGTGGACGGGGGCGTGAGCAAGGGACTCATGGTGTGGCGCGGTGAGTCAAGCAACGTGCTCAAAGCCTCACTCACGTGGCGTGAGGACGATGAGGTCCGTTCTGCATTCTATGAGGGCAACTCAACATCGGTTAAGGTTCCGCTCAGTTCGGTCTTCGATGTGTTCGACACGGAGAGCGGTTCAAAGGTCGTTGAGGTATGGCTCGTTGAAAACAACTTTGATGCCCCGCTTACGATGACGGATCACGGTGTTCTTGGCCCGATCCTCGTCCCGAAGTTCGAGCCGCTCATGATAAAACTGTGGGTGTGGGATGACTCATGAAGAGAAGAGGGTTTGTGTTTACACTCGATGCGCTTCTTTCCCTGTTACTGGTCACGATATTCATCACCGGCGCCCTTGTGGTGGAGAGCAACAGCGCCGTCTACTCAACTTACCAGCGGAACCAGGAGAAGTACCTTGCTGAAGATACTCTAAAAACTCTGAGAACCGTCTCATTGAAGGAGCTCGTCCCTCAGACGGTCCTCGATGATTGGAAGGACCAGAGGATTCTCGTGAGTGGTCTGGTAACGGAGGAGATGAGTCCCCTTGATATAGCCGCCACTTACTGGGCAACCGCTGAGGTGTATCCCAGTGAGAACCTCACCCGGAAGGCCGAGATAATCCTTGGATACCTCCTCAACACAAGCCTTGAGGGTTACAATTACGAGCTTTTGATAAACAACTACACGAGCCCGTACTTAAGAAAGGTGGGGAGCAACTACTCGAGGGCCTTCGATGTCTCCCCCGCAACCCTCATAATGAGCGGCTACGCCTACAACCAGACGCCGAGGGGCTACATGGCGAGAGCGTATCTGACGAAGGTTACGTTTGAGCGGTTCGACATCTTCGGCATACAGAGAGTTGTGGCAGGGTGCTTCTACAATGGAGGTTACTCAAACCAGCTACGGGTCAATAGTCACTTTAGACTCCCAGGAGATGCCGTGCCAATATCCGCGGACATAAGGTTGGTTCAAAGAACGTGGGCCCAGAACTCCCAGTTCACCCTCAACGGCTATCCTTTAAGTGCCGGATACCACCCGGATATACAGGATTACCTCCAGGGAGGGGACAACGTCCTGACGGCAGTGTTTTCTCCATCAAATAATTACTGTCAGGAGATGGGTTACGGTAGCGGTTCCCTTATGGCGGTTCAGTATCGGACGAGAACCGCCAACTCCGCGATATTTGACCCCGCAAGGCGCTATGGGGAACTTTACCACGTGCAGAGCTATGCAGGGATATACTACCTTAACGCCCTATTTGTTCCGGGTAATTTAACCTCAATAGCCCTCCACCTCGTTACAGAGGGAGTTCAGGACGTGAGGGTGTACTACTCCTTCGGTTCAAACTACTACGAGCTTATCCATAAAACTGTCAGTACCACAGGGAAGGTCACCACGGATATAACGGCGGAGGAAATAGAGAACGCCCTGGCATCATACGGCTTCAGCCTTGACGAGCTCTCCAGGACATATTTCAGCATTGTGATTGCGTTGGATTCATGGTGGAATCCGGGCACTAGGCGTTTTGAGTATGACACTACTGGCCGCCTCAGGGTTCTCTATGGTGATGGCGAATCGTACATTGATATCAATTACATCCCAACTACTGTGACCACCAGGTACTCGATTCCCCTTTCAATATTCAAAGACTATGGGGACATACAGTACAGCGGGCCATCCTCTGGGGTGAGGTATCAGAGAATGAGCTTCGATTACGTTATCCCCGATGTGGCTGATCCGTGGTACGTGGACGTATGGACCGCAATCCAGTTCACAACGTACACACCCTCCTCCTACACGACCCTCTCGGAAAACGGTCAGGTGATATACAACAATTACTCGGACATCTACATGATAAGGGCGGCCTACTCGAGGCTTAATGACGACATGATGATCCCTGGTCAGACCAATACGTACGTGGCGGAGAGCTCGGATGTTAACCAGTATGGCTTCAGAGAGGGGGAGAGCAGGGCGGTTATAAACTTCTTCATCCAGGGCTACGCCGGCTATGGCGACGTCTTCCCCAAGTTCATTCGCGATGGCTGCGGTGGATACAACATTACATACTACTGGGATGGTGACGATAACCCGCACTACATTACCGCGGGGGACGAGCCCTACTGTCCCGTTACGGCCCAGGAACTCCTCGACGGAAGGGATATCTACGCGGTTGACGATGCCCTCGTGAGGCTCTTCAACAATCTCGGTGGTGATGGAACCCAGGATAGTCCAATACTCGTGCAGCTACCGGAATCCGTGAAGATTGACTTCGCCTCGATGGGTAATATCCCAGGTCTCTTCCAGCCTGTTCAAATAACGCTCCGCGTGTGGAGGGAGGGCTGATGAAGCGGAGAGGATTCCTCCTTAACTCGGCCGTTCTCGTCCTTTTAATCCCCATGCTGCTTCTCTTGGCTACGTATGAGGACGTCTCCTCTCAGATCATCCGTGCCCAGAGCGAGAGAACGCAGGTTGAGAGAACCTACAATGTAGTAACGTTCCTCGACCTCGATTTTCAAAAGGCCTTGGAAATCTCGGGCAAGAGGGCCGTCGTGGCCGTTGTGGACTACGTCGCCGTCACCGGAAGGTTCATAAGCCCGAACTACATGGTCAACAACACCATAGCAGACCTAATCCTCACTGGCAATTCCTCATCAATCACCGGGTACGACCTCAGCAGAACAATTGAAGACCAGACTATAGCGGTGTGGCTGTCGAACGTAACGACACTACTCCAGAATCAGGGGTACACCCTCTCCTCCACCTCGGACATCCTCTCATCGCTTGAACTTGAGGTGGCACCGCTGGATGCGTTCACCGTCGTAATAAAGGCAAGGATTCCCCAAGTGACCATAGCGGACGCCTCGGGGAAGGTGGTTTACACCGGCCCGGTGCCTTCCTCAGGTGGTTACGCCTACTCCACCGTAGACATAAGGGGTCTTGAGGACCCGGTGTTCTCGGCCATGACGGGGGGCAGGTATCAGCGCTCCGTGAGGGCGTGTGAGTATTCCTTCCCTGAACTGGCCCCGCCCTTCAAAGTGCTCAATGGAAACGGCTCCTCCTCATCGGATCACTACATAGGCCTACTATCCCAGGTACCCGAGGCAGGTAAGATACTCTTCGGGAGCACTTACGTTGATGGTGCCGACGCGTACGTGCTTGAGGAGGGTGACCCCAACGTCACTACCAGGCCGATAATCGTCAACACGACCCGTAATGGGCTTTCCGTGGATCCCGGTAGGGTGTTTAATGAGGGGGACATGGGAGTCCTCGTCTTCGGGAATACTTCCCTAGGAAGCCTGGGATGGTGCAGCTCTCTGAACTATCGCTTTAATCTTACGGTCACCAATGGGATGGGCGTTGATCTCTCGGATTACCAGATTCCCATACTCATTTCCTCATCCAAATTAGCCAACGGGTCGCTCGTAGACTTCCTCTTCCAGCACGCTGGGAATGATGGCAATTCGGACATATTTAAAAATGGGGCAAGCATTGCGATATATGACCAGGACTGCAACCCCGTTCCTTTCTGGATTGAGTACTGGGATCCGACCAACGAGAAGGCGCTTATATGGATCAGAGACTCACTAACAAACGGGGAATCCAAAACGTACTCACTCTACTTTGGCTCAGGGGCACCGACCAAGGGCAACGGTGATGACGTTTTCATATTCTTCGACGACTTTGAGGACGGGACGTGGGACGATAAGTGGGCCAGCGTTGAGAGAACCCCCTTGATTTCCAGTGGGGAACTCTACTTTGATGGCGGTAACAATGTGGAAGCAATAAGAACGGCCACGGATATTGGATACTTTGGCTCCTACGCCGTGAGGTTCAGGATGAAGGGCGACAAAAACCAGGATTGGGACAGCGGTATTGGGGTTTACGATTCGGGTGGCTACATGCTGCTGTTTACGGATGACTACTCGGGCAGCGGTGATGGTCTTGCGGTTCACAGACCGTGGTGGAGTTATTATACGTTGGGGGACAGCGGCAGGGCCGATGTACAGACGTACCATGTATACGAGGCCATCATGGTGGAAGGAGGGTCGTACTATGATGCGGCGTTTAGAGATGCACTCGACGAAAACGGGAACGTATTAACCAGAAGGAACGACGATACTTACAGCCGCACATACGTCCAGCCCCTTAGGTACCTGTACCTGGTCACGGATAGTGACAACTCCAATAGACGGCCATATTACGATTACATCTTTATCAGGAAATATCCCCAAAGCAACGGAATCTCCCTGGAGGACTCTTCATATTTCAGCGGCATCTCCCTCTCAACGGGGAGTGTCGAGCAGATACCCGTGTCTTCAAACGGGGCCGTACTCCCGTCGAGGGCCTACGACATCCAGCCCCTCATTGACTGCCTCCTTGATCAGCGCTACTTTGGAATAACGGACGGCTGGTCGTTCTTCGAGCGCCTCGAGGGAAGCGACCAGAACCACGACGCTTACGTTGCCCTCGCTCACGCCATGCAGGACGAGATGAACTACAAGTACGGGGATGAGTACTACCCGATAGGCCTCGTCAGCTTCATGATACCCCACGCGAACTACGACAATAAGCTGTTGAGCCTTATGCTAACGCTGGGTTTCCCGGTTACGGACGTGAGCAGTGCTGACTACTACTTCCTCGACTACTACGCGGGGAGCGGCAACAAAGTAACGGGGTACAAGGTGTGGGGCATCTCCTACGGCACATATTCCCTTGGCAACCTTGATGAGGTGCCTTTCTACCTCGACGAGGACACCGCGCTGGCGCTGCTCGGTGAGCAGGGTGCGAACGACCTGCTGAAGAGGTGAAATCATGGCCGTTGATGAATTCCTCTACTCTCTGGGGGAGCTTGTGGAACGCTCGGGAAGGGATGCTTTTGAGTTTATACACTCCCTCATTATCCCCAGACCGAGGGAAAAACCGCCCAGAATTCGGATAATCTCGAGGCTCGTGAGGAAGAAGGTGACGATACACGAGCTCCTAAGCCTCAAACTCCAGCTCACTTTCATGGCGTACCTCCTCGTCGGCCTTGCGACGGTTTTCGCGGGGGATTCGGGGTTGTTCGTTGTGGTCAGCGCGCTCTACCTCCTCTACATGCGCTCAATCCTCGTGCAGAACTGCAACTTCTTCATAGAGTACGAGCCCTACAGGGCCTTCTACTACGGCTTATCACTTATAGCGGTGCTTTCCTACGGGGGCTACATTCTCCTCAGGCGCTACGCTTCGGGGGTCTACTACTTCTACGGATACCTCGTGGCGGTGTTCGTTGCGGTGGGCCTTTTCCGGCACGTCTTCCGCTCCCGCTACGGCAGGGAGTGGACGTACGGCGTTATCGAGGAAATCAAGGGCGACCTTGTGAGAATCAGCACCCACGACGACGTGAGCGCCAACGTGAGGCCAGGGACGTACTGGGTTGAGGGGGCTGAGGGCGTTGAAGTTGGGGCAGTGGTGAAGGTTCTCGTGGAGGAGCGGCCCCTCAAAGGTGCCGTTCCCAGGAGGGTACTGGAGGTTTACGAGTCCTCCCAAACCTCAACCGAGCCGAAGGAAGAAACGGAGTGAAGCACGAGGAGATAAATCGAGTGACAGGGCTCCACAAGGTTCGTCTTGGCGAAACCTTCCCCATCCCTCGGTATTCTCAGGGGTTCCACGAGGGGACAGTCGGGGGTTACGGTGACGCACTCACCGCTGACCTCGAAGAAGTAACCTACTCCCTCGCAGACCCTCTGGAGGAACTCCTTGAACTCGCCCCACTTCTCAACGCGGGTGGTGTAGTAGAGGGTGTGCCCCAAGATATCACCAGAAAAAGTAAGGGATAAAATTTTAAAAAGTTTTTGTTTTTGCAATGTCTATACGTAAACACGGGTGCCGGCCATGGCTAGAGCTCCCCGCAGAGCTCCACGAAGTTGCGGTAGATATCCGCACCTCGCTCGGTATGGGCCACCTCCGGGTGGAACTGGACGCCGTAGATGGGGAGGCTCTCGTGCTTCATTGCCTCGACGGGACAGGTCTCGCTCTTAGCTAAGAGCTTAAAGCCGGGTGGAAGCTCCTTGACCTCGTCCATGTGGCTCTCCCAGACCCTCAGCTTCTTCGGGAGCCCCTTGAAGACCTCGTTCTCATCGAGTATCTCTATCTCGACAAGGCTGTACTCTGCCTTCTCTCCCCTCCCGACCTTTCCGCCGAAGTGCTTCGCTATGAGCTGGTGGCCGAGGCAGATCCCGAGTATCGGGACGTTGAACTCGTCGTAGTGCTCCAGAATCGCGGAGCAGTTGCCGGTCTTCTCGATGTCCGGGCCGCCGGAGAATACTATCCCCTTCGGCTTCATGCCCTTTATCTCCTCAAGGGGAGTAGTGTTCGGGATTATCTTCGCCTCGACGCCGAGGTAGCGAAGGGTTCTCCAAATCCTGTGGACGTACTGGCCCCTGTTATCCATTATAACTATCATCCATCCACCCCCACAAGCTTGAAAAACTCGTCGGCCTCTTCAGCGAGGTAGAAGGCCTTCACACCAACGGATCTGGCCATATCGGCCATTTTTCGGTCGTTGGTTAGGAGAAGGGCGTTAATATGTTGTGCAGTCGCAACGAAGTAGAGGTCAGGAACGCGATGGCCAGTCGTAAATGCAAGTTCGAGAATTTTATCGGATAAAAGCCCCTCCCCTACAAAGTCTGCAACGAGTTCTAGGTATATCTCATGGGCTTCTTCCACAAGTTCTCTGGGAAGAAATCTGGATAAAACCGATACGAATTCAAACTCTCCGAGTCGTGGAGCATAAACCTCAAGGATGCCCATTTCCGAGAGCTTGGCGATCTTTTTGGCGACTTGTGACCTATCTGGGTAAAAACCAGAAAAAAGATTGACTACAACTGAGGTATCGAGGACGACTTTCATAGTCGCTCCTCCCTGAGCTTCTGGAGGTACTCTTCAGGGCTTTCTTTGAAGTTCTCGGGAGAGAGTATTTTCCTGAACTTTTCCGTTCTTTCAACTATGTCCTTCCGGTAGAGCTTTATCACCAGATGTTCCCCTTCCTTGAGCTTCAGCGGCTTAAGCGGCTTCAGCACACCGTTCTCATAAACCGCCTCAACGACCTCTACGTTTTCACCCATTCTCCCACCGCTCTAACTTCGTTGTCAAAGTAGATAAGGCTTTCACTCAAACTCTATTGTCGCCGGTGGCTTGTTTGTGATGTCGTAGAGCACCCTCCCTACTTCTGGAATCTCGCTCGTTATCCTGAAGGCTATCTTCTGAAGGGCTTCCCATGGGACGTTCATCGCGTTGGCAGTCATGCCGTCGAGGCTTTCTACCACACGAACCGCTATCGTCTCCTTGTAGGCCCTTATGTCGCCCTGAACGCCGACTGTCTTAACGCCCAACAGAACTGCGAAGGCCTGCCAGGGCTTTAGATTAGCTTTCTCAATCTCCTCCTCGACTATGGCGTTGGCTTCTCTAACGATTGCCACCTTCTCAGGGGTGACCTCGCCAAGGACCCTAACGGCCAACCCCGGCCCCGGGAAGGGCATGCGGTTGTAGATTTTCTCCGGAAGGCCGAGCTCCTTTGCCAGCTCCCTGACCTCGTCCTTGTAGAGGTCCCTCAAAGGCTCGATCAGCTTGAGGTTGAGCCTCTCTGGCAAACCGCCGACGTTGTGGTGGCTCTTTATCTTGCCCTGGCTCTCTATCCAGTCCGGGGCTATAGTCCCCTGGATTAGGAAGTCGGCGTTTATCTCCCTCGCGACCTCTTCAAAGACCTCGATGAATACTCTTCCGATTATCTTCCTCTTCTCCTCCGGGTCTGTCACGCCCTTAAGCTCCCTGAAGAAGCGCTCGCTGGCATCCACGTAGTGGAGGTTCAGCCCGAACTCGTCGCGGAAGGTCTTGACAACGAACTCTGGCTCATTCTTGCGCATGAAGCCCGTGTTCACGAAAACTGCATGAAGTCTCTCGCCTATCGCTTTGTGTGCCAGAATCGCGGCGGTTGAGCTGTCAACACCGCCGGAGAGCGCTATGATGGCCTTTCCATCGCCGACCGTCTCCCGTATCTCCCCAACCTTCTCCTCGATGAACTTCTCCCACATTTTTTTCACCCTTTACTTTTTCATGGCTAACACGACAGGCTTTATAAATTTCTTCATCACGACTATGTTAAAATCTCCCCCAGCCTTTCCTCCTCCAACGCCTGCCTCAGCTCCATGGCTATCCTCCTTCCCGTGCTCACCGGCTCATCGTAGCGAAGCCATGTGTATGGCGAGCCGTGGACGAAGGGGTTTGTGCCGGCGACTATCCTGGCCGAGATTTCGAAGACGACAAATTCCAGTTCCTCGGTGAACACTCCTTCAAGGCAGAAGGGTCCCCACAGGCCACCCATCAGCTCCTCCGCAACTTTGACGACTCTTTCGCCCGCCTCGATGACGTCCATGAGCAGACTCTCCCTCAGAACAAGGGGGATGTTGCCCACCACAGTGTAGTTCGTGCCCAGCCCAAGGCCTAGCTGCTCCCCCGCTGGAATCCTGCCTATGGCGTCGGCGTTGGACTCATAGCGTCTGTCAACGCTCATCAGCTCGAGCTCGCGGTTGAGCTTCGAATAGAAGTAGTGGGGATACACCGGAACGCCAACCACGTACTCCTGTATCTGAACTTCAGATAGGTCTTCCTTGTCCCTGATGCCGAGCCGCCCGGCCTTTTCCCAGAAATCCGCGGGGCTTCTGGCCAGAAAGTATCCCCTTCCGCCCCGGGCGCCGTGGGGCTTGACGATGACGGGGCCGTCTATCTCGTCGGGGTCTCTGTAAATCATTGGAAGCCTCAGCTTCGCCTTCTCCAGCCACTTCCGCTCGAGAGTGCGGTCGCTCTCCCATCTCAAGACGGCCTTGTTGCCGTAGTATGGAACCTTCATCTTCTCCACGAGCTCAACGCCGAGATGGGCGACGAAGGAGCCCGTAGGAATAATTATGGCGTTCCTCTCCAACAGCTCATCCTCAGGATAATCACTCTCAATGAAAGTGTCAGCCACGGGGAAGTATTTCGTGTAGAGGGGCCTGACTCTCGCCTTTCCGAAGGCTATCGTTTGGAACCCCTCCCCCTTCGCCCCGTGGAGTATCTGCAGGGCCGAGTGTGAAGCGTAGGTTGCCACGGTGGTTCCCATTTTGTTCACCATAAATTTGTTTAAATCTTTCATTTTTAAGGTTTGTTTTTACATTTTTATGTCATAACATGGGGGCAGGTTTTAAAAGGCGATTATGAAACTCCATAATGGATTAATAGGAGGTGAGCTGGATGAAGAAGGTGGCACTCTTACTGGCGGCTTTCCTGATCATGGGGGCTGCCCTCGGGTGCGTGAGCCAGAGCTCTCAGGAAAAGAGGAGCCCAACTACGACGGAGACGCCAACGCTCGTTGTCTACTCCTACGACAGCTTTGAGTACATCGCGAAGGCCGCCATACCGAAGTTCGAGGAGAAGTACGGCGTCAAGGTGGAGCTCCAGCTCATAGGTGACGCTGGAGAGGTTCTCAACAGGCTGATACTTGAGAAGGACAACCCAAGGGCGGACGTTGTGGTTGGAATTGACAACAGCCTCGCCGCCAAGGCCATAGATGCGGGGATACTTGAACCCTACAAGCCCTCAAACATTGGCATCGTTCCAAAGGAGCTCATAGACATGCTCGACCCCACATACCACCTAATCCCCTACGACTACGGGTACATAGCCATCAACTACGACTCCCGCCACGTTTCAAACCCGCCGGTAAGCCTCGAAGACCTAACAAAACCTGAGTGGAAGGGCAAGCTCGTAATCGAAGATCCAAGGACGAGCTCACCTGGAGCGGCTTTCCTCATATGGACGGTGGCCGTTTACGGCGAGGACGGTTACCTCAACTACTGGAAGGCCCTCAAGGACAACGACGTCCAGATCGTCAAGGGATGGAGTGAGGCGTGGGGGGCCTTCATGAACGGTGAGTTCCCGCTCGTGCTCAGCTACGCGACCTCTCCAGCCGCTACCGTCTACTACGACAACATAACCTACGTTAAGGCAGTAGCCTTCGAGGAGGGTAACTACCTCCAGGTGGAGGGCGCGGGAATAATTAAGGGCACCAAGAACAGGGAGCTCGCCCAGAAGTTCATAGAGTTCCTCCTAAGCGAGGACTTCCAGGGGGAGATACCCACCAACCAGTGGATGTATCCCGTAAACAAAAACGTGGAGCTCCCCAAGGTTTACAGCTACGCGGTTCCCCTTGAAGAGCTCAAATCCGCCACCCCGAACCCCGAGTACATCAAGAACAACTTCGACCGCTGGATAAGGGAGTGGACGGAGCTCATGGTTCAGGGCAAGAGCCCGGGGGAGATCATCAAGGAGAGAGGATAGAGTACGCTCTCACCTCTATTCCCACTTTTTTTGGAACGGTCTCGGGGCCAAAGGGGAGTTCCGTTATGAAGCGCTCCGCGACGATTCTTCTATCCTCAACATCGAGGAAAAACCTGATTCTCCCGGGCAGGAGCTCGTAGTCCACAACTTGGGCGTCATCTCCCTCCGTTATAAACACACTCTCGGGCCTGAAGAAGACCCTGACCCTGCCTTCGACCTTCGTTTCGAAGCAGATTCTCCCTAGGCATGCCCTTCCGTTCTCGGAGTTTAGATCAAGGATGTTGCTCGTTCCGAAGAACTTCGCCACGAACTCGTCCCTTGGACGGTAGTAGAGCTCGAGGGGCTTCCCAACCTGGAGTATCCTCCCCTCGTTCATGACCGCTATCCTGTCGCTTATAGCCATCGCCTCCTCCTGGTCGTGGGTGACGTATATCGTGGTAAGGCCCAGCTCCCTCTGGATCCTCTTTATCTCACCCCTCAGCCTTTCCCTTATCTTAGCGTCGAGGTTCGAGAGCGGCTCGTCCAGCAGGAGAACCCTCGGCCTTATCACAAGCGCCCTCGCGAGAGCTACTCTCTGCATCTGACCGCCCGAAAGCTGCTCGGGGTAGCGCTTCTCAAATCCCTCAAGGCCAACGAGGGAGAGTGCCTCCTCCACACGGCGCTCAATTTCTCTCCTCGGAAGCTTCCTGAGCCTTAACCCGAAGGCCACGTTCTCAAAAACGGTCATGTGAGGAAAGAGCGCGTAGTCCTGGAAGACTATCCCTATGTTGCGCTCGTAGGGAGCCCTATCGGTGACGTCCTCCTCCCCGAAGAGAACCTTCCCCTCGGCCTTCTCAAAGCCCGCTATTACTCTCAGCGTCGTCGTCTTACCGCAGCCGCTGGGGCCGAGCAGGGTCATGAACTCCCCCTCCCTAACCTCTAGGTGGGGGATTGAGAGCGTGAAACCCTCCCTTTTCAACGTTATTCCCTCAAGTCTAAGCCTCACCATATCTCCTCACCCGTCCTCTCGATAATGAGAAATCCCACCAAGCTGACCAGCATCAGAACGACGGCCATGGCCGACGCGGGCCCGAACTGCCTTGATCCAAGATAGCGGTAGATGGCTATCGTGACCGTCGTGTACTGTGGCTTGTATATCATGTACGTTGCCCCGAGCTCCGCTATACTCATCGCGAAGGCGAATATGGCCCCCACGAGTATTCCTCCGAAGGCCAGGGGGAGCTCTACAGCAAGAAACGCCCGGACGTCGCTCGCCCCGAGGCTCATGGCCGCTTCCCCGAGGGAAGGCTTTATCTTCTTTAGCGATGCGGAGATTGCCCTAAGGGCGAAGGGGTAGGCTATCACCGTGTGGGCGGCCGCTATGAGGAAGGGGCTCCCGAGCAGCTCGAGGGGAGGGGCGTGAAAGGCCCTGATGTAGCCGAGTCCTATGACTATTGCCGAGGAGCCAAGGGGGAGTGTGGTGAGGGCATCGAAGAGCGTTTTGCCCTTAAAGCGCCAGCGGTGGGAGGCGTAGGCCACGCTCAGGGCCACTATGGTGGACAGGAGCACCGTGGCGAAGCCGAAGAGGAAGGTGTAGCCTATCGCCCTGATGCTGTTTGATCCAAAGATGGGGTTGTAGGAGGGATCGAAGAGTCTTTCGTACCACCTTAGCGTGAAGCTTCCCCCGTAGGTGAAGGAGTGATAAACAACCGCCAGAAGGGGCGAGACTATGAAGAGGGCCACGATTAGGGAGTAAAAGCCTATCAAAACGCCCCTTATTCCGGCGAGCTCCTTCAGGCTCAGCTTCACCGGCTCTCTGAATACCCTTTGCTCCTCGGCCCGTGAGTAGGTTTCGAGGCTCTTGAGGTAGACGTACATGAACGTGAAGCTCATGGCCATCTGCAGTATCGCCAGTGCCGCCCCTGTCTTGAAGTCGAGGAGCGTCATTATGGTCGTGAATATGGCAACCTCCATGGTGGCGTAGCGGTAGCCCCCGATTATGAGGGGTATGGAGAAGCTCAGGAAGGAGAAGATGAAGGTGAGCATGGAGGAGGCGAATATCGCCGGGTAGAGCATCGGCAGGGTAACCTTCCGGAAGAGCGTGAATCCCCTTGCCCCGAGACTCATCGCAGCTTCCTCGTAGTGGGGGTTGATGCGCTGCCACAGCGACGAGACCATCCTCACCACGACCGGAAAGTTGTAGAAGGCGTGGGCGAGGAGGATCGCCTTCCAGGAGTAGAGGATTCCAAGGTCGCGGCCGAGCAGGGAGGTGAAGAGCCCCGAGCGCCCGAAGAGGAGGATGAAGCCGAGGGCTACCATAACGCTGGGCATGACAAATGGAACCGTCAACAGGGCCCTTATGAAGCGCTTTCCCGGGAAGTCGTAGCGGGCGAAGAGGTATGCCCCCGGGAGGCCCAGGAGGAGCGTTAAAGCCGTTGAGGCGAGGGCCTGGCCGATCGTGAAGAGGATGACCCTCCGATAGTAGGGATTGGAGAGGACTCCAAGGAGGTATCTGAACGTAGGCCCGTTATCCCAGAGCCCAGTTTTGGCTATACTAACTATGGGATAGTAGAAAAAGAGGAGCAGGAACGCCAGTGGGAGCGCGAGCAGTGCGTGGTGCCATCTAACCCTCATGCCCATTACTCGGTTGTGGGAGTTTATAAATTTGGTTGGGGGCTCAGGGCCTCCCGATTATATCAAGGCTGACGTCGAAGTTCTTGACGGAGTGCGTGAGGTAGCCGAGGCTGATAACGTCCACGTCGAGCCTCGCGTACTCGGCTATGTTCTCCGGCGTTATCCCGCCGGAAATCTCAATTTTGACATTTTCCCTCAGCCCCTCACGCTTCAGTGCCTCAAGAACCTCCTCAATCTCTTTCGGCCTCATGTTGTCGAGCATTATCACGTCGGCCCCGGCTCTGGCCGCCTTTAGGGCGTCCTCAAGGGTCTCAACCTCAACCTCGACGACCTTGTAAACGCTGAAGGCCTTCGCGCGTCTTATGGCCTCCTCCAGTGGAACTAGGGTAAGGTGGTTGTCCTTTATGAGTATCGCGTCGCTCAGGGAAAAGCGGTGAGTTTCCCCGCCGCCGATGAGAATAGCGCGCTTGTCAATCGGTTTGAGGAGGGTCTTCCTGGTTCCGGCAACCCTTACCTTGGGATTGACCGCGCGGACTTTCTCCACGAGCCCCCTGACCTCCGTGGCAATCCCGCTCATCCTGCCCATGACGTTGAGTGCCGTTCTCTCGACGAGGAGGATGGAGCGGGCGTTTCCATCGAGCTCAAGGATGACTTCGCCCCTCTCGACTTCCTCGCCGTCCCGCCTCCGGACCTCAACCTTAACCCCGAAGTGCTCGAAGAGGGCCTTTGCTTCTTCAACGCCCGCTATAACGCCCCCCTGCTTCGCGATTACCACGGCCTTCGCCCGAGTATCCTCGGGAATCACGGCCTCGCTCGTGACGTCACCGAAGGGCGCATCCTCCTCGATGAACCGGAGCAGGTAATTGAGTGGAACCATGCCTTCACCTCCGCAAGTTCCTCTCCCTCGTCCTTTATTTTGCTTTCCATATTCATGCACCACTCCGCGTGAAAGAATGCCTTTTATTCTCCGGGAGCGAAATTAAGTGGGGAGCAGCATGATAAAGAAAGCGGTGATTCCCATAGGGGGGGAGGCGACCCGCCTGAGACCCCTCACGATAGAGACATCGAAGGGCCTCGTAAGGCTCCTGAACAAACCGATCCTCGAGCACTCTATTCTGAACCTCGCGCGCGACGGCATCGAGGAGGTCTACCTTGGGGTGAAGGGCTACGTGAACTACGCCTCACTTTTCGACTACTTCCGCGAGGGCTACTGGCTCAAAAAGAAGTACGGGCTTGAGCACGAGGTGAGAATCCGCTACATGCCGCGCTACGAGAGCACGACCAACGGGGATGCGGTCTGGTACACCATGCGCTACTACGGCATAAAGGAGCCCGTGGTGGTTATCCAGGGCGACAACATCTACCAGCTGGACGTTCAAGACATGTACAATTGGCACAGGGAGAAGAACGCCTTCATGACGATAGCGCTCCAACGCGTGGAGGACGTTACGGGCTTTGGCGTAGCGAAGATAGACGACGATTACAGGATAGAGTACTTCGTTGAGAAGCCCAAACCCGAGGAGGCTCCGAGCAACCTGGCCAACACGGGCATCTACATACTCTCGGAGAACTTCTGGGAGTTCCTTGACGAGCTGTGGGCGAAGGAGATGAGGGATAGAAAGGCCCTTGACTTCGGCGGCGAGATAATCCCCGCGCTAATAGAGCACGGCTACGACGTTTACGGTTATCCAATGGAGGGCTACTGGTTCGACGTGGGCACGCCGGAGCGCTACCTCAACGCGGCGATGTACCTCCTCCGGCATCTACCCCCAGAGGACATGGACGCCATCAACGTGACCCACGACGTCTACATGCAGGGCAAATCCGAGATGTCCGAGGGGCTCCGGCGGGAGATAAAGGAGCGCATAAAGCGCGGCGAGCTCCTGGTGGAGGGGAAGGTGCTCCTCGGGAGGCACATCTCCATTGGAAGGGACACGGCCCTCGAGGACGCGGTGATAGACAACTACTCGATGCTGGGCAAACGCTGCGAGGTGCTACACTCCGTAGTCATGGACAGGGTGAAGATGGGGAGCAACGTCAGGATAATGAACTCCATAATAGGAAGGCACGTCGAGATAGGGGACAACGTTAGGATAGTCAACTCGGTCATAGGGGACAACGCCGTCATAAGCGACAATGTGAGGATGTACAACGTCAAGATATGGCCCCACGAGTTCGTTGAGAGGGGTGCAACGCTCGAGCACTACACGGTGAGGAGCATAAACGTCCCGAAGAGGTAAACCCCTCTTCCCTTTCTTCCCTTCGGGGAGGGGCTTTAGAGACGTACCGTATGCCCTGAGGGATGAAACAATGGGGAAAGCCGTAAAAGTGGTGGCTATTCTGCTCCTGATTTCTTTTTTCATTGGGAGCTCACTCCTGCATCTCCGGAAAAGTTCAGATGGAAATTCGGACAGTTTCACCGACGGCATCAACATTACCATTGTCTGGAAGGGCCAAGGGCGTCTTGTTGGGGCTGACGCTGACAGGTTTGCCCTCTTATCAGACCCGGGGAGGCTTGAACTCGTGGAAATTGGGATATGGGAAACGCTGTATTCGGTGGAGAACGTGGAAGCGGCAGAAACGTTCTCGAATTTGCTGGCCTTCAGGAAAGAGGAGGTTCTCTACTACACGGAGCTTAGCACACTGGCGCCCCAATCCCTTGAAGCGCCCTTCAAAAACGCTTCCCTTGCCCTAAAGCTCGGAAACCTGACGTTTTTTATCACGAAGAAGGACCCAACCATAAGCCAAGGAGTCCGCGCCCCAGGTAACGTAACGATTCACGTCTGTGGAGATTCCCGCACCTCCTTTTCCTTCGAGGATGGAGAAGCAAAGCCTGTTATAGTTCACACGGAGCACGGCTTTGCGGTGGGCACTGAAGGCATGGAGCCTTTTTACCCCGGAAAAATAGTCTTTCTGGACCCTAAGGGAAATATCCTGGAGAACTACACCTTTGAGGAGGGGATAAAAAGCATCTCGACCACGGAAGGCATTGTTCTTGTTGCCACCGGAGGTGCGGAAAGGAGCGGAACCACCATATGGACGGGAAGAGTTTACGCGTTCCAGGCCAGTGGGATCCCCCTCTGGAATGTCTCGCTTGAACAGTACTCCCAGTGCGGCTACGCCCCGGCCGGGGCGTTCAAGCTGAGCGATGGGAAAGTTTACACGGTGGACTACAGGGGGATAATCCACATTTTCAGTGATGACGGCAGGCACCTGAAAAGTATTGAAACGCCCGCATCGGAGGTTCTAAAGTGCGGCGGGCTGATGAGGGAGATCGTTGCGGATGGAAGCGGCTCACTGCTGGCATGGGCGTACGTTGAGATAAACCACGACATGAACGAAAGTAACGGCCTGTGCGTCTACAGCGTTGAGAAAAGGGAAGTTGCATGCATACCCCTCAGTTTGCGGCCAACTGCGGTGAAAGTCAGCGGGAACTATGTGCTCCTGTCCCTTAGCACGGCTTACGGAAAGGAGGAAGTAAAGGCCTTCAGAGTGGAGAGTGGCTAAGGAAAGCGCCCTCAGCTCATCTCCAGCATCCTCTCTATCGCTTTCCTCGCCCTCTCGGCTATCTCCGCCGGCACTTCCACCTCGTACTTCATATCCCTCAGCGACTCGTAGATGTGGTTAAGGGTTATCGCCTTCATCCCGATGCAGGTGGCGTCCTCCCGCGCGGGGTGGAACCTGATGTTCGGGTAGAGCTTGCTCAGGCGGTAGACCATCTCCCTCTCCGTGAAGACCACCCACTCGTCCCATTCCTTTGCGCGCCTTATCATCCCGCCCGTGGAGACTATCACATCCGCCTGTTCCTGAACCTCCGGCTCGCACTCGGGGTGCACCATGAGCTTTGCCTTTGGATAAAGCTTCCTCGCGCGCTCGACGTCTTCCAGCGTGAACTTACGGTGGACGTAGCAGTGGCCGTGCTCCGGGACAGGGATTACCTTCTTTCCGGTCTGCCTGGCAACGTAGCTTCCGAGGTTCTTGTCCGGGCCGAAGATTATAACATCTGAGTCGAGCTTCTCCACGATTTTTACCGCGTTGGCCGATGTGACCGTAACGTCGGCCAGAGCCTTGGTCTCGGCTGTGGTATTGACGTAGAGAACCACGGGGGCCTCTGGATAGCGCTTTTTGAGCTCGATTATGTGCTCCGGCCTGAGCATGTTGGCCATCGCGCAGGTTGCCCTCCTCGTGGGGAGGAGAACGGTCTTCTCGGGGTTGAGGATTTTCGCGGTCTCAGCCATGAAGTCAACGCCGGCAAAGGCTATCACGTCCGCCTCAATGTCCACGGCCTTCCTCGCGAGCTCAAGGCTGTCGCCGAGGAAGTCCGCTATGTCCTGTATCTCAGGTAACTGGTAGTTGTGGGCCATGATTATGGCGTTGCGCTCTTCCTTAAGCCTCATGATTTCCTCAACCAGCTTCTCCATCTCCATGGTCTCACCTCTTTTAGGGATTGATGGATGGAGGGCGTTAAAAGGGTTTTTGGCCACCTATGGTTATAGCATGGATCTCCCCTCGAAGAAGCTCGGCCTCTCGAACTCCTTGCGCATGAGTGGGAAGTCCTCGCGGTAGTGCGCTCCCCTGCTCTCCTCCCTCCACAGCGCGCTCTCGAGGATTCCCCTCGCGAGAATCTTCAACCTGGGGTCGGCCTCGATTCCCTCGAGCAGTTTAACCCCCTCCCTGAGCCCTTCGGCGCTCCTCACTATCCCCGCGTGCCTCCAGAGAAGCTCCTTAATTGCCTCAACGTCGCCCGGTTCGTAGTACCTATAGGCCGGCTCCCCGCTTTCCCTGTTCCGTGGTTCGTCCCTCGCTATCGTCCTCGCCACCTCAAGACCGGAAACAAGGCATTCAAGGAGGGAATTGCTCGCCAGCCTGTTCGCCCCGTGGAAGCCATTGCTCATGGCCTCACCTACAGCGTACAGCCCCTTGATGGCCGTTCTGTACCATGGGTCAACGCTAATCCCGCCTATGGCGTAGTGCGCTATGGGTCTCACGGGAATCGCCTCGCCCTCGGGGTCAATTCCCTCCCTGCGGAGAAAAGCGTATATCTGGGGGAACTTCCCCCTGAAGTCCTCTATGCCCGTGGCGTCGAGGTACACCTCGCCCTTCTCCAGCTCCCTGTATATGGCCCTCGCCACGACGTCCCTTGGTTCGAGCTCGTTCACGAAGCGCTCTCCCCTCTCGTTCACGAGCTTCGCCCCGTGCCCCCTCACGGCCTCGCTGATGAGCTTAACGCCTCCCTTTCCTATGAAACCCGTCGGGTGGAACTGTACGAACTCCAAATCCCTCGCGGGGGCCCCGTTCATAATGGCATCGCCTATGAGCGTTCCCGTGTTTAGGGGCGAGCCCGAGCTGTACGTGAAGAGTCCCGTGTAGCCGCCGGAGGCAAGAACCACGCCGTCCATTCTGATGAGTTCCCCTCCGATGAAAACCCCAACCGCCCGACCGCTGACAACTGCAAGGGCCTCAACCTCGCCCTCGAGCGTGTGGACACCCATCTCCCTCGCCCTTATGTACAGGAGCTTCGTCATGTGCCGGCCGGTCTCGTTCTTTATCGTGAAGACGCGCGGAAAGCTGTGGCCGCCCTCCAGCTCCGTGTACTCGAACTCCACCCCGGTGGAAAGCAGAAAATCGTAGGCCTCGCTCGCCTTTGAGATTACGCTCCACACGGCCTCCACGTCGTTGAGGTAGCGGCCCGCGCGGAGGGTGTCCATAACGTGGAGCCTTACGGAGTCCCCCTCGAGGACGGGAAAGGCCACACCGGCCTGCGCCAAATACGAGTTTGTGTTTTCAATTCCCCTGTGAATTAGCGTTACCTCGTAGCCCCTCTCCGCGAGGGCGATTGAAGCCGTCAGACCCGCTACCCCGCCTCCTATAACACCTATCATCCTCTCACCGGGGGATGTTGGGAAAGAAACGTATAAACTTTTCTCTAAACGCGGAAGTCGAAGGCCCACTCGGGGTATTCGCCCGTGAGGCAGGCGAGACACAGGCTTTCCCTGCCCACGGCCTTCACAAGGCCCTCAACGCTCAGGTAGGCCAAACTGTCCGCCCCTATGCTCCTCCTTATCTCCTCCACGTTCCTCCACGCCGCTATGAGCTCGTGCCTCGTGGGGATGTCAATGCCCATGTAGCAGGGGTGCCTTATCGGCGGCGAGGCAACCCTCACGTGCACCTCCCTCGCCCCGGCCTTTCTGAGCATGTTCACTATGCGCCTCATCGTGGTCCCCCTGACTATCGAATCGTCCACGAGGACTATCCTCTGCCCCTTGATGACCTCTCGAACGGGCGAGAGCTTGAGTCTCACCTTGAGCTCGCGGTAAAACTGACCGGGAGTTATGAAGGTCCGCCCTATGTAGCGGTTCTTTATGAGGCCCTCCGAGTAGGGGATTCCACTCTCCCGGGAAAAGCCCAGCGCGGCCGCCCTTCCAGAATCTGGAACGGCTATCACAACGTCCCCGTCGGCGGGGCTCTCCCTGGCGAGCTCCATTCCCATCCTCATCCTCGCCCGATAGACGTTCACCCCATCAATTGTGCTGTCGGGCCGGGCGAAGTATATGTACTCGAAGACGCAGCCGTGGTGCCTCTCCCTCGCGAGTATGCGGCTCTCGACCTCTTCCCCCACCAGAAAGACCTCTCCCGGTTTAACGTCCCTCACCTCGTCCACGAACATCCCCAGCGCGGAGTCCTCCGAGGCGAAGTAGTGGCCATCTCCGATGCCGTAGCTCAGAGGTCTGAAGCCCACGGGGTCTCTCGCTACGAGTATCTTCCCATCGAAGAGAAAAGCGACGGAGTAGGCGCCCTTAACCTCCCGAAAAACTTCCGCCATGGCCTCGAACTCGTCCCCTGTTTCCCTCAGATGGTGGAGGAAGGAGACCCCGAGGAGCTCGGTATCCACAGGCGTTCTGAACTTATACTCCCTCTCGTAGGTTCTCCTAAGGGGTAGGTAGTTGGTGAGCGTTCCGTTATGGGCCAGGGCCGCTCTCCTTCCACAGCACTCCACCTCGAGAGGCTGGGCGTGGTGCGCCCCCCCGAATGTAGAGTAGCGGACGTGCCCTATGGCGATGTCTGATTTGAGCCTCCTTATTCCATCCCCCTCAAGGGCCTCGGGAACGAGGCCGGGTCCCTTGAGAGTCCTTATTTTACCGCGCCACGCGCTTATTCCAGCACTCTCCTGACCGCGATGTTGAAGGGCAATGAGCGCGTAGTACGCTTTTCTCGGAGCGTTTTCGGTTTTTGCCGCGAAGACTCCGCACTTTTCCCTCATGGTACCACCGGGCTTCATCAGTTTCATGTTTAAAATGATACATCCATCTGCCTGAATTTACGCACCCGTGCTTAAAAACTTTGCCCCGTGATTTACAAATTTATGTTAAAAAATGCTTAAATATCGGTTAAATTTTACATTTAAATGGTGAAACCCATGGAGGTCTACGAAGGGAAGGCAAAGAAGGTAATCCCCCTCGACGGCAACAAAGCCATCATGGAGTTTAAGGACGATGCAACGGCTTTTAACGGTGAGAAAAAGGCCCAGTTTGGTGGAAAGGGCACTCTCAACGCCAAGATAAGCGCCCACCTCTTCAAGCTCCTCGAAGGGAAAGGGATAAAGACCCACTTCATAGGTATCGCTGGCGACAACAGGCTCATAGTTGAAAAGCTCGATATGTACCCGCTCGAGGTCGTCGTCAGAAACGTCGTCGCCGGAAGTTTGAAGAAGCGCCTCCCCCTCGGGGAGGGCACGGAGCTTCCCGAGCCCATAGTGGAGCTCTACTACAAGGACGACGCCCTTGGCGACCCCATGATCAACCACCACCACGCCAAAATCCTCGGCGTAAGCCCCGAGGAACTGGATGAGATGGAGCGCATAGCCCTGAGTGTGAACGAGGTTCTCAGGGAGTACTTCAACGAGAGGGGCATAATCCTGGTGGACTTTAAGCTGGAGTTCGGGAAGAACGCGAGGGGTGAGATAGTCCTGGCGGACGAGATAAGTCCCGACACCTGCCGCTTCTGGGACGCCGAAACCAAGGAGAGCCTCGACAAGGACGTCTTCCGCTTTGAGAAGGGGGACCTTGTCAGCGCCTACGAGGAGCTTTACAGGAGGCTCGCGGGGTAATCACTCCCCCATCAACAGTTTTGCTTTTTCATCCACCGTTATTGAGTGCTCCCCGACGTTCTTTATATGGAGAGCTGGAAGCTTCGAGAGGCTCACGTTCAGGCGGTAGTGGCCACGGTAGGAGGAGCTCCTTATCACGATTAGGTACTCGTAGAGCTCCGGGAGAACAAAAAGGCGCCTGTACTCGGCGTTGAGGTTGAGCTCGTTGAGTTCAAGCGTGTTCTGGGAGAAAACCGCGTAAAGCCCCTTCTCATCAATGAGGCGTCTAAGGCCCACAACATCCCCCTCGCCCGCCCCGAGAATCGAGAAGTTCGAGACGAAGACGAAGGAGTTCTCCTCCACTATCTCGAGGGCCCGAACCAGCTCCCCGGCACTGTAAACCTTGCCCACGAGAACCTCCCCCTCACCGAAGCGCGAGAAAAGCTCCACGGAGAAGCCGTTTGAGGGGTCTATGTAGTAGGCCCTTACGCCCGCGTTAAGGGCGCCGGCGAGGGAGGAGTACTGGATTAAATTCTGGGAGAAGAGGTCTGTGGTTATTACTCCCGCTATGCTCCCCTCACTAAGCTCCCCCGCTAGGGGGGTCAGCTCGTCCATGAGCGGGACGGTGACTTTATTCGGCGCTGGTTTAAAGAACATGGCCATCACATAGATTACTCGCCAGGAATATTTATCTTTTTTGGAAAAAAGAAGAGGGTCACATGAATGCCGTCATCATTGAGACACCGATCAAAACGCCGAGGATTATCATGACGACGAACTCGACGATTATGGTCAGGAGCCACGCTATCGCCGCCTTGCCCCAGTCGGTGTTGAAGACGGCCTTTATGACCCAGATGTAAACCACTATGCCCACTATCCACCCTATGAGCCTTAGCACGGGTATGAAGGCGAAAATCCCCGTGATTATTGCCGACAGGATTCCACCACCAAGCACTGCTATCATGGCCTTTCCGAGCGTGGCGTTCTCAATCCCCGCCCACTTGGCACCGATGTAAAGGAAGAACCCCGCTATTACCAGGGCCACGAGCATGGCCACTATCGCCATTCCCCCGAGTGCGAAAAATCCAGCCATTGGAGCCGGCATATCCACCACCTCAACTAATGATGGGGGTTATCTTATTTAACTTTTTTGAGTACTCAGCGGCGCCTTCCCCTGCGGCCCTTCCTCTCGGCCTTCATAAGCACGCCGTTCTCCTTTATCTCGTCCAGAACCACAGAAACGCGGTAGCGGCGCATGTTAGCCCTCAAATGGCGGTAGGAAAGCTCTTCAACGAACTTCTTGAGCTCCGCGGGGCTTTTGAAGCTCGCCCTTATCATGAGCTGGTACTCTCCAGTCTTCCGGTATATCGCGAGAACCTCCTCCCTCTTCGCCAACTCGATGAGTATGCCGTCGAGGTTGGCCTCGCTTATGACCTCAACCTCTATTATGGCCTGCACGAACTCGTCGAGAAAGGCCGGGTCAACTATCGTGGTGTAGCCCTTCACGGCCCCGAGGCGCTCGAGCTTGCCGAGCCTGCTCCTGACGCTGGCGGGGCTTAGCCCGAGTTTGTGGCCTAACTCCGTCAGGGTGATTCGCCCGTTCTTCCGGAGCTCCCTCAGAAGTTTCCTATCAACCTCATCAACGCCGGGCATGGGACCACCAAAAAGTAAAGGGGTTACTCACCCCACTCGCTCTCGGGAATGGCCTCCTTCTTGGCGGGGATTATGCATAGGAACTCGAAGGTCTCAGAATCCTCGTTTATATAGCCGTGGGGCTCGTTTGGAGGCACGTAGAAGAAGCTTCCCGGAACGGCTTTTATGAGGTTCTTGCCGTCCGTGGTGAGGTAGCCCTCGCCCTTGACGACGAATATCTCGTGCTCCCAGTCGTGCTGGTGTATGGGAATCGTTCCGCCCTTCTTTATGACGAAATAGCGCATGGCGAAGTTCTTCGCTCCGACCTTGGGGCTTATCAGCCACCTGATGGTGGTGTTCTCGACGCCCTCGAGGGTGACCTCCTTCTCCTCAACATCGAGGTAGTGGTTCGCGTACATGGTATCACCGGGAAAATCTCCCATCGAGAACTTTTAAATTATTCGAAAAGCTATTGAACCCGGCCGGCGTTTATCCATCTAGGTGAAGCGTATGAAAAGGCTCATCGTGCTTTTGATTATCGGGATTGTTCTGCTTGGAAGCGGATGCACATCCAAGGATACCACCACAACGCCCTCAACTACAGCACCGCCCACCACCATAGCGACCACAACCACGAGCCCATCTTCAACTACCCCAACCACAACAACTACCACAACGACAACCACTCCAACCAAGACCTACGCCCCAATAGACTTCAAGACCGCCAAGACTGGGGAGATACTCTCCAACTGGTACGATCTCTTCGATTCAAGCGTGATATACGCCAGCCCCGAGCTGGTTGAGCTGGCAAGGCACTACTTCCCCGATTCGGAGATAAGGCCTATAAACGAGTTCCAGAGCGGAATAGCGATTCTAAGCCCAAAAGACGGAAGGGCCCTCCTGCGCGGCAAGCCCATGCTCGTAACCGTTGACAGCTACTTCGGCTACGTCTCCTACCGCACTGGATACAAGTACTTCGGGGAGAACGTGGGCATGATGGTGGTCTACAAGGAGGACGGCATGGACAGGCTGATCTTCACGGGCAATGGCCCATCTGGCATCGGCGCGGCGCTTGAGTACGCGATGGAGCTTAAGGAAGGGAGAAGCGTGAACCCCATGTTCGTGGCGAAGCGCGGGGACTTCAGGGGGATAATGGTGAAGGTCATAGGGGACAACGACTGGGACGGCGTGAAGGACGAGGGCGAATTCTGGACGCTTAAGGACTTCGCCTACGAGGAGCCCGTCCAGTTCTACTGGCGCGTGGTTGATGGAACCAACGTGACAGTGAGCGGCGGCTTCATAAGGATGGTGAACGGCTCAACAGTCTACATCCGCGCCCTCGGTTTTGACGTGAGCGTTGACGTGGACGAGCCCGGGAAGCCCATAACATACGTGGTGGAGAACACCAACCCCGATGTGCTTGAACTACCAGATGGTGCCGAGAGGGGAGACACCTGGGTGCGGTTTACATCTACGGACGATTTTGAGCTCAAGGCAAAGCCCATTGGCGATTACAGGATACTGGCCTTCGGAGACCACAGACCCGGTGGCGGAACCGCACCTCCGAAGCCGTTCCTCAAAATAGTCGAGGCCCTCAAGAACGAGAGCGGGCTCTTCATAATAGACGGCGGAGACCTCGTCTACTCCGGAAGGATGAACGAGTGGGCGGCGCTCATGAAGGTCTGGGACTTCAATAGGCCGATTTTCCTGGCATCAGGCAACCACGAGTACCAGGGGGAGGGCAAGGCCATCTACCACAAGCTCTTCGGGCCCACGGACTACTCCTTCGCCCTCGGGAGGTTCTACTACATATTCGTTGACAACACGGAGAGCGGCTATCGCCTCTCAAGCGCCCAGTGGGCGTGGCTCGAGGAGGAGCTCAAGAGGGCAAGCGAACTTGGCCTCAGGCCCGTTGTGGTGATGCACGCCCCGCCCTTTGACCCGAGACCCGGGGAGCACCATGCCATGCGCGATGCCGACGGTGAGAGGCTAATGAGCCTAATGAAAACCTACAACGCCTTCGGAATCTTCAGCCACATCCACATGTTCTGGTTCGGGAAAAAGGACGGTGTTGAGGTGCTGGTTACCGGGGGAGGAGGCGCTCCCCTCTACGTGCCCGAGGAGGAAGGAGGCTACTACCACTACGTCCGCCTCGACATGCTGGCCAACGGGACGGTTAGGGTGGAGCCAGTTAGGGTTGGCTGACTCTTTTCTATTTTTAAAAAAAGGGAGCGGGGATTTGAGCCCTCTGATTTTAGCTACGGCAGATTCACACACCATGTGTTTGTTCCACTATATAAATTTTGTTATTATATGTAAATTTTGATAGCCCACTTAAAAATGGAAAATTTTATTAGCGGGGGAGAATACACTTCCAGTGGTGTGGAGGCGCATGAACGGTGAGGAACTCATCAAATCCCTTGCGAGCTCGGCGCACAGGAGAGAAATACTGTTTTCGCTGATGGACTCCCCCAAACCACTGCGCGACCTTCAGAGCATCGTTAACGCTTCCCCCTCCGTCCTGGCCCACGCCCTCTCCTATCTGGAGGAGGAGAACCTCGTGGAGAGGGAGAAGGGCACGAGGAGCTGGAGGCTAACCAACACGGGGCTCATTGCGGCGAAGGTTCTAAAGAGTGCGATGGAGGCTTTCCACGTTCTGGAGAAGTTTGAGGACTTCTGGCTGGAGCACGAGGTGAGCTGGCTTGACGATGAGCTTATCTTCCACCTCGGGAAGCTTAAAAACACCGAGCTCTTCGCCTACGACGGCATAAACTACCCCCACGTTAAATACGTTGATGAGATAAGGAACGCCAGGTGGCTCAAAGGCGTCTCGGGGATGGTTCTCAAGGACTACATGGACGTTTACCCTGAGCTCGTAGAGAAGGGCGTGGAAATCGAGCTCATCCTCTCGGAGGAGGTTCTGGACTACGTGAGGGGGCTTCTGAGGGAGTCCTTCGGGGTGACCCTCGGGGAGTACCTCGATGCCCACCCCAACGTGAGGGTCTTTAAGCTCGACTTCAAACCCTCTGTGGCGTTCACCGTAACGGACACTTACTTTTCCCTAGGCTGCTTCACTGTGGAGGGCATCTATGACCTTAACACGGACATCATGGGGTGGGACGAGGATTCCGTGAGCTTCGGTCTCATGCTCTTCGAGCGCTACCGCTCCAGAGCGAAGGAGGTTCGCGAGTGAGGGGCTTCCGAGGAAACCCTTAAAAGATGGAAAGCGTATGGTCACCTGACCTGTGATGACTTTGCAGGGTAGCTACTGATATTGATGAAGAGGTCGCTCCAGTCTGAGGTCACAGCTCGCACGGAACGAGGAGTACGGGAATCTTTGAGTCCCTCACAATTCTTTCCGCCGTGCTTCCAACGAGAAGGTCCTTTAGGATGCTCCTTCCCTTCTTGCCGAGGACTATGAGGGACGCCCTCTCCGCTATGCCGATCCCGAGTATCTCCTGGGACGCAACGCCAAAGCCCACCCTCTTCTCCGTGGGGAACCTCACTATGGCCCCGTATCTCTCCAGGTTTGCCTTGGCCTTTTCCGTGTTCTCCTCCAGTTCCTCCACACCCCCGTAGTCCACGACGTGAAGGAGTATGCCCTTCTCAACAAGCTCCTCAAACTTCTTGACCGCCGCCATGACCTTCAGGGAGCACTTTGAGAAATCTAGAGCTATGAGCGGTTTTTTGAAGATTGAAGAGCAGTCCGTTGTGCACTCAATCTTCTTGCCCTCCTCGTCCCACTCGTACTTTATGAGGAGAACCGGTTTCTTGGTGGCCCTCACGAGGTTTGAGGCGGTGCTGCCCAGGAACATCTGGCGCACGATGTTCTCTCCCTTCGAGGGTGAAACTATGAGGTCAACGTTGAGCTCGCGGGCCATGTCAGCTATCTCTATGGAGGGGATTCCCAGCTTGACTATTGCTTCGGCATCTATACCCCTCTCGTGCATTTCCTCCGCAAGTTTGTTAAGTTCCTCCTCGTCCACCTTCATGAGCTCCAGGGCCTCGATATCCGTTGCCGTTATGTCCACGATGTGGACGAGGTAAAGCTTCCTGGCTCCGAGGTTGAAGAGCTTTGGCACGCACTCCCTCAGGGCTAGGAGAGAAACCTCCGAAAAATCCGTGGGGAAGAGAATCTTTTCGAACATACCACCACCATGTTAATACACGCTCCCAAAATATTTAACCTATTCGGGCGGGAAGTTCCCTCCCTTTAGGGAGGAATGAAAGCCCGAAACCCTTAAATACTTTCATAGTTACACAAAATTTGGGATAACTATGAAATACAAACTCGACAAGGGAGCACATTCAGTCTATTCGCTCTACTACCACCTCATTTTAGTCGTAAAATACCGCAGAAAAGTTTTCACCAACGATAAGATAATAGACTTTCTCAAACAGAAAATCCACGAAATATCAGAGACCCACGAGGTAGAAGTCCTCGCCATCGAGACAGACCAAGACCACGTTCACATCCTCTTCAAGGCAAAACCCACCCTCAACATACCAAAATACATCAACGCCCTAAAGACAATCACGTCAAGGGAAATACGCAGGAACTTCCCAGAAGTGAAGGAAAAACTCTGGAGAAACACCTTCTGGTCGCCCTCATACTTCCTCGCAACCTCTGGGCAGGTAACCCTCGACGTTCTCAAAGCCTACGTTGAGAGCCAAGGTGAGAAGAGTTGATGCGTTCCTACCGCTTCAGAATTTATCCCTCAAAAGCACAGCAGGAAAAGATGCTCCGGCATATGGAACTCTGTCGCTGGCTTTACAACGAGTTGTTGAGGGCAATACGGGAAAACCCTTCGCTCAGGAGAACCGACACCCAAAGGCTAATCGTTGAGCTGAAGAAGGAAAACCCAGAACTCAAGGAAGTCTACTCCAAAGTCCTGCAAATGGTAAACCACCAGCTCTGGAACAACCTGACCGTCCTGAAGGTTCTAAAAAAGAACGGACATAAAGTTGGGAGGCTTAGATACAAGACCTCACCGAATAGCTGGAAGTCGCTGAACTACAACCAAAGCGGTTTCAAGCTCGATGAAGAGGGGAAGAGACTACACCTTTCCAAGGTTGGGGAAGTCCCCATAAAGCTCCACAGGAAGATTAAGGGCGAGGTTAAGGGTGTAATCATAAAGCGGACGAAGACTGGGAAATGGTATGCCATTTTTCAGGTCGAGGAAGAACCAGAACCGCTACCCAAAACAGGTAGAGCAGTCGGGATTGATTTGGGAGTAGCCAATTTCGTCGTTGATAGCGACGGTAACGCCTTCGAAAACCCGCTGTTCTTTGAGAAATCCCTTGAAAGGGTTAGGAAAATACAGAGAAGGGTCTCAAGGAAGCAAAAAGGTTCGAAGAACTGGGAGAAGGAGAGAATAAAATTAGCTAAAGCTTATGAAAAGCTAACGAACCAACGAACGGATTTTCTCATAAGCTCGCCCTTCACTACGTCAGGAATTACGACCTTATTGTTGTGGAGAAACTGGAAACAAAGAATATGGTTGGGAACGGTTATAGAAGTCTCAACCGCCATCTGCTCGATTCCTCTCCCAGTGCTTTCATCAGGATACTCTCCGACAAGGCTGAGAGAGCTGGTCGGAGGGTGGTTTTCGTCGAACCAGCCTACACTTCGAGGACTTGCTCCCGCTGTGGGTTCGTTGTGGAGAAAATGCCTCTTTCGGAGAGGGTTTTTCGCTGTCCGAAGTGTGGGCTGGTGATGGATAGGGATTTGAACGCTTCGCTCAACATTTTGAGAAAGGGTTTGGATGAAGGGTTGGGACGACCCGGATTGCCTGTGGAGGGAAGACCTCTACCCCGTGTTGTGTCTTATGAGGCTGTTATCACGGGGCAAGTCTTCCTTATGAAGCAGGAAGCCCCGCCCGAAAGGACGGGGTAGTTCACCCCTTCCCCGGCCCTTGGAGAATAGCAATATAACGGCACTACTGGCAGGGAACGAAAAGTTTGGAAAATGAGGGGGATTAAACCCTCTCAATCCCTATCTTTGCCTGAACCTCTGGCCATTCCACGACGTAGCCCTTCGCTTCTTCAAAGCGAACCTCCACTGCCCTCGTTTCACGCATTATGTAGTCCAGGTTCTCCCTTAAGAGGTCAACGTTCTCGTTGGTTGTCTCTATGGTGACCCTAATGCGGTCGTTGACATCGAGGTCGAGCCTCTTGCGCATCTCCTGTATCCTTCTTACGAACTCCCTCGCAAGTCCCTCGGCGAGGAGCTCTCTCGTTAAGGTCTTGTCCACGAAGACCCTTCCGCCCTCGAACTCTTCGCTAACAAGGAAGTCCGGGAGCTTCTCCTCAACGGCTATGTGCTCCCTCGTGAGGTGGAAGGTCTTATCCTTTATTTCTACGTCCATCTCACCCCTCTCGTAGAGCTCCCTGCCGTGCTCGCTTATCCAGGCTATGACCTTCTTGGCGTCGCCCTTGAACTCAGGGCCGACTTTGGCGAAGTTCGGCTTTACGATAAGCTCGCGCTCGACTTTGCCAACGGTAACTTCCTTGGCGTTGAGCTGGTCCTTGAGGAGCCTGTTCAGCCTCTCGACGGCCTTTGCAACAGTTTTGTCCTCTGTCTCGACGACTATCCTCCTCACCGGGTAGCGGAGCTTTATCCTGGCTTTCTGTCTCGCGCTTGAACCGGCCTCGACTATCCTCCTGACGTACTCCATCTCGCGCTCGAGCTCTTCATCTATGGCTCCCTCGTCCGCCTTCGGCCAGTCGAGCATGTGGACGCTCTCAACGCCGGTGAAGGGCCTTATGAGGTTCTGGTATACCTCCTCGGCGATGTAGGGCGTGAACGGTGCCATGAGCCTCAGCAGGACGTCGAAGACCTTCCAGACGGTGTAGTAGGCCGCCAACTTGTCCGGGTCGTCGCCCTCGACCCACATGCGCTTCCTGATGAGCCTCACGTACCACCTGCTCAGGTCTTCAACCACGAAGTTGTAGATTGCCCTCGTGGCCTTGGTGAGCCTGAAGGTCTCTATTCCCTCAGTTACCTCTCCTATGAGGCTGTTAACCCTGCTGAGTATCCACCTGTCCTCTTCGCGGAAGGGAAGCTCCTCCGGCTTGACCTTGGTCGGGTCGAAGCTGTCGAGGCTCATGTAGGTGGCTGAAAGCACGTAAACGTTCCAGAGTATGTTCAACATGCGCTTGACCTGCTCAAGGCCCTTCCAGCTGAAGCGGAGGTTCTCCCACGGGTTCGTCGCCCAGAGCATGTAGAACCTGAAGGGGTCCCTCCCCTCCTTCTGGACGACCTCTTCCGGCCTTATGATGTTGCCGAGGCTCTTGCTCATCTTGTCGCCCTTCTCATCCAGGACGTAGCCGTGCATGGCGACGTGCCTGTAGGGAACGGTGTCGAAGGCTATAACCGAAGCCGCCTGCTGGGAGTAGAACCACTTGGTGACCTGGTCCTCACCCTCGACTATGAAATCAGCGGGCCAGAGCTTCTCGAAGAGCTCCTCCTCCCTAGGGTAGTCAAGGGAGGCCCAGCTCGCTATTCCGCTGTCGAACCACACATCCACGACGTCCTTAACGCGCTTCATCTCCTTGCCATTGACCTCTATGATGAACGCATCGACGTAGGGTCTGTGGAGGTCTTCCGGGCCGAGCCTCTCCTCTATCACCTTAAGCTTCTCCCCGTAATCCTTCGGGAGTTCAACCCGCTCGCCGTTTATCTCGAGGGCAACACTCTTCTCGACGAGCTCCCTGAAGGAGCCGACGACGTATATCTCGCCATCCTCTGCCTGCCATATCGGGAGAGGGATACCCCAGTAGCGCTGCCTGCTTATGACCCAGTCGCCGGAGTTCATGACGCCGTTGTCATACCTAACTTTCACCCAGTCCGGATACCACGTGACCTTCTCGTCGTTCTCGGCTATGATTCTGTCCTTGACCTTGCTCACCTTGAGGAACCACTGGTCGGTGGCGCGGAATATCAGCGGGGTCTTACAGCGCCAGCAGTGCGGGTACTTGTGTTCTATCTCGCCGGCCTTCACGAGGTAGCCCTTCTCGGTGAGGTGCGCTATTATCTCGGGGTCAGCCTCTTTGACGTAGGTTCCCTTCCAGAAGCCCTCCGTGTAGCGCCCCTCATCATCCACGGGGCTGTAAACGGGCAAACCGTAGCGCTGGCCGACCTCGAAGTCCTCCTCACCGTGGCCCGGAGCGGTGTGAACCAGTCCAGTACCGTCCCCGAGGGTGACGTGCTCGCCGAGGATAACCCTGTGGGCCCACTCGTACTTCTCGCGGAACTCCTTCTGCGCCGGGTACTCGTCCATGAGGATGTGGGTGTATCTTATCCCCTCGAGCTCCTCGCCCTTGAACGTCTCGACGATTTCACCCTTGACGCCGACCTCGTTAAGAACCCTCTCCACGAGGGCCTTCGCTATTACCCAGTACTCCTCACCCTTCTCGGTCTCAACTCTAACCTTCGCGTACTCGTACTCCGGGTGAACGGCAACCGCTAAGTTAGCTGGAAGCGTCCAGGGCGTGGTCGTCCAGATGAGCAGGTACTCGTTCTCCTTGCCCTCGACCGGGAACTTGACGTATATGCTCGGGTCCTTCCTTACCTTGTACTCGCCGCGAACCTCGTGCTCAGCTAAAGCGGTCTCACAGCGCGGGCACCAGTGGAGAACGCGCTTGTCCTTCTCGAGGAGGCCCTTCTCCCAGGCCCTCTTGAGCGTGAACCAGCCGGATTCTATGTACTCGTTCTTTATCGTCATGTAGGGGTTGTCCCAGTCCATCCAGACGCCGAGCTGCTTGAACTGCTCGGTCATGACCTTGAGGTTGTTGAGGGCGAACTCCTTACATTTCCTTATGAAGTTGTCAACGCCTATCTTGGTCTCAATGTCCTTCTTTATCTTGAGTCCGAGGGCCTGCTCGACCTTCACCTCTATCGGGAGGCCGTGCATGTCGAATCCAGGTTGCCTTCTCACGTTGTAGCCCTGCATGCTCCTGAACCTTATCACCATGTCCTTGATGATCTTGTTCCACGCGGTTCCGAGGTGTATGGCGCCGCTCACATAGGGTGGCCCGTCGAGGAAGTAGTAGTTCGGTCCGTTGGCCCTGCTGGCCTTTACCTTCTCCTGGATGTCGTTTTCCTTCCAAAAGCGCTCTATTTTCTCTTCAAGCTTACCCGGGGTGTATTCTCTAAACTCTGGTTCTTTAATCATGGAGAACCCCTCCAGAAGTGATAGTAATCGCTAACCCAGAACAGGGGGCCTCATGCCACGAAACGGGCGAAGCGAAGGATAAAACACTCCCCCCTCATGGGCATCAGCCCAAAATTGGGAACTTTATTTATAAGGTTTTCTGTGGGGAGGCAGGGAAAATTCTAGAATTTGGCCGAAAACCCTATGGGAATGCTGGTAGGACATATTTCCTTTATGAAGATTGGGGGTGTTATTACTCAAGGAAGCTCCCCCTCGTATCCTCTGAGTTTAGCATAGAAACAGATGCATCGGTTTGGAACTTTCGTTTTCGGCCGTTTATGCTTTCTTCTTGAACCTCAACAAAAAGTTATTTTGGCTGAATTTAGGAGTTTTGCAATTATCAAGTAGAAAAATTTATTAGTTATTTCTACGTATTTCATAATGGATGCCTCTTTGGAGGTGGATCACCATGCGAAAGAAGCTGTTGAGTGTTGTGCTGGGCTTTTTTTGTATTATTCGGCTTGACAATAGGAATGGCTAGTAGTTCAAGTGTTGGGGCAACAAACATCACAGAGAAGTCAGAGGTATTGCCTGTAAGTCAGCCTGAAAGACTAAACGATGTTACAAAAGTTCCAGTATATTATGTGGGATCCCCTGAGATTGGAGAACTCATTCAAAAAGCGGGATTCACTAAAGTCTCTGTTCTAAACCGTATTAGGATGTTGCCTAAAGAAAAAGGTGTTATGATTATAAGCAGAAAGTTAAATGATTACGAGGTTGACTTACTTGATAAGGCATTGAAAAATGAATTCATTATTATAACTGTTGGAAAAGAGCCTCTTGACCAAATGGGGCGTATACTATCGAAGATGAGGGCAATTTCAGTAGAATTTTATTACTCAGACACCAATGGGAACTTAGTTGAAACTGAGGTCTACGCCTACAAGGTTATAAAAAGATTGCCAAATGGAAAGTACGGGGTTTATATAAAAGGGTATGCGGGGGATGTCACTCCTGATGTGTTGAAGACAGCGGCTTTTGAAGCAATGACTACTGAAGGGAGTTGGGAAACTGTTCATTATATAAGCTGGAGCTCTTATGATTCATGGAAACCATATGGTAAATTAAACATTGAGCATGCACTAATTTATTATACCAGTGATCCTTGGACTTATATGGATTTATGGGGAATAAGAGCGGCGACTCAGATGATTCCAGGATATAAATTAGGATGGTCTTATTTTAAGAATGACTATTTGAAGAACATGTACTATCTCAAGGAGTATACAAATATATACGAATTAAGAGACTACGATCCAACATCAGTCTCAAATGTTGGAGCAAGTGTGGGTGTAACTCTTTCGTGGACCCCACCAACTCTTTCATGGAGTTATCCTGGCGATTATATATGTCGCATAAGTGATAACAGTGACTTCAGCACGGATATAGCAGGTTGGTACCATGATTTTTGTAGTTGGGGAAGTTCTGGAACATTAGAAACCCTCAAAATAGAGCCAGGATTTGAGTTTACCGTATCTCCTGAAACAACTGGGAAACAGGAGTGGAAGATTACTGCAGGATGGGTGATGGACGAAGGAGGGTGGCATCTTACTGAAGAGAGAACTGTTGTAATAGTGTTTACGCTTTATTACTGAAAGGGCACCTTTTACTTTTTTACATCACTGGTAAAAGGGGAAACACCTGAGACTGGAATCATCGCTCGCTGAGTGTTTGCTTCAAGAGATGATCCTATACTCTCGGAGCAGGGAAGGTGCCAATTCAACGGAGTCGGAATCTGAGAAATGCGTGTCCTCCCTGATCGCCTCCGGTTACCGTTCCTGGGAGTTTGAGGGGAGGATAGTCATGATTTGGTGGAGGGGAATTTAAACCTGCCGCTCCTCCTCAGGCTCTCCTTTTCTCCTGCTCTCGTTCTTGATGACCTGCCTCACGTAGTCTATGAACCTCCGGACCTCCTCGAGGTCCTCCTCCGGGATATCTACAATCTTCCTGTTCCTGCTCTTGTAGGTCAGCAGCTTGAGCAGTGCGAGCCTCCCGAGGGCCGTCTTGGTGCTTATCTCGCCATCCTTCCAGTCCCTCCAGATGGCGTTGGCTATTCCGTAGAACTCCGGGATACTGTCGAGGCCCGGATCACCAACGTCTATAACGTCTTTGCCGAGGTACTTGTAGCGTTTCTCCTTCTCCTCCTTGGTGAACTCCTTGGTCTTCCCTTCGATGTACACCCTGACCATGGCCACCACCCCCGGGATTAACTACGCCCGAAAATTTATTAACTTTTTGTTTTTAAATTGGGCATCAGAAAGGTAGCCTTATAAACGCTCGATATGATTTCAGTCTAAACATTAGCATGACGGTGAAAACATGAACGGGCTCCTCTACCTGGTTGTTTCGTTCACCATTATCGTGCTCCTCATCCGCCTCCGTGTAAACATAGGGGTTTCCATATTCGCCGGCTCCCTCCTGCTGGGCCTCCTCTTCGGTCTGGCACCACAGGAACTGGTGAACACGCTCTACTCCTCGGCCACGTCGTGGGCCACCCTGCGGCTCGTTCTCATAATCGTCGCAATAATGGGCCTTACCAACGTTTTCTCCCAGACGGGCTATCTCAAGCTCATGGAGAATGCCGCCAGGAACCTCTTTCCGGACGAGAGGTACTCCCTCGCTGCCCTCCCGGCTTTGATAGGCCTCATGCCAATGCCGGCGGGTGCCCTCGTCTCGGCCCCCATGATAGAGGGCGTGGCGGACGAGTTCGGAATCCCTCCCGAAAGGAGGACGCTCGTGAACTACTGGTTCAGACACGTGTGGGAGCACTCGTGGCCGATGTACCAGGCAATAATCATAGCTTCGGCCATTCTCAGTGTCTCGGTCAGGGATTTGAGCGCACGCCTCTTTCCCCTCACGCTGATAATGATACTCGTGGGGTATCTCTTTCTTCTGCGCCCCCTGGGCTCCAAGGCCAACGGAATCAGGAACACGGGGGAGGGGCTTAGGCTGTTCCTCAGAACCACCTATCCAATACTCGTAATAATACTCATCTCCATCGTTCTGGGCTACGATATGGTTTACGGCGCTTTCATCGGCCTCCTCTCGGCCCTACTTCCCCACTTCGGGCGCGTCTCAAAGGGAGACGTTGTTAAGTACGCCCTTCAGCCCAAGATAGTGTTCCTTCTCCTCTCCGTCATGTACTTCAAGGGTCTCCTGGAGGTCACGGGGGCGGTTGAGACGCTTCCGCGCACCATTCTGAACCTGAACTTTCCGGTTGTGGCGGTAATAACGGCGACCCCCTTCGTGGTGGGCCTCATAACGGGCATAAGCTTCGCCTACGTGGGGATGACCTTTCCCCTGCTCCTCCCCTTCCTCACGGATTACAGGTGGATAGCGCTCGCCTACTTGAGCGGCTACATGGGGATGCTCTTCAGCCCCGTCCATCTCTGCCTCGTCTTCTCCGCGGAGTACTACGGGGCCGATTTGGGGAGGGTCTACAGGGAGCTCCTCATTCCCGCTCTGGTGCTGTTCTTCCTCGGCGTCGCCTACATCCTCCTGTTCCTGTGAAAACCATTTAAACCCTAACTTCGAGTGCAGAGGGGTGGTGGAATGAGAGTAGCGGTCGGTTCGACCAACCCAACCAAAATCCTCGCGGTTAGGGAGGTCATGGAGGAGCTCTACGGAGAGGTGGAGGTTTTCGGCGTTGAGGTTGAGAGCGGAGTTTCCCATCAGCCAGTTGGGATAGAGGAGACGCTTGAGGGGGCCATAAACCGGGCGAAAAGGGCGCTTGAGAAGGGGAAGGCCGACCTCGGTGTTGGAATCGAGGCAGGGATTTACCCCGTGCCCCGCTCACTCACGGGCTACTTCGACATCCAGTTCTGCGCCGTTGTGGACGGGGAGGGCTGGCTCACAATAGGGCACGGCCCCGGTTTCGAGTACCCGCCCTACGTCATAGAGCGCATTAAGGAGGGCGTGGAGGCCGGCGTCGCCATGGACGAGCTCGTTGGTGAGAGCGGCCTGAAGAGGAAAATCGGGGCGATAGGCTTCCTGACCCATGGCATGCTCCCGAGGAAAGACCTCAACAAGCTCGCCGTGCTGATGGCGATGGTGCCCAGGATGAACGAGGGTCTTTACATGTGACCGACCTGATGGCCGTAAATATTTAATACCCCTAGAACGTAAAGAGTGCATGGTAGATTGCCGTGAACCACTGGCTTTTGCTTGGAGGCTCCTCGCTGAGCCTCATCGCCAAACTGATCGCCGTGCTGCACCTCTACCTTGCCTACACCAAGTCGGGTAGGCGGTCCTCCCTGCTTTTCTCGGGGGCCTTTCTCTTCGCGGCACTGCAGGTGATGAGCGATATATGGGGTGTGGAGAAGCTCACGGCGCTAATGGAGGCTTTCGCCGCCTCGTTGTTCTTCTACGCGACGGTTACGCTCCTTGATGAGGAGTTCTACAGGTACCCATCTTTCCGCTCCTACCTGTCAGTGACCCCCGTCGTGGTGACGCTCTACATGCTCACGGCGGAGACCTTTGGTTCTCCCTTAAACTGGCTCGCCACCATTGGGGTTGCCTACGCCATATCCGGCCTGTTCATGGTGTTCGCGGGCCTGATCGTTTGGAACCTGCGGGAAAGCTATCCCCAGCATGTCCTGTCGTTGTCGGCCCTCTTCATACTCTACGGCCTTCATGAAATGGACTACCCCCTTTTGAGGCCCGTTGAGTGGTTTGCTCCAATTGGGTTTTCCCTCAGCGCCGTTCTCACGATAGCGCTGGCCTACTCGGTCGTGAGGTTCGTGAGGAGCGAGAGGTTCATGGAGTTGAAGCCCTTTTCGGGAAACCTGGAGATCGAGCTCAAACCCGGGGTGCTCCTAATCTCACCCCAGGAGTATGGAGCGCTACTCTCGAAGATCAAAGATTTTCCCGTCATGGCGTTTCTCAGGGACGCCATCAACGCCCCGCCCCAGTGGATGCTCCACTTCGTTACCCAGGCCCCGGCGGATAACGCGGTGACCCCAACGAACCTCGCGCGGATCACGGAGACAATAAACCGCTACCTGCACTCCATGAGAGATGCCGGGAAGCAGGGGGTTGTTATTATTGATTGCGTGGAATACCTCGCCGTCTACAACGGCGTTGAGGCGGTTATAAAGCTCCTAAGTGCCATCAGGGACATGGCGCTCATAACGGGAGGGACCGTGATAATAGTCACAGACAAGAATGCGTGGGAGGAGAAGGACTGGAAGCTCCTTCAGAGGCTCGTTGGTTAGTCCTTCCTAACCTCGTTCCACATGCCGGATAGTATAAGGAGCGCCCCGAGGTAGCCCTTTGGAGAGAGCACTTCTCCCATCGTTATGAAGGCACTTACGTGGCCGAACACGGGCTCGGCTGAGTATATAAGCGCCGCCCTGTAGGCCTTGGTCTCCCTCTGGTACCTCACCTGGAGCGTGAATGCCACGACCGTCGCAAAGATTCCCGTGTAGAGTATTCCCCCCCATGCGTAGACGTTCCCAGGTAGGCTTAGCCCCTCGGCCCCGGCCGCGTAGGCGAGTGAGAGCACGAAGTTCCAGAATATCTGCCAGAACGCTAGGCTAAGGTAGTCCTTCTCTCCGAACCTCTGAACCAGCACTATCTGGAAGGCGAAGCTAAGGGCGCAGAGGACTGTGAGCAGATCGCCGTAGTTAAAGTGCAGGCTCGCCCCCGAGATTAGGAAGAGGCCGCTCATGGCTAGGACGAGCGAGGAGACGTCCCTCCACCCGAGCCTATCCCCAAGGAGGAAGTAGGATATGAAGGGCGTGAAGACAACGTAGAGGGATGTTATGAAGGCCGAGTTTGACGCCGTAGTGTACTTGAGTCCCACGATCTGAAAGCCGTGCCCGAAGAAGAGCGTAACACCCAGAACGAGCCCCTCGAAAAGGGTTTCCCTTTTGAGAACCCGCCCCCTGAAGAGGAGTAGCATGAGGAGGGTCGCTATCCCGAAGCGGTAGGCGAGGAAGAGTATCGGGGAGACATACTCCAGGCTAACCTTCATCGCCGGGAACGTAAAACCCCATATTGCCGTTATCCCGAGGAGCACGAGTTCAGCGCGTTTCATGGGCCCTCCCCCAGCCCAACGTCCTCATCGAAGGTCATGGTGAGGTAAGTCTCAATTCTCTCTCTAAGGCCTCGACTATCTCATCCTTGAGGGCCCTCAGCCCCCCTCGTCCAGGGGCCTCTTCGTCTTCAGCCATTTGAGCTTTCCATCCCTTTTATCGAGGACCAGAATGTCCTCCTTTACGAGTATGGGGGCGTATCTAAGCCTTATCCCGTAGAGCTCTTCCTCAAAGGCCATCTTGCCTATCAGGCCGTTCAGATAATCCCTGAGCTTTATGGGCATCGAATGAAATTGAGCGAACCCCTTTTATACCTGACGGGGCTAATCCGGGTGGTGGTGACGATGAGGGTGCGCGTGAGGTACTTCGCACGCTTCCGCTCTATAGCGGGGAGGGACGAGGAGGAGTTCGAACTTCCGGCCGGAAGCACTGTAAGGGACCTTTTGAAACTCATAGTGGATAGACACCCTGCCTTCAGGGGCGAGAGCTTCGGGGAAGACTACGACGACGAGGCAGATGTGAACGTCTCAAGGAACGGCCGCTACGTGGGCTTTGACGAGGTTCTCGAGGAAGGGGACGTGGTGGCCATATTCCCGCCCGTGAGCGGTGGTTGAGATGCTGGGCGAGAGGGAGCTTGAGCGCTACGACAGGCAGATACGCATATTCGGCGTCGAGGGGCAGGAGAAGTTGAAGAGGTCAAGGGTGGCCGTAGTTGGCGTGGGAGGTCTCGGAAGTCCGGTTGCCTACTATCTGGCCGCCGCAGGGGTTAATCTGCTCCTCATAGACGAGCAGGAGCCCGAGTTGAGCAACCTCAACAGGCAGATACTGCACTGGGAGGAGGACGTGGGGAGGAACCCCAAGCCCCTATCGGCCAGATGGAAGCTCGAACGCTTTAATTCTGACGTTGAAATCGAGACCTTCGTCGGGCGGCTGGACAGGGACAACGTGGCGGAGGTACTAGAGGGGGTTGATGTCATAGTGGACTGCCTCGACAACTTCGAGACAAGGTACCTGCTCGATGAGTACGCCCACGAGAGGGGGATACCCCTTGTTCACGGTGCGGTGGAGGGCTTTTTCGGCCAGGTTACCACCATAATCCCGGGGAGAACGAAGTCCCTGAGGGAGCTCTTCCCGAGGAAACCCGCCCCCAAGGGGAAGTTCCCCATACTCGGGGCCACCGCTGGAGTCGTTGGAAGCGTCCAGGCGGCCGAGGTGGTTAAGCTCCTAACGGGTTACGGTGAGCCCTTGGCCAACAGACTCCTTATAATAGACCTTTCCAATGGTGTCTTCGAAGTTGTGGAGCTTGAATGAGGTGGGAGGATGATAATCGGAGTTGTGGGTAAGATAGCGGCCGGAAAAACCACCGTGGCGAAGATACTCGAGGGGAGGGGGTTTTGCAGAGTGAGCTGCAGCGACCCCTTAATAGACCTGCTCACCGGAAAAATTGAGGAATACTCGTGGGTACCGGAAGTTCCTGCGAGGAGGGAGCCCACGAGGGACACCCTCATAGAGTACGGCAGACACCTCAAGACCACATACGGGGGGGACATACTCATCCGCCTCGCCCTCGACAAGAAGAGGGACTGCGAGAAAGTGGTAATTGACGGCGTCCGCTCCATAGAAGAAGTGAGGGCGATAAAGGAGCGCGGCGGGCTTGTGGTGTACGTTGACGCCCCCGCGGAATTGCGCTACGAGCGTCTCAGGGCGAGAAAGGCGGGCAAGGACAGGGTCATCACCTCCTACGAGGACTTCCTGAGGATGGATGAGGCGGAGGAGGAGCTCTACCACACGACGACCCTCAAGGAAATTGCCGATGTCGTGATTGACAACTCGGGGAGCCTCGATGACCTCAGGGAAGAGGTGGAAAAGCTCTTATATCTCCTCCCCAAACGTCCATGAGGTGTTATCACGTGGATGCGCTTCACGCCGTGAGTTTCATAGTTAACATCGTGGCCATAGCACTCGTTGGCCATTCCCTCCGCTTCCTGCTGAGCGTGGGGAAGCACCTCGAGGAGCGGGGAAAGCGGCTGGTCCCGGCCACCCTCCTGGGCGGCATCCTCATAGCTCTGGGAATGGGCGCGTGGCTTGTGTTTCTCCCCTCCCTTGACTCTGCCCCTGTGGTGGGCCTTGAGGCCTTCATAGCGGCAGGGGTCGCGTGGGTTGCCTACTCATGGGCTAGACTCAACAGGGAGATGCTCGAGGAGAGGAGCGCCGTGGAGGTTAGGAAGGTCGGCCTCGACCCAGGTCTGTACCTCTGCAAGGAGGGCTGCGATGAGGTCGCCAACCATCTTCTCCTCACCCATCCCTCCATGGTCATCTCGCGGGAGCCGAGGACAAAGGTGGAGCACTCACTGAACCTCGATGGCGTGGCCTTCTGGTGGCTCTCGAAGGTCGAGGGAGACCATGTAATAGCCCCCACCCGGCTTCCGTTCCTATCCTACAACATAACGGAGTTTCTGGACTCCCATGAGCGTCCCTTCGTGTACCTGGACGGACTCGAGTACTTGATACTCGAGAACGGCTTCGAGACGGTCTTCAAGTTCCTCACGGCGATAAAGGACCAGGCGATTCTCAAGGGAGGGGTGATCCTCGTTAAGATAAGCCCCGACGCCTACGAACTGAAGGAATACCGCCTCCTCCTTAGGGAGTTCAACATCATCGAGGCCAAGAGGGCGATAATAACCAGCGGGGGCGCGGTGTACCTGATGTGAGGTGGTGCTTTTGCGGTTCGGCTCGTACGATGAGTACGTCTCCTATTTCGCCCGCCTCGTTGAGCTCGAGCGCGAGGAGGAGATGCGCTTCCACAGGGAAGAAATCAAGCGTCTCAGCGGCGAGAAGAGAGAAAAGCTCGGGAGGGCAATCCTCAACCTGAACGGAAAAGACCTCGGGAGGGGCATAGAGGGCTACCTCGTTAAGTTCGGGAGGAGGGAGCTCCCCGAGACGGAGATAGGCGTTGGGGACCTCGTCCTGGTGAGCAGAGGGAAGCCGAGGAAGGACGATCCCCAGGGCACGGTGGTGGAGAAGGGGAGGAGCTTCCTCGTGGTCGCCTTCCAGAACAGGCCGCCGCGCTGGGTTTACGGGCGGGGGATAAGGGTTGACCTCTACGCCAACGACGTCACCTTTCAAAGAATGCTGGCGGCCCTAAAGGCCCTTAGGGGAAACGAGCGCCTCATCAACCTCCTCCTCGGAAAAATTCGGCCTCACTTTGGCTCCGCGGGCAGGATAGAGTTCTCAAACCCCTCGCTAAACCCCTCGCAGAAGGAGGCCGTGAAGCGCTCCCTCGAGGCGAGGGATACCTTCCTCATCCACGGGCCCCCGGGGACGGGAAAGACCACCACGCTCGTGGAGGCCATAGTGCAGCACGTTAGGAGGGGCCACCGCGTTCTCGCCACCGCGGATTCGAACATAGCCGTTGACAACCTGATGGAGAAGCTTTTGGAGGCGGGGGTGAAGGCTGTCCGCGTTGGGAACCCCGCGAGGGTGACGAAGGCCCTGAGGGAGAACACACTCGACCACCTCGTTACCCTCGAGGGGGAGTTCAGGGAGGCGGAGAAGCTCTGGAAGGAGGTCGAGAAGCTGAGGGAGGCCCAGTCGGCCTACCAGAAGCCCACCCCCCAGTGGCGGAGGGGGATGAGCGACGGGGACATAAAGCGGGCCGCGAAGGAAGGACGGAGCGTTAGGGGCGTCCCCCAGCGCGTGATAGTGAGCATGGCCAAGTGGCTCGAGGTTCAGGAGGAGATATCGAAGCTGGTGGAGAGGGCGAGGGCCCTTGAGATGAGGGCCGTTGAGCGGGTTCTTGAGCGGGCGGAGGTCGTCTGCACCACCAACTCCACGGCCGGAAGCGAGCTCCTGCAGGGGAAGAACTTTGATGTGGTCTTCATTGACGAGGCGACCCAGTCCGTGGAGCCCTCGTGCCTGATACCCATGGTCAAGGGGCGGAAGTGGGTGATGGCCGGCGACCACAGGCAACTCCCGCCGACAATTTTGAGCGAGAAGGCCCGTCCCCTCGAGTTCACGCTCTTTGAGAGGTTGCTCGGCGTTTACGGTGATGAAATAAAATCCCTCCTGCGCGTCCAGTACAGAATGAACGAGCGCATAATGGCCTTTCCCAACAGGGAGTTCTACGATGGCCTACTCATCGCGGACGGGAGCGTGGCGAAGATAACGCTCGAAGACCTCGGGGTTTCACTCCCCTCCAGTGAGGGGTGGCTCATGAGGGCACTGGCCCCATCGAAGCCGATAGCCTTCGTTGATACACTTGGGGAATGTCCCGAGAGGCAGAGGCAGGGTTCCACGTCGCGGGAAAACCCCTGCGAGGCGCGTGTGGTGAAGGATATAGTTGAGGGACTCCTTAAAATGGGGGTTAGGGAGGAGTGGATAGGCGTGATAAGCCCCTACGACGACCAGGTTGACCTCCTCGCTTCCATCCTCCCCGAGGACGTTGAGGTGAAGACGGTTGACGGCTACCAGGGACGCGAGAAGGAGGTTGTGGTGATTTCCTTCGTCCGCTCCAACGATAGGGGGGAACTTGGCTTCCTTGAGGACTTGAGGAGGTTGAACGTGGCCATAACGCGGGCAAAGCGGAAGCTCGTGATGGTTGGAGATTCGAGAACCCTCTCCACCAACCCAACCTACGCCCGCCTCGTCGAGTACGTTAGGGGCGAAGGCGGCTACGTTGGGGTGAGAGCATGAAGCTCTTGATCATAGCGCCCTGCCTGCTCAGCCCCTTCTACGTCTACCGTGGGCCGAAGGAAAAGGAGTACGAAACCTCCAGAAGGCTCAGGAAGTTCATAGGTGAGCTCGGCGACGAGTGGGAGGTTTTAGCCTACCCCTGCCCCGAGTTCGAGCTGGTCGGCTGGCCGCGTGCCCCTGCCAGCAGGGAAGTCTACGAGAGGCTCGGGATGAGGGAGAGGGCCAAAATCATTGCCGACTTCATCGGCAGGGTTCTGACCGATGAGAAGCCCGAGAAGGTGGTCTTCGTCGGCGTCAAAGGCTCCCCCACCTGCGGCGTCTTCACAACGAGCTCAAGCGACCCCGATAGGTACCCCTACCGGGCAATGGGGGAGTTCTTCTACCTGGGCAAGGGGGAGAGGATAAAGCGCTCAAAGGAGCTCGTTAGGGAGCAAAACTTCGAGCTGAAGCCCCTGCCCGGGATACTCTTCGAAATCCTCATGGCGAGGTTTCCGGAGGGGTTTTACGTGGAATTTGATAAGGACGACATCGAGGGAAGTATCAAGCGGTTGGAGGAGGCCCTATGAGGGCCCTCATAGTCTACGTCTCCGTCCACCACGGGAACACGGAGAGGGTAGCGAAGGCGATGGCCGAAGTTTTGGGAGCGGAGCTGACCAAACCATGGAAGGTCAAACCGGAGGAGCTTCTCAGCTATGACCTCATCGGCTTCGGCTCGGGTATCTACTGGTGGAGGCACCACTGGGGGCTCTTCAAGCTCGTTGAGAACCTCCCCAACGTCGGAGGCAAGAAGGCCTTCATCTTCTCGACCGCAGGGCTTAACATTCGCCCCTACAACCACAGGAAGCTCAGAAGGGCCCTCAAGGAGAAGGGCTTCGAGATAGTGGGGGAGTTCTCCTGCAGAGGCTGGGACACGAACGGCTGGCTGGCGAAGATAGGCGGGCTGAACAAAGGACATCCAGATGAGAGGGACATTGGGAGGGCTAGGAAGTTCGCGGAAGGGCTGAAGGCTAAATTCGCGAGATAGAACTAAGTTTGACGCCTTTTTGGGCTTAGAAAAGCCTGATGAGCTCCCGGCCAAAGAGGTTTTGAGATGAACCTGCTCTGAAGCTTTGAAATTTGAGTCTTATCTCTCTTCAGTATTTTCAGGAAGAGCGTACAAGGTATCCCCACAAACTGTTATCATATCCATTTTTAAATCCTTCCAAGGGATCGCCATATAGCATTCTCCTTTTTTCAATACTAAATAGCGATCATCAAAGGGATCAAAAAGGAAGCCTCTGGCATAGGTATTTCCATCTTTGGATATCTCAACCCAAGGTAATCGAATGATGCTTTTTTCTATGAGATTCAGCTTCCAGACGAGAGCTGTCAGTTTCTTTTCAGCCTGAATAATTGAGCTCACTATAAAGAGAAATTCCAAGATTAACACAAACAAAATAATCATTTGTTTTAATGGAGTATCCTTTGTTTCCAAAAAATAAGATGCAAATAATACTGCTTGCCATATACTTGCGATAGTAATAATAAATAAAGTTACAAAAAATAGAAATTTTGACTTAATATCCTTTAAATACATCTTGCCCCTAAAAAGTATCATTGGAAGTAAAAATTGTAGAAGAGATTCCAGTATTATTGTACTTCCCCATATGCCCCTGGTGTTATAGCGACTGTATATCCATGATGAAGCAATAAGAATAACAATAATTGCCAACACATTAAGTGCTGAAAGAATAAACACGAAATAAGAACTATTACATATTTTGCCTAGATTTTCAAGATTTAGAGTCCCAACTGGGCTCGTGGATAATCGTTTAAGTGTACTCAATACAATTAGATTGAATATCAAAAACCAGACTACACTATATATCAAGAACCCAAAAATAAGTATAACGAGCTTATTTTCTAAATTCAATCCTGAGGAATTAAAAGCAAAGAGAAAAACAACGAGTAGCGGAGCCAAAATCAGTTTTAACAATGACCAAACTCCATAGGCACGATACACTTTGCTAAAGCTTACATCTTTCATAATGTCCTCTGTCATGTTCTGGATCTTCTTAAAGTAATTCATGACACCCCCAAACAAAAGGGAGTAATTATAAATCTTAGACTTTGACTTAAATCCAGAGAAAAAACTTAGTATTGGCACCAAGTACATTAAAGAAAGAACCAAATACACTAAATTGATGAGATTAGTAACTTGAGCGAGAGTATCCCCACTCATTGATATCATCTCCGCATAAATAATCAACGATAGTTTCCTAATTAACATTTTATAAAATTATAGTTGTTGTGGGATTTACTCAGTCTAATCAAAGACATCTAAGAGGATCACAGTGACACCAGCAGCGCGCCCAGGACTATCAACAGCGCCCCGAGAGCCGTCTTAAAGTCCATCTTGTCCCCAAGGAGGAGCCAGGCGAGGAGTATCGCCAGTGCCACGCTCATCTTGTCTATCGCTATCACCGCGGTAGTTCTCCCTCCCTTTATCGCCATGAAGTAGAAGAGCCAGGAGAGTGCCCCGGCAACGCCTGAAAGGGTTACAAAGAGCAGCGCGCGGTGGTCAAAGCCGGTTGTGTTCGTCTTTCCAGTGGCAAGGGCAACTAGGAAGAGAAATGCGAACATTATGAAGGCCCTGATTACAGTAGCTACCGTTGAATCGACGTCTCTGAGGCCGAGCTTTCCAAAGATCGGGACGAGGGCGGCGAAGAACGCCGCCAAGAGGGCGTAGATTATGTAAATGGGGATTCTCAATTTCAGGCCTCCTCAATAGCTCTCTTAACTAGCCTCTCAGCCTTCTCCATCAGTTTCTTTGCTTTCTCCTCCGTATGGGCCTCTAAAGTTATGCGCATTATTGGCTCTGTCCCGCTCGGGCGGAAGAGGATCCACCAGTCGGAGTTCTCTATCCTGATACCATCAATGTCAATAAGCCCCTCGTAGTCAAAGGCCTTCAGGGCCTCTCTCCGGATTATCTCCATCGCCCTCGCTTTCTTCTCGTTCGGGCAGGGGATTTTTGCCCTTAAAGTTACGTAGCGCGGAACTTCCTTCGCGAGCTCGCTGAGCGGGCCGAGTCTGTCGATCATCTCGAGAACGAGCGCTCCGGCAAAGATTCCATCCGGGGTGAGGTTCCACTGCGGGATTATCCACGTACCGCTCGGCTCGCCGCCGAAGACGCCGCCGTGTCTGGCGAGTTCATCGGCGACTGCAACGTCCCCAACGCGCGTCCTTATAACCTCGCCACCGAGGGGCCTAACGTAGTCATCCAAAGCGAAGCCCGCATCAACCGTTGTTACTATTTTTCCCTTCCCGAACTTCCTCAGCATGTAGCCGGCTATGAGCGAGAGCATGACCTCGTACTCAACGAATTTCCCTTCGTCGTCAACGACGCCAATCCTGTCGGCGTCGCCGTCGTGGGCTATTCCTACATCTGCTTTCATTGCCCTGACTGCCTTAGCCAGAGCGGAAAGGCTCTCCGCGTTCGGCTCGAGCTCCCTCACGAAAAAGCCGCTCGGGTGGGAGTTGAGCGAGATTACCCTATTTCCCATCTCGCGCTGGAGGTAAGGGCTGAGAATGGAACCCGCTCCGTTTCCCGTATCGAGAACGACCGTGTAGGAGTTCTCAAGCTGGACGAATTTTAAAGCCTCGTTTATGTACTCCTCACGGGGATCGGCAGTTCTGAGAGTCCCAATCTCGCTCCAGGGCGCTTTTTTGAAGTTCCCGGATTCAAAGATTGCCTCAAGCTCGTTCTCCATCTCTGGGGTGTAGGCCATTCCGTTGGCCTGCCACACCTTTATGCCGTTGTATTCCGGTGGGTTGTGGGAGGCGGTGATTGTAACTCCTGCGTCAGCCTCGTAGAGCTTTATCGCAAAGCCCGTGAGGGGCGTTGGAGCCAAACCGATGTCAATCACGTCAACACCAGTTGAGAGAAGCCCGCTTATAACTGCAGATTTGATAACGTCGCCGCTGGTCCTCGTGTCCTCCCCTATGACGACCGTTCCACCGCCGAGGTACGTTCCAAGGGCTTTGCCAACCTTCAACGCAAGCTCCGGCGTCAGCTTCTCGTTGAAGACCTCCCTGATTCCGCTGGTTCCGAAGTACTTCCCCATTTCAACACCCCCGTGCTAAAGGCGTATATACGGGGAGCGAATATAATCCTTTGGGTGATAGCGGTGGAGGATGCGTACGTTAAGGGGGCGATACTCTTCTCCGTCCTGACCGTTGGGGTACTGACCTTCGCCGGCCTCTACTTCGACGTGGCGATAACCCTAATCTCGCTGCCCTTCCTGGTGTTCCTCGTGGTTCTCTTCATGGGGTGGAGCAGCAACCGCTCCCTCGACAAGGGGGAGATGAGGAGGGCAATAGCGGCCATCTTCGTTGCCGCTTTTATGGTGCTGGTGGTTGGAAACAAATACCTCAACGTCCCCGCGGAGCTGAGGGACTACTTCCTCGGCGTGCTATCCACCGTCATCGGCTTCTACTTTGGCTACCGCGGAAGGGAGAGCGAGGAGGAAAGGCTAAACAGACTGGCAAGGAGGATAAATACGGAAGGAGAAGGGCAAAGCGACAATACAAAGGAGAGAGAGGGGGTAAATGACTAACTCCCGAAAACGGCCACCTCTTTCCCGTCCGGGTCAAGGACGTGGAGAACGACGCTACCGTTCAGAGCGTTTTCAAGGCCCGATACCATTTCCATGTAAGTGTCCTTGACGGAGTTGACTTCTTCTTCGCTCCTGAAGGAGCTCATTGCCCTCACGTGGTATGTGGAGCCGCTCTTCTCAAGGATTACGTCCCACGGTCCGCTTCCTGCGAAGTCAAGCAGGTAGTTCAGTGCTTTCTGGGCGTCTTCTTCGCTCGTCCCCGTGTACCAGACGTTGATGCCGTTCGAAGAAACGTAGCGGTACTTGCTCTCCACTTGGTAGAGGACGTTCTTCCCGTCGTCAAGAATCTGGAGGAGCACGTGTTCACCGTTGAAAACGTCCTGCGACATCTTTGACGCCAAAAAGACGAGGTAGAACTTTAGAGACTCCTCCATCTCGTCGGCGCTCCCGTAGGTGCTCGTCAATCCAACGACGTAGCCGTTCTCCTTCTTCACGTAAACGTCCATCTCATCGGGGCTCAGCTCGGCGTTGATGAAGTTGATAAGGGCTTTGGCCTGGCTCATGGACACGTCGCCGGAGTAGTGGACGGTGATGCCGTTTACGGTGAGGGTCTTCTCCGTGGTAATGCCTCCGTCCGTGCAGCCGCTGGCGAACATAACAACCACGAGCAGCAGGGCCGAAATCGCGTAAACCTTCCTCATTTTCCTACACCTCACTTCTTCACAAGTCTGTATATGCCCACCGTTGCGGTGTAGCTCTCATCCGGGTTCGGCGGAGAGTAGTCCACCCTCACCACAAAGGGCTTCGCTGAGCCGTAAACCATGTTCGTGCTGTCCTCGTAGGAGGAAATAACCTCGTTTGTTTCTGGATCAAGGATTTTAATCCCCTTGACCACGCCCGTTCCCCCGGCCTCGATCTTGTACGTGCCTGCTTCAAGGGTGTGCGAGAGGTAGAAAACGTCTCCGCTCACAGTATCGCTCTTCACTTCCACGGGAACCTTGTCGTAGAATGCATCGTAGTAGTACTGCATGCCGAAGACCGCTATTACTCCAAGCAGAATCAAGAGGAAAAAGCCAACAAAGAGCTTTTTAATGAGTCCCATTCTTTTCACCTCCATTACCCTTAAAACCCGAAGAGACCCCCTCCCTTGACCTTAACACCGAGGTCGGAGAGCTTCTTCTTTATCTCCCGCTGGTTCATGTTTCCGGAGAACTTGCTCTTCTCCTTCCACTTGATCTCCAGCTCATCATTTTTGCCCTCGTCCACGTTGCCGCTCTTGAGCTTGACTTCCTTTATCCCCCTCAGAGGAATCGAGAAGTTCTCCGGAGCCTCTTTGAGAACATCCTCAGGGGACATATTGTAGTAGCGCTCGTGCATCGTCCAGCCTGATGAAATCCTCTTGAAGAAGCCGTCTCCCCGCGCCTTTGCCTCTTCTCTGGCCTTCTGAATCAGCTCTTTCTTCACGTGGGCGACGATTATCCTCTGGTCTGTCACAACAAGGTTCACCAGGGCGCTCTTGAGAAAGCCCTTGTGGTACTCCAGGTTGGGTATAACGTAAACCACTTTCTCCATATCAAACACCTTCCGATTTTCTTTTCAGTCTCATCAAACAAGCCTCCGAATGAGCATTAGGACAAGCTTTGCAAACAAAAGGAGGAGAGCTAACGCTACCAAAATCAAGAAAAGGCCCAGAAGAGGACCGAAGACGTGGAATCCGGTTAGGGGTTCCGTTTCAGCCCCCTCCGAGGTTTGCGTACCTTATCGTTATCCTGTGGGAGCAGTCACCGGTTTTCTCGTGGGAGACGAGCTCAAAGGCTGTAAGCGTCCCATCGGAGTTGAGGTTCACGTAGACGTGCCCCATTTTGATCTCATCGGCAACCTCACTCGTTGGATAGCCGGAGGTCGGCACCGCCCTCGGGTCCAAGCTATCGAGGCTCCCCTCGCCGAGGTCTATGTAGTGGCCGAGTAAGGCCGGATAGTCAACGCACCACGGTTCTGCCATAATGTCAATGTCTTCCCACGTCAGGGTCTGGTCAGAGCCCTTCAGCTCGCCCGTGGAGAACTTTATCGCCATCACTCCATCGGTGTCGAGGGTGGCGGTCTTGAGTTCTTCCATCTCCCCACTTGAGGTTGCAGAAGTCGTCGTACTCGAGAAGGAGTCGTAACATGCTTTAGCTTCCTGGTACTTGGCATATGCCTCCTGAATCTCCTCATCGCTTGCTCCTGAAGATTGGAGGGAAGTGACGTTGTTGTAGGCCTGGACGAAGAGCCTGTAGGCGTCTTCCTTGTTATCCGGGCAGGTGAAAGTCCCCAACGTCCCGTTCGCGCTTTCTGGAGGATAGAGGGTAACGTTCTTCTCGAACTCGTCAAAGACCCCGTCGAAGTCGTAGTCGTGAAGGTCGGGGGTCCCATCGAAATCAACGTCGCGCTCGTCTATTATTCCATCGGAGTTTATGTCCCAGGCGTCAACCTTTCCGTCCCCGTTGGAATCGTAGACATCCGGAATCCCGTCACCGGTTATGTCCCACGCGTAGCTCTCCACGCCGTTGAAGGTCGTCCTCCACGTGTCGGTCTTTCCGTTGTAGTCTTCGTCGAGGTAGGCGGTGTCGTAGTTCCCGTCGCCGGTCGTGTCGAGGTGTATCGCGTCTATCCTCCCGTCCTTGTTCCTGTCAAGGAAGAGCACCGAGCCGTTCGTGGTGGGAACCTCCGCATAGTCGCCCCCGATGTAAACGTCTTTACTTCCATCGTCGTCCGAGTCAACCCACCCATTCTCACCGGAGAATGGTTCGCTGGAGGTCCCGGAAGGTCCCCCCGTGGAGGTGCTTTCCCAGGGGGAGGAAGTGGACGTTGTGGAGGTATCTCCACCGGAATCAAAGCCATTGGGGAAGTTGTCCCTTCCCTTCGTGAGGTCGTCTATTATGTGGGGATTCGTGTAGTAGATGTAAGCCGCCCCTAGGAGTATGAGTATCAAGAAAAATGCTGTGAACTTACCCATTTTCCTTCACCTCCACGAAGGTTGGAGGGCTGAGCCATCCGCCTGAGATACGCTTGAACTTCCTGCCCGTCTCGTAGTCCTCGTAGATGCCGGGCTTCGCAGTCTCGTGGAGAACGTAGCCGTTCCAGGTGAACCAGCCCTGGTTCCTTTCCTCTATCTTCTTGCGGAGGTTCACGAGGGAGCCTATCGTTGCATCGGCCATGTTCCCAAAGTAGCCGGTCGGATCGAGGAGCTTCCCTATCTTGGTAGCCCCGTCGAGAACTATTATCGAAACCTTCGTGTTCTCGGGCAGGTTCATCTTCTTGAGCTCCTCCGCCTGCTTCATGAGCGCCCTTGCATCTTGGGCGACGAGGAAAACGTTGACGGGTGTCCTGAGCATCTTAACCGTCTCCGTTCCCTTCAGCTTAACCGTGTCACCGACCTTCTCAAAGTTACTCGCCACGAAGTTCGCCCAGTCGAGGGCCCCGCCCGAGCCGTACTGTCCTCCAACGAGCCACTTGGGCGGTTCAAGGATTCCCGTTAGAATAGCGTTCATGGTAGCTTCTCTTTCCGCCTCGCTCTCCGAGTTCTCGTAGATGAAGCGCCTCATAGCTATCCTCCGCTGTATGGGGTCGTAGCGGTACTTCTCGGCTATTTGACGGAGTTTGTAGCGCTTCTCGGGGTCGTCCGCGAATATGGAGAGGTAGCGGTTGATCTCCTGGTTCCTGTAGACCTTCTCCTCCATGTAGGCGTTCATCTCCTTGACCATCCTATCGGGGTCGTCCTTGTACTGCTCGTGAAGCTCGCGGAGGTGCTCGATGTAGAGGTCATAGACAACCTTCATGCCCGGGTCGGTCTCTATCATCTTGTTGATGTAGTCAATGTGCCTCTCCATCAGAGATTCCGCCCATTCGAGCTTCTTCTGAAGGATACAAGCGTCGCAGGTCGCTATGTCAGGGTCGTCGCAGTCGGTTAAGCCGTCCATGTCGTTGTCTATCTCGTCCCCCGGCACTTCCGCACTTACGAGGCTCACGTGGATGCTCTTCTTCACGAGGAGTCTCTCCTCATCGCCCACCTTTCCGTAGAGGCTCACGGTGAGCGTTCCCTCCTTCACGCTCGGGTCGCTCATGTAGATAACGTCGAGTATCTCACCGTTATCAACGGACAGCCTCTTAGAACTTCCGTCAGGGAGTGTGACGACTGCGTAGAGGTCTTTGGCACCACTACCCTTGACCTCCGCATAGAGGGGCACGGAGAAGAGGCCGTTTATTATCTGCTTGAGGTGGGCACCGTTCTTCGGTGTGAGCAAGTTGAGAGAATAACCAGTGACGTTCCCTGCGAACACGAAGTCCCACGATACCTCCTTGGTATCGCCCCCGCTGCCGTCCCTGACCACGAAAACCACCCTTGCCTTTCCTTCCTTAACCTGACCGGGCTTTATCACCACATCGAGGATAACTGGCACGGTTATGCTCGACCCGTTCATCCACGCGTAGGCCACGGTGCTACTTTTTTGAGTGGCCATGTAGGAGTAGAACTCCTGGGCGGAGGGGAACTTTATTGCCTCGTCACCGTACTTTCCGCTCTGGTCTATGTAATAGGCCTCAACCCCCGAGACATCGCCGTTTCTGTCGAAGACGCTCGCCGAAAAGATGAGTCTCCCTCCTTTTTCGATATCGGTTTCGTTGAACGTGATGGTTCCTATGTAGCCGGGGGAGAGCTTAACACATCCGCTCCCCGGAACACACAGCTGGAAGTCTCCCAGGAACCTCGCGGGATAGGGCTGGCCCTTCAGGGAAGCCAAAACCGCGTTCTCGACGCTCTTTCCCAGTGAACGGGCCTGGGAGTATGCGTAGGCCTTCATTGCGAGCATTGAGGACAGGTATGAGTTGTATTCATCCTGCATGAACTCCGTGTGGCACTCCGTCTGGTTGTTCTCGTTAAGGTTACAGGCCGTGGAGAGGAAGGAATCAAAAGTGCGCTGGAAGTTCAGGTACTCCCCGGAAATCTGGATTGAGATTCTGAGATCTCCAAAGGGGAACTCATGGGAGTAGAAGGAACGCAGACCTGTCCTGAAATCAACTGTGATGTTCTCTCCAACGGGCTCTCCATCCAGAGTTTCGGGATAAAACGCGGTCTTGTAAAAGCTGTAGCCCAGGAGAAAACTTATATCTTCGCCGTTTTCTGATTCTCCTGAGTTTTGAAGGGTCTCGTCCATGGATGGGGCAATGCTAATGCCCGGTGTGAGGACGTCCCCTATCTCTACGGCCATCAGGTCTTCGCTCGTTTTAACGGGGTACTCCGTTATGGTAACGAGGATGGTGTAGTTAACGCCATCACGCACTGTCTCGCCGAGCAGGACGACGCTGTTTACACCGTTCTCCTGAACGTGGGAGGTTTTTACAACGTTTATTCCCAGCCCCTGAAGTGCTCCCGTGGGCGCGATTACGGCTCCCACCATGGATGATAGAATTAGCAGGAGCATTAGAACGCTACTTACCAAAACATGTACTTTCACACGACATTCCTCCTTCTGATGAACCTCCAAAAGTGGAGGACAACGAAAAGGTCAATAATCCCTAACACAATGAGCAGGATAGCCCCAAGGAGTGGACCGAATACATTAAATTCGGCTAGGTTTGAGGGCAAATTCTTCACTTCCGGAGCAAAACCCTCTCGCAGAAAAGAAAAGCGAGACAGGCTTTGCATTTTTCTTATCGGCAAATTACGCATTTTAGGGTAATAAGACTTTCGGAAAAGAAAATTCGAACAAAAGTAAATCAACCCAAAAATACCCCGGCCCGAAGATTTTTCGCAAGCTCAACGAGCCGCCTCGCCCGTTCCGGGGAGACTTCGTTCTCCACCTTCCCCTCGCGCTTTGTCCACGTGCCCACTATGAAGCCGTCGGCATACTTCCAGAGGCCAGGGAGGTTGTCGTAGCTCGTTCCAGAGCCCACTATCACCGGCACGGGAGAGGTTCTCTTCGCCAGCGCGAGCTTCTCAACGTTCACGGGCTTCCCCGTTGCCTTCCCGCTGATGACAACCGCATCGGCAAGGCCCCTCTCCACCGTGTCCCTTATGGAGTCCTCGAAATCACCGAAGTGGACGGCGTGCTTGACGTGGACATCCGCTAAGACCTTTATCTTCGAGGGAAGCCTCTTCCTCAGCATCCCCAGCTCGTGAGCGATTCCCTCTATTATCCCCTGGTCAGTGTAGGCAACGCCGCTGAGAACGTTCACCCTTATGAAGTTGGCCTTTACGGCGTAGGCTATGGAGTAAGCAGCAATCCCGTCGTTCCTCAGCACGTTTATCCCGAGGGGCAGGGAAACCTCGTCCCGGATGGCCTTTGCAACGGCGGTGAAAGCGGCCACGGTGGTTTTGTCAACGTACTTCGGAAAGGGCACGTCGCCAAAGTTCTCCACCATTACGGCGTCAAAGCCTGCTTCCTCCAGCACTCTCGCGTCCCTGAGGGCGGCCTCGATGACAGTGTCAAAGTCACCCTCATAGAGGTAGGAACCCGGAAGGGGCTTGAGGTGAACCATTCCAATGAGCGGCTTTTTCTCAAAGTCCATGTCACCACCTGAGAATTAGAATGGATTTGGGAATAGTTAAAGATTTTGGCACGGGTTTTGGTTTTGTAATGAGTATGTGCATATTGCTTTTAAGTAATCTCCGCATTGGTAGGGTTTTCCGAGCATATTTTCAGACTCGAAAAAATAAATATTATATACATTCGGGTACAATGGTGTACCAGACTGCATCGGTTTGCTTTTCTGCAAGCCCCTGCAGCGTGGAGGAATCGTTATGGGGAGAAGACGTTTCCTGGGGTTAGCCCTTCTGGCCCTTTTTGTTATCCCATTCCCAGTTCCTATGGCTTTCGCATGGAGAACTGACTTAATAGAGGGCCTCTCTGGCGGAACCGTGGTTGAGGACGAGGAGATAATCATAGGGGACCGGAAGGACGTTGTGTATATATACGAAGACGAGAGCGGGGAGCTCATAAGGAGTTTCGACCGCGCCTTCCAGAAGTGGGACGAAATGGCTGCAGGAGATGTCAACGGGGACGGAAAGGCCGAAATAGTACACGCCGACAGGAGCGGAGATAAGATATATGTATACAGCCTCTACGGCCTCATCTTAAGCAGAAAAAGCACCAACTTCGAGGTGGGAGACGACATAGCGGTGGGAGACCTGAACGGGGATGGAAGGGCAGAGATAGTGCACGCTGACAGGAACAACTGGATAAAGATATACGACGGAAACATAGACCTAATCAACTCCTTTAAGGTGGAACAGTTCGCCGACGGGGACTCAATAGCAATAGGAGACCTCAACGGTGACGGAAGAGGTGAACTCATACACGCGGACGACAGCGAAAACCTTGTGACGGTTTACGACATGTACGGCAACGCCCTGCTGAGCTTCTCCACCGACGATTACTTCGACCTGAAACCGAGGGACGAAATGGCAACCGGAGACCTCAACCTCGATGGTGTTGACGAGATAGTGATAGCCACCCAGGATACTGCCAACAGGGGAATTCACGTGTTCTACGCCGACCTCGGCAGGGGTAAGGCTGGAGAGATAGCCAAGTTCACGATGGCCTTCAAGAAGGGGGACAGGATAGCGGTTGGCGATGTGAACACCGACGTCGCCGAAGAGATAGTCTGGGCCTCCCAGAGCGGAAAGGTGAGGGTCTTCAACATAGGCGGAGATCTGCTGAACGGCCCGGAGGGCTTCGATACGAAGTTCACCTACGGTGCCGGCCTTGCCGTGGGAGACCTCGACGGGAACTCCATAGAGGTAGGAACCCCAACCAGGGGTGCGCTGTACGTGGAGAAGAAGCTCATAGCGGTGGTAAACTCCCCTCCGGTTGACTACGAGGTGATAAACGAGACGGGGCTCTTTTACTCCCAGTACAGGACTACAACGAGCAACACTGTCAAAGGTTCGGTTAAGTCCATCTCGGACGCCACCCTCAGCACGGGGCTGAGCCTGAAGGGGGGAATTGTCGGCCTGAGCCTGGAGGCCAACCTTGACTTCACGGTACAGCAGACCCTTGAGAGGGAGAAAGGAGAGTCCTTCACAGAGGAAATCTCTTACGAAATAACCGCAGATATGAGCGATGGGGCCCTCTACGTGACGACCGCCTACGACGTTTACGAATACCCCATAATAGGCCCTCCAGAGCTTGCTGTGATAGACGGGGAGCAGCAGTACATACTCGTGACGGTTCCCAGGGGGCCGCCGGTGGTATCTTTCCTGGAGTACGAGTCGCCGATACACAGGGTAGGGGACATAACAACATACCCGAGCAGACCGGAGAATCTGGTTGGATATGACGTCAACACCTTGCTGGGTAGCTTTACCATGGAGGCGGGTGAAGTTGGCAAGAGGTACGAGAGGCTCATGAGACAGCTCAACTGGGAGAAAAAATCCAACAGTTTCAAGGCGACCATCTCAGCCGGTTTGGTCGCCTCAGGAGGGGCCTTCGTTGAGGCAACCCAGTACGTGAAGGGGAGCTACTCGACCGGAAGTGTAGCGACCCACGAAGTTTCATTCTCCAACGAGACGAAGATAGTCGTTGAGTACAGGGGAAGGATAAGCGAGCCAGAGAAGAGATACACGGTAACGGGATACATCTACCGCGACGTGGAAGAGGGGCACCTTGTCCTCGACTACGTGGTGAGCGACATGGGGGATTACTACTGGAACAGAAAGTGGAGCCCTATCCTCATAGACCTCGGGCTATTCACCATAACCTACGACCTCTTTCTCTCAATGAACACCCCACCAGAGTGTTCCCTTACGGCAACCCCCGAGAGCGGACAGTTCCCGCTGGAGGTCGAGTTCAACATCGGCATGAACGACACCGACTCCGAACTGAGGTGGGTTATGAACTTCGGCGACGGGGAGGAAATAGAGGGCAACGGAACCACCGCCAGGCACACCTACACCTCGGAGGGGCTTTACATACCTTCCTTAACCGTCTATGACCCATGGGGGGCGAACAGTTCCTGCATAGCCAGCGTTAACGTTCAGTACAACGAAGAGCCATCTGTGGGCTTCACCCACACCCCCGAGGAGCCTAAGGCAGGGGGGAGCGTGTCCTTCACATCCAGCGCGAACGACCCTGACGGTGGAATAGTGGAGTGGCTCTGGGATTTTGGGGACGGAAGTAGCTCAAAGGAGCGGAACCCGAGCCACGTTTACGAACTTCCTGGGGTTTACACGGCCACACTCACCGTAACGGACAGCGGCGGTCTGAAGGCAGTCTTCTCAAGAACCATAACCGTAAGACCGGAGAACGAACCTCCAACCGCCGACTTCACGTTCTCTCCAGAGAACCCTCTGACGGAGCAGGAGATAACCTTTAGAGACGAATCAAGCGACCCCGACGGAAGCATAGTGGGCTGGAGCTGGGACTTTGGCGACGGCTCGAGCTCAACCGATAAGAACCCGGTGCATGCCTACGCGGGTGAGGGTAATTACACTGTGACGCTCACCGTCAGGGACAACAAGGGCGCTGAAGACACCGTAAAGATGGCGGTACTCGTAGAAAAGGCACCTGAGACAGCCACCAGCACTGAAACAGAAAGCCCAACGGAGACCGAGAAGGAAGAACCGAGTCAGACCCCAACCCCGAGCAGCACAGGAACCCTCAAGGAAAGTAAGACACCCGAGCCGGAAGCATCTCAACCAACGTCCACGACTGAAGGCTCTCCTACGTGTGGGATTGGTTTAATAGCGGGCTTTGCTATTTTGCCACTCCTCCTCTGGAGGAGACGTTCTCATTAACTTCTCTCTTTTTCCCAGCTACGGGAGGGTTATATACCTATTTGACATAATTTTTCTTGGTGATTCCAATGAAGACTGAGCTCCCGAAGGGCATCCTTGAAAACCTCTCCCCCGGGGAGGAGGTACTATACGCGATACGGAAGAAGTTCAGCCTTGAGGCAAAGCCCAAGTGGCTCGTCGTGACGGACAGGCGCATCCTGTACGTTGACGAGAAGATTCTCGGCAGGTACGAGCTGATGGCAGTGCCCTACGAGAAGCTGGAGCAGGTTTACGTCAAGGTAGGCAAGATGTACGCGGAGTTCTCCATTATGAAGGAGGATGGGGAGGAGATAAAGCTCGAGAGGATGGATAAGACTGAGGCACGTGAGGCAATAGAATCCATAAGGGACGCTTTGAACGAAATAGCGGTGGAGCCGGTTTCGATAGAGCGGAAAAAGCACCTCCTGAGTGAGGAGTGGACGATACACAAACCCAGAGAGGTCGTGAGCAGGTCAATGAGGCTTGAACCCCGGGCAAGGACGGTGGAGAAGGAAGACCCGCTTGAGAAGCTCAAGAAGCTCAAGGAGCTCTACGATATGGGAGTGATAAGTCAGGAGGAGTATGAAGAGAAGAGAAAGAAGCTCCTCGACAGGATATGAGGTGAAGGCATGTTCCGCCGCCTCTTTGGGAGGAATCGAGGAATTGAGGTAGCCACCCGAAAACCCACGGGAAGGTTCAGGGTCTCAAGGGTGCTCGCGCTTCCGGGTAGAAAGGCGCTCCTCGGGGAGGTGCTCGAGGGAGTTATCTACCCGGGCTACAAGCTCAAGGGGAAAGGAGTGGCCCTAGTGAGGAGCATAGAGCGGGAGAGAAGAAGGGTTGACTTTGCAGTTCCGGGTGACGAGGTGGCCCTTATAACCGAAGGGGAGATTGAAGCAGGAGAGGGGGAAGTCCTGGAGGTTTACCCCTCCTGATCAGGCTCGTAGACTACGTAGGGGCCCGTGCTGAGGCTCTTTATTTCCTCCTGCGTGAGCAGCCTGCTCTTTACTTTCTCCCCTATGAGGGCGCTGTGGCCGAAGGGGTCCATTATCCTCACAGTGAGCGGCTTTTTGCCATCCCTGACCTCCTCAAGGTACTCAAGGAGTTCGTCCACCTTTTTGACTGCCTCCTCGTCCCCCTCCTGGCTCTTGAAGTTCCGCGTGGTTATGAGGGCATCCTTGACCCTCTCTATGAGCCCCTCGACGTTGGTTATGAAGCCCTGGGCCGCTGGCCCCGGCTCCACGGTTACCCCGACTTCCTCAAGCTCGACCGTTCCGCTCTTGCTCCTCACGACGCGCGTGAAGAGGTCCTTCTCCTCCTCAACGCGGAGGGTGTAGAGCCTCGGCTCCTTCTCCTCCAGAACCATCACGTCCGCATTCCTGTAGTTGCAGTTCTCGCATATTATCGTGCTCTCCATGACCTTGCCGAAGTAGGGAATCTCGTGGATGAACTGGAGCGCTTTGAGGCTGTTCTTCGCGCCGCATATGGGACAATCGCCCAGTCTAACCTCCTGAATCTCGCCCATGTTCTCACCTCAAAGATAGCGAGAAAGGGTAGTTTATAAATTTGAGCATCGGAGAAAAGAAGGAATGGTGCAATCACTTGGCTATCTTTATGTCGGGCGGCGTTATAAGAAGCTTTATCTCGTACTTTGATATCTTTGCGATGCTCCCGTCAAGGGCCCTAACCATTCCGACTATCTGCTCGGAGACCTTCTCGACGACTTCCGGCTTTGATTCTAGCGGGGTGAGGTCGGCTATTACGAGGTTGCCCTCCTGAACCTCCCTTGAAATCGCCTCAAGGTCCGAGTAGCTCGTGACGATTATCTTCTTTACGTACCTTACCTGGGGCTTCACTATCTGCTTTGCGAGCTCGTCCTCCTCGAGAGGGACTACCTCGACCTCCGCCTTTGCGGGGGGCTGTCCCTTCACGTCCTTCTTTATTGTAAGCGGTCTTGCCTTCCTTGGCTCCTCTTTCTTAATCTTGTCGAACAGTCCCATCCCCTTCACCTCATAAGAGTTACGCTAAAGTTTATTCTTTAACTTCATGTTTATAGCTCTTTCTCTTCCCGAACCCCTTGGAGCCATTCCCCGATGCAAAAGAAATGGATGGGGCTTTAGACCCTCAATGGAGGGCGTTCTCCAGAAGCTCCAGCCCCAGCTCGAGGTGCTCCTTGGCTTTCTCCTCGCTCTTCGCCTCGCTGAAAATCCTGATTATCGGCTCGGTTCCGCTCGCCCTCACGAGCACCCAGCCGTCATCGAAGAGTATCTTCGTCCCGTCCGTGGTGTCCACGTTGTAGCCCTTCTTTTCAGCGAGTTCGGCCACCTTTCCCACTATCGCCTTCCTGTCGCCCTCAACGTGCCTCTTCGTCTTGAACTGGTAGTACTTCGGGAGCTCATCTATCAGCTCGCTGAACCTCTTCCCGCTCCTAGCGAATATCTCGACTATCTTGGCTGTGGTCATGGCCCCGTCCCTGCCGAGCACGAAGTCCGGGAAAATAACGCCGCCGTTCTCCTCACCGCCTATGGTTCCGTTGTTTTCGAGGAGAGCCCGGGCAACGATTAAATCACCTACCTTCGTTCTCATAACCTTCGCGCCGTTCCTCTTTGCTATGTCGTCCAGGAGGTTGGAAGTCGCTATGGTTGTTACGAGAAGCCCACCCCCGTTCTCCCTAAGGACTGCATCCGCAACGAGGGCGAACGTCCTGTCTCCCTGGATGAAGCGGCCGTTCTCGTCAATGAACACGGACCTGTCGGCGTCACCGTCCTGGGCCACGCCGAAGTCCGCTCCAAGGGCCTTCACTATCTCCTTGAACTCCCGCAGGTTCTCCTCGTTGGGCTCGGGGTTCCTCGCCGGGAAGTGGCCGTCTGGGTGAGCATTTACCGAAACGACCTTACAGCCGAGCTCCCTTAAGAGGTAGGGGAGGGTTAAGCTGCCGGCGCCGTTCGAGGTGTCAACGACGACGAAGGGCCTCCTCTTCCTTATCGCCTCAACGTCAACTCTCGCCTTTATCGCCTCGATGTAGGGCTTTATTACGTCCTCCTTCCTCAGATCACCTATCTCGTCCCATCTGGCCCGGTAAAAATCCTCACTGAAGAAGACTTCTTCAACGACTGCCTCACGCTCCTTCTTCAGCCCCATGCCGTTAGGTTCGAGGAGCTTTATGCCGTTGTACTCCGGTGGATTGTGGGAGGCCGTTATGACTGCCCCCCCGTCGGCATTAAAGTGTGCCGTCGCCCACTGAACGGCGGGCGTTGGGGCTATGCCAACATCTATGACGTCGCAGCCCGTACTCAAAAGCCCGCTGATGAGCGCTTCCTTCAGCATCTCGCCGCTCACCCTCGTGTCCCTGCCGACGACGACGAGCGGTTTTTTCCTTCCTTCCCTCCTCAGCATCGTCCCGAAGGCCATTCCCATCTTGAGCGCGAACTCGGGGGTTATGTACTCGTTCGCTATCCCCCTCACGCCGAAGGTTCCGAATATCCTTCTCATTTCCGCCACCTCTATCACTCTTGGTGATAAATCACGTTAAAACTTTATCCCCTGCCGAAGTCGTCCTCAAAGCGGACTATGTCGTCCTCGCCGAGGTATTCCCCTATCTGCGTCTCGATGACCTCAAGGACGACCTTGCCCGGGTTCTCAAGGCGGTGCTTCACTCCGGCCGGAATAAAAGTGCTCTCGCCCGGTCTAAGGAGGAGCTCCTTATCCCCGACGATAACTTTCGCGGTTCCCCTCACCACGACCCAGTGCTCGCTCCTGTGGTAGTGCATCTGAACGCTGAGCCTCTTCCCTGGAAGAACCGTTAGGCGCTTTATCTTGTAGCGCTCGCCCTCTTCGAGCACGGTGTAGCTCCCCCAGGGCCTGTAGGCCGTCCTGTGGACTATCGCGCGCTCGTCCTTCTGCTCCTTCAGAAGGTTGTAGACTTCCTTCACCCTCTGGGCTTCGCCGCGGTGCGCTATGAGGAGCGCGTCGTCCGTGTCAACGATTATTAGGTTTTCCACGCCTATCGTCGCGGTCAGCCTCTTCGTCATCACGAGGTTACCCCGGGAGTTCACCCCTATGTACTCCGCGCCGTGGTTCGCTATTTTGACGGCGTTCCCTTCGTCGTCCTTGTCCATAACCTCGTATATGGCATCGAAGCTTCCTAGGTCGTTCCAGAGGGTGTTGAGGGGCACCACCGCTGCTTTATCCGTCTTCTCCATGACGCCGTAGTCCACGCTTATCTCGGGGGTTAGCTCGTAGGCCTCCTCTATGGTTTTACCCTCCTCGAAGGCCCCGGCGACCTCGGGTGCGTGCTCCTCCACCTCCTCGAGGAAGAGGGAGGTGTTGAAGAGGAACATGCCGCTGTTCCAGTAATAGCCGTTCTCCACGTACATCTTGGCCGTTTCGAGGTCAGGCTTTTCTTTAAATTCCTCCACCTTATATCCACCCTCAAGCTTCTCCCCGGGCTTTATGTAGCCGTAGCCGGTGTGGGGCCTGTTGGGTTTTATGCCGAACGTGACGAGGTACCCCCTCGAGAGTCTCTCAGCCCTCTCAAAGGCCTCCATGTAAGCTTCGTTCGCCTCTATGAGGTGGTCGCTCGGAAGAACCGCAACGGCCGACTCTCCGAATGTCTCGTGTACCCTCTTTATACCCCAGTAGATGGCAGGTAGGGTGTTCTTTCCCACGGGCTCAAGGAGGACGTTCTCCTCCGGGAGCTCTATTCCAAGTTCCCTTAAATCGTCGAGAACTCTGAATCGGTACTCCTTATTGGTCACCACGAATATCTCCTTTGGCTTTGAGAAGAGGACGGCCCTCTCAACTGTTTTCTGGAAGAGGGATTTATCGTCAAGGAAGCGGACGAACTGCTTTGGCATTAGCTCCCTGCTCAGGGGCCACAGCCTCGTGCCCTTTCCTCCTGCCAGGATAAGCGTCTTCATAACACCACCTCCAGCAATTCGTCGAGGGAGCTTATATGTTTAGCCCCGGAGTATGAGAGGTCACCTATTATGAAAGCGTGGTCAACTACCTCCAGCATGGGAAAATCGTTCTCCCCGTCGCCCAGGGCATAGCTCTCAACTTCCCCGAGGCGGCTGTAGAGTTCCAGGAGCAGGGAAGCGGCTTTTCCCTTGTCGGTATCGCCTGTAACGTTCACGAACCTGCTCCCCTTCGAAACCCGAAGGCCCTTTTTCCGGAGCTCTTCCGGGAAGCCACCCTTTCCCCACCGAAATATCGTCTCGCTGTAGTCCCTCCTCATGGCGAGCCTTGCCAGCTCCTCGGGAAGTCCCGTGAAGGCCATAACTTCCTCGAGGGTTGAGTTCCCGTAGTATTTGAGCCCGTATTCATCACTCATACAATCGAGGACGGCCTTTATCTCGGAGTAGGGTCTCCCAAGCTCCAGCAGGATGTAGTTCCCCCTCCTCACGCCGCCAATGGGGAAGGGGAAGTAGTCCGCGGGTATCACCACCGCACTCCCGTTCTCGACTATGAATGGCCCCTCCACGGCGAGGGCCCTTCTGTAGTACTCCTGCTCCGCCAGCGTCTTGGATGAGTTGAAGACCACCTCAAAGCCCGCCCTCCTGAGCTCTTTCACCACTCCCTTCGCGGGCTTCGGCGAGTAATCATCCCCGAGGAGCGTCCTGTCGAGGTCGAGGAATATCACCCTCATCCTCACACCTCGAAGTGGAAGAGTGTTTCCGAGTTGGATTCAAGGGTTTTCATCCACTTCTCAACGTCCAGGTCGCCCACAGGGGGCATGACCTTGGGTTTCGGCGGTTCCTCCCCCTCCCCGAGGAGACCGTGGAGCTTCAGATCCTCGAGTATGCTCTCCTTGAGTCCCTTGGTGGCGAGGGATGAGTGGTATATAACTCCAAGCGAGCTGAGTATCATGTCCGCAACGTGCTCGCTCCCCTTCTCCTCGTGGAGGTGCGGGTTGAGGGTCTCTATCTGGAACACCTCAACACCCTGGTCGTAGACTTCCCGGTATTCCTCAACGCCCTGCCAGCGGCCGAAGCGCTCGAAGAGGTAGACGAGCTCGAAGGGCTCAATAGAGTATCCCGTTGAGAAGGGCATTATCTCCGCAAGCTTGATGCTCATTGCGTGCTCTCCGGCGTTCCCCGTGGCTATGATGCTCGTCTCGAAGTTCGTGCCGGCCCCGAAGAGGGCGTTCATGTAGCGGTTGGTTATCTCGCTCACCCTCCCCCACTTCTTGAAGTACAGACCCCTCTTGCTCACTTTGGGTTTATGGCGCCAGCTGAGCCTTACCATGGAGTAGTCGCTCTCGCTCATCAGAAAGCCGGCCGCGTAGTCCTTGACGTACTCGTTTACCGACCCGGGTATGTAGTTGTCAGCATCAACGAAGCCCACGTACTTGGCCCCTATCGCCTTCGCCAGGAGGATTCCTATTAGCATGCCCTCCCCCTTGCCGCTCCTGACCTTGTCGCCTTCGAGTATATCCGTGTAGCCAACCTCATTGAAAGCCTTTGAGAGACCTATGTCCTTCTGGTGGACGACCACTATCTTCGAGCGGGTCAGGTTGTAGAAGTGCTTGATGAGGTCAATCTCCTGTTTGAAGAGGTTAGGTCCATCGCGTTTGCTGTTCGAGACGACTATTATGGGGCACTGGTGGGGGATGGCCTTTAGAACGCCGTCCACGAGCTGGAGTTTTTCGTTCTTCATGGGCACGACTATGGCTATGTCCTCGAGTACGCGGTAGATGTCCTCGCGAGGGACGTTCTTAACGGTGAAGCTCCCCACGTCTCGCGTTTGAGTATCAAGTTTGATTACCTTTTGAACTTCGTAGACCTCCACGGCCCCGAACAGCTCCTTGTATACGGGAGCCTCCAAAAGCATTCCATCACCTCCCCTGCAAGAAACCCTTTGAATTTTAAGAACCTAAAGTATATAAAATTTGCCCGCTAGAGTGTGCGGGCGAACTCGCCGAGGATGGCGGAACTTGAGATGGTGTCCCCTATGCCGACGGTGCTCTTCGGGGAGGCCACTATCTTCGTTGGGACGAAGGCGAGCTGCCTGTCCGTCATGTCAACGATTCCGTTCTCCATGTCCATCTCGCGCTCGAGTGCCTCCACGAGGGGAAAGGCCCTCTCGTTTGTGGGCACGGAAAGGGCATCCCTCACCTGCGGGAGACGCTCGAGGTTCCCGTGCATCGCTTTGGCCGCGGCCGCTAACGCTGCGAAGAGGAGCGCGTCGCGCACATGCTCGCCCCTGTATCTCGTTAGGGCCATGTAGTGGCCGTAGGTGTGGAAGTGTATCCTTTCTATCCCCGTCTCGTCCATCAGTAGGTTCATCGCATCAATCGTGGCGAACAGGTCGCCGTTGAGAACCTCCTCGGCCAGGGTGGAATCTCCCACTATCTCCATCACGGAGGCGAGTTCCACCTCGTTGAGGCCAACGCTGGTGAAGTTACCCAGCATCTCAATTATGCCCTCCCTTACCGCCTCGCTGGCCGTGTAGGCGAACTCGAAGTGGCTCTTAACTCCGAGGCGGTTGAGGACGCGGAGCTGGGAGGCGACCCTATCGAGGACATCCCTATACGTGCTTCCATCGGAATAGCGCTCCTTCAGCACGTGCAGGCCGCTTATTATCGCTAGGTCAACCCTCTCGGCTATCTTCTTGAAGTGCTCCCTAAACTCTCTCCTCATGTACACCCTCGCATTGTAGTCGTCGGCGTTCGCTATGAAGCGGTTCTCCCTCGGAGCCTCTACCTCAAAGACCCTGAAGCCGCGCGGGAACTCGTATATGTAGTGGATGAGGTCCTCTCCGTCCTCAACGGCCTCTCTCGGGTGCACCAGCTCAAAGGCGCTGTCGTAGAAGCGAGGAACGTAAATGGGTCCATCCATGAAGAGGCCCGCCTGCGTCTCCGTGTTCTGGGGCACGTGCACCACTACCGGAACCCTGTAAACACCGCCGAGGAGGTTGGCCATTATCCCCGCCTGACCGCCCATCCTCAGCTCGTCCCATCCCCACTCCATGAGGTACTCCCTGACTTCGTCGCTCTCGACGAACCATTCGGCCGCTTTTCCGTGTGTTATGCTCCAGAGTATTCCTGCAAACAGCTCCTCGAGGTTCCTTATCCTTCCGGGCGGCTTCTCCACGAGCTCAAACACCCGCTCCCTGCCGACCCTCTCAATCCTCTCCTCAAGGTCATTTGTCTCGAGGTACTTTAAACCGTCCACGTTGGTGTTGTACGCGAGGAGAACACCCCTTACACGGGGCATTGCGTTAGTAACGTTCTCGTAGGCGTTCATGTAGAGGCCCTTCCAGAGGCGTATCATGTCCCTGTAACTTTCTTTCATAAACATCACCTTTACAAAAATGCCACGTCCATATGTTAAAATGGAAAGGGGTGTATTTAAGGCTTGCTAAACTTCAATCAGATTTCCACCTGGGGTTATCAATTACCCTGACCTCGCCCCCTTCCTCGATGACGAGCTTGGAGAACCCCTTCTCCTTTATCGAACCGTAGTCGTGGCCGGCATCTGCTGGGTAGAGTGCGAGGAAGATAAAGGGCTCATTCCCTGTGTTCACCGTCCTGTGGGCCCAGTAGGGGGGGACGTAGACAACGGTTCCGGGCTCCATTGGAATCCATTCGGCCCTTCCCTCGGGCGTCTGGAGGAGCATGCCGCCTTTCCCCTTGAGGGCGTAGTAAACCTCTGCCCTGTCCGCCTTGGCGTGGTAGTGCCCCTTGGTAAAGAAGAACTCCTTCCCGACCTTGCCGGGGTAGAGGACGGTGGTGGCGAAGTTGAGGTCTCCATCCTTCTCCTCCTGCTCTATCGCGTAAACCTCGTAAACCACGGGATCATCCTTTAGGAGCTCGCTGTAGGCATTTTCATCAGCAAAGTACCCCTTAAGGTCGCTCAGCTTCCTGACGAGCTTCTTTGCACCCGGAATCACGCCAGTCTCAAGGTCAATCTTAACACCGAAAGGCTTCTTGTACTCGGCCATCAACATCACCACATAAGAATAGAGGGGAGTGGTTTTAACCTTTCCGCTTTGTATCACCGGCGGTGAAATATTAGACCATCGTATTGAGGAGGTAGGCGAGTCCTATAGCGACGGCCCAGTAGCCGGGGTTCCACCGGAAGACCTTCCACCCATCGAGGGGCGGGAAGGGCAGGAGGTTAAAGACCGCCAGCCAGAAGTTTATGGAGGCCGTGTAGTAGAGCACCGAAGCGAGGAAGCCGTTCAGCGGGAGGGTGAGGAGCATAACCAGTGCAACGATGCCGACGACTATGTTGGTCGCGGGGCCCGCGAGGCTTATCTTCCCGTTGGCCTCCCTATCGTCCCACTCCGCGTAGGGGGCGTAGATGTAGACGGCCCCGACCGCCGCGAAGAGGAAACCTATGTGGGCCACCCGGTTGAGGATTCCAAGGAGCAGAGCGAGAAGTATACCGGTGTCCCAGCGCTTGTAGAACGCTATGTAACCGTAGTGCTTGGCCACCTGCCTGTGGGCCAGTTCATGGAATACGAACGCTGTGAGGAGCCCCACCGCCACGTAGGGGAGCCATTTTACGTTGAAGTTTGAGAACACGAGGCTGAGGACGAAAAACGAGATAACCAGGTCCTCGAGTTCCTGCTTCCGGAAGTTAAGGGACATCATCACTTCCCTCTGATTTCTATCTTCTTGCCGAGGACGAGCTCAGCCGCTTTAACGGCGCTTCCACCGCTGCCGACCGCTATTTTAACCTGGTCCTTGGGTACGTAGACTATGAGCTTTCCATCCTCTTCCTCTACCTCGAGTATTTCCACGCGGAGCATCTGCTTTAAGCGCTCGATCATTACAACCACCTTAGGGTTAGTGGACTTTCTCTCTTTTTAACTTTTCTCCCAAACGTACGGGGGAGGGGGTGCTTCGATAGGTTTTTATTCACCTCCCGGCAACCTACAGAACATGTTGGAAGTCTTCTTCCTCGGGACGGGCGGGATAATGCCAACGGGCGAGAGAAACGTTCCTGCGATAGCGCTCCGCTATAGGGGGGAGGTCATTCTCCTTGACGCGGGGGAGGGAACCATAAGACAGATGAACAGGGCAAAGCTCAGCCCGATGAGGGTCGGGAAGATTTTCATAACCCACTTCCACGGCGACCACTACCTCGGTCTCGGGGGCCTCATCCAGACTATGAACCTGTGGGGCAGGGAAAAGCCCCTGCACATCTACGGCCCAAAGTACACCTTTCAGTTCGTCCAGAACTACATCAACAGCGGCTTTTTCCGCCCGGGCTTTGAGATACACGTCCACGAACTCGGGGAGAGCCGCTTGGAGTTTGAGGGCTACGAGGTCTGGAGCTTCAAGGTTAGCCACGGCATTCCAGCCCTAGGATACGTCTTCAAGGAGAAGGACAGGCGCGGGAACTTCATCCCCGAGAAGCTCAGGGAGTACGGCCTTGAGGGGCCTATTCTGGGGAAGCTTGAGCGCGAGGGTGAGATAGAGTGGAACGGTAGGCTAATCCGCCTTGAAGAGGTCACGGGGCCGAGGAGGAAGGGCTTAAAGGTCGTCTATACCGGCGACACCGAGCCGTGCGATAGGGTTAGACTCTTCGCGGAGAACGCGGACCTGCTCATCCACGAGGCCACCTACCTCGAACCGGAGCACAGGGGCGAGAGCTACCACAGCACCGTCAGGGAAGCGTGTGAAGCGGCGAGGGGTGCAAAAGCCAAGCTCCTGGCTCTCTTCCACAGGGCCTTCCGCTACGGTTACGATGAGTACGTCTCAGAGGCGGAGAGGCTGTGCGGTGAATCCGGCGTGGACTTCATCGTTCCAAGGGACTTCGACGTTTTGACGTTCAAATCCGGAAAATGGGAGCTCAAAAACCTGCTGGAGGGAGGGGAGTGAGTTATCTGCGCTACGTTAAGGTCATAGGCACGATGCACGTTTCGCCGGAGAGCAGGAGGGAGGTAATGGAGACGATCCTCAGGGAGAGGCCCTCTGCGGTTGCGATAGAGCTCGACAGGCTCCGCTTCCACTCCCTCAACGCCTCCGTAAAGCCGGAGCTCAAGGAGGCCCTCAGGCTCGGGAGGGGTGGCCTTGTGCAGTACGTCCTCGCCAAGGTGGAGGAGAAGCTGGGGGAGGAGTTCGGCATGATGCCCGGCGGGGAGATGAGGGGGGCCGTTGAAGCCGCCGCTCTCCTCGGCGTTCCCCTCTACTTAATAGATGAGGACATAAGGCTCATAACGTCAAAGCTCCTCGCGGCGCCGCTCAGGGAGAAACTTTTCCTCCTCCTCGAGGCGCTCGCGGTTTTCCTCCCCATAGGGGCTGTTTCGGAGGAAGGCAACCCGATGGAGGACTTCAAGCTCATGATGACCCGCTTTAAGTTGCGCTACCCTTACCTTTTCCACGTCCTCGTGGAGGAGAGGAACGAGGTCATGGCCCGCAACCTGATGAGAATCGTGGACGAACTCCTCACGAGGGAGGCGAAGCCCCGGGTTATAGCGGTCGTTGGCCTCGGCCACAAGAGCGGGATAGAGCGCATCTTAAACTCACACAGCCCACCAAGTTACGTTTAACTATTACAAATTTGCCCTGAAATATTCGGATATAATTAAACGAAAGAGCGAAAAAATTTATATATTTTGGGGTCTTAACTTGATGTAAGCCTGCGTGTTCTTTTTCTATCTTCCACAGGCGTACCTTACGAAGGTGGGAGTATGGGACGCGTACGATTGACTTCCTCCCTTCTCGTTCTGTGCCTTATACTAGCCTTTCTTCTGCCCCGTGCAACTGCTCAGGACGCGAACCTCATAGACGGGATCGGTGGCAGGGTCATTGAGGACGGGGATATCATTATAGGCGACCGCGGGGACTACTTCTGGATGTACGAGAACGGGAGCGGGGGAGTAATTGGAAAGTTCCACACCGGCTACGAGAAGTGGGACGAAATGGTTGCGTGCGACGTTAACGACGACGGAAGGGCCGAGATAATACAGGGCGACAGGAGCACGGACAAGATCTACATCTACGACATGTACGGAAACGAGCTCGGAAAGCACGACGTAAACTTTGAAGCGGGCGATGATTTAACCTGCGGAGACCTGACGGGGAACGGGAAGGCTGAGATAATCCACGCAGATAGGAACAACTGGATCCACATCTTCGACGAGAACTTCAACATGGTGAACCAGTTTAAGGTGGACGACTTTGCCGATGGCGATGCCATAGGAGCGGGCGACTTCGACGGAGACGGTATAGCTGAGATCGTCCACGCCGATGCAAGCGAGGACACCCTATCGGTGTACGACGTCAACGGAAACTCCCTTGGTATGGTTGAGATGGAATCCTTCGACATCCACAGCAGGGACGAGATGGCTACGGGAGACGTCGATATGGATGGCCTCGACGAGATAGTCATAGCCACGCAGGACAACAAGAAGAGGGGGGTCCATATATTCAAGCTCGAAAAGGACGGTGCACAGTTCAAGGGGAACGAGATCGGGGCATTCACAATACTGTTTTCCAAGGGCGACAGGATAGCGGTTGGTGATGTGAACACCGACGGCGCTGAGGAGATAGTGTGGGCCTCTCAGTACAATGGCAGGGTCAAGGTCTACAACATGGTGGGAGACCTACTGAATGGCCCCGATGGACTTCAGACGGAGTTCACCTACGGTGCGGGCATAGCAGTTGCGGATGTGAACGGGGACTCCATAGTCGTGGGCCCTCCCAACAAAGCCGTCCTCCACGTCGTGAACAAGGTCATAGCGGTAATAAACGCCCCGCCCGTTGACTACGACGCCATAAACGAGAGCGGGACATTTTACTCAGCGTACACGAGTAAGCAGACCCAGATGACCAGCGCTTCAATAAAGTCCACCACAGACATGAAGCTGACCGCGGAGCTCACGTTCGTGCAGAACGTACCGGGGCTCGTCAAGTACGAGCTTGGCCTGAAGACCATGATCGGCCAGAAACGTCAGAGCGAGACCGGCAAGAGCTACGAAACCACGATAACATACAAGATGCTCGCGGACATGGCTGATGGGGCCATTTACGTGAGCACGGACTACGACGTCTACGAGTTCCCCATAATATGGCCGCCGGAGCTTGCGGTCATAAACGGCAAACAGCAGTATATCCTCGTGTCAGTTCCCAAGGGACCACCCAATGCTCACTTCACCTCCTACGACTCGGATCTCCATGAAATCGGGGACATCAACACCTACCCCACCAAAATAACGGAACTCAAGAACTACGACGCAAGCAGCGTCCTCGGAGTCTTCACCATAGAGGCGAGCAACGTCCAGAGCTCCTACGAGCAGTACATGAAGCAGCTCCACTGGGAAAAGGATGCCAACACTTTCTCCCTTGGACTCTCACTCTCCTTCAAAGGCACGCTGGGGAGCAGGGTGCTCACGGGGTTCGAGGGCTCAATCCAGGGCGACTACGGCTACGAGAAGCTGACGACCCACGAAATGAAGTTCTCAAACGAGACCTCCATTCTGGTGGCCTACGAGGGGAGGATAGACGACAGGGACAAGTGGTACAACGCCACCGGGGTCATCTACAGAGACAAGGACGACGGACATCTAGTTCTCGACTTCTACGTCCCGAGCAAGGGAAAATACTACGAACAGAGGAACCAGAGCCCGATTTTCATAAACCTCGGCTTTCTCAAGCTAAACTTCGACGCGCTTCGGGCCCTCAACAAGCCCCCCGAGTGCTCCATAGCGGCGAATCCGAGCTCCGGAAAGATGCCCCTAGATGTTAACTTCACCCTCAACCTCAACGACCCCGAGAACGGCAGTTTGAGGTGGGTTATGGACTTCGGGGACGGTATAACCGGGGAGGGTAACGCCTCCCAGGTTCTGCACACCTACCGCAAAGAGGGGGTCTATCCAGTCACGCTTACGGTCTACGACCCGTGGAACGCGAACGCAACATGCACCGCCAAGATCAACGTCCAGCACAACGAGAAACCGAACGCCCTCTTCAGCTACTCGCCGTCGGAGATAAAGGCCGGCGATGAGGTTAGCTTTATGGACAGCTCAAGCGACCCGGACGGGAGCGTTGCCGGCTGGAGCTGGAACTTCGGAGATGGGAGCTTCTCGGACGAGAGGAACCCCAAACACACCTACGCCACACCCGGAACATACACGGTCATGCTCACCGTTGAGGACGAGAGCGGGCTGAGGGGAAGCTACACCAAGGAGATAAAGGTCGAGCCGAAGAACTACCTCCCGACCGCGGACTTCACGTTCCTGCCCAAGGAGCCGAAGGCGGGTGAGGAGGTAAGCTTCGCCGATAAGTCCACTGACAGGGACGGGAGCATAGTGAGCTGGAGCTGGGACTTCGGTGATGGGAGCACCTCAACGGATTCCGAGCCGAGCCACGTTTATGCGAACGGGGGCAACTACACGGTGACGCTGACAGTAAGGGACGATAAAGGAGGAGAGGACGTGAAGCGGGTCACCATAACCGTGGAGGAGGAAGCGCCCACAGCATCAACAACGACCACTGAAACCCCAAGCGAGACGATAACGACCTCATCAACCTCAACTCCAACCCAAACAGAGACAGCCACTACGCCATCCCCATCCTCCAGTTCAACGGCAACAACCTCCACCACATCCTCGGAGCAGCCGAGCAGCAAGCCCTCGCCCACCGGAGGGGGAGGCACCTGTGGGCCAGCATTCGTAGGCATCTTCGCACTCCTGGCCCTTTTGAGGAGGAGGCGCTGAGCCTCCCCACACTTTTTTCGCGGCAAGGTTATATACCCGTTGTTCCAAATCACTGTGGGGGATGAAAAATGGATGCGAACATGGAGGCTTTTCTTAAGGCCGTTGAAGACAGGGACGTTGAGGCCGTTAGGGCTTTCCTCTACGAAAACGCCGACGAGCTGGAGGATGGGGAGCTTAAGACCGCCCTCGAAAAGGCAGAGGAACTCGCAAAGGAGGTTAAGGACTACGAGCTCCTGAAACTCGTCTGCTACCTCTACGAGACATACCTTGAGATTGAAAAGATTCCTGAGTTCGAGGCACTCGCTTTCGAGGAGGACACCTTCGAGGCCAAGTTCCAGCTGGCGGACCTCTACGCCCAGGTAGGCGAGGTTGAGAAGGCGCTCGCCCTCTACAGAACCCTCCTGGAGGAGGAGACCGCCAAGGGGGAGAAGGAGCACATAGCTGAGATTTACTACAACATGGCGCTGGCCCATGAGGAGCTGACGGAGTACGAAAAGGCCCTCGAACTGATGGAGAAGGCGGCACTTGCCTTCGAGGAGCTCGGCAAGGAAGACGATTACCTTCACGCCCTCATATACCTCGCATACCTGCGCTTTGAGAACGGCGATGTGAGGAAGGCCAAAGCAGAACTCGCCGGTCTTTTAAGGCGCATCCGTGATAACAGGCTCCTAATGGCGCAGGCCCACCTAGCCTTTGAGGAAATCTTCGAGGACGAGGACAACTATGAGGCGGCACTCCAGGAGTGCCTTTACGCCCTCCTGGATTCCGAGGGGACGGCCTACTTCGACGTTTCCTTTGACGCCCTCGTGGATGTGCTCTGGCAGCTCTTCCTTGAGGATGAGTTCGAGACCGTTTACGACAACATGGACGCCTTTGCGAAGGCCTTCCCTGAGCTGGAGGCGTTTTTCAACGGCGTCAAGGCAATGGCCCTCTACAAGGATGGGGAACTCGAGGAGGGGAGGGTCAGGGAGATAATAGCTCAAATAAAGGACAAGCGGCTCCTTGACCTCGTCCAGCTGCTCGGCGAGTCCGAGCTCTGAACCCTTTATTTTTGGTGGTGTGGATGGAAATCAGAAAGGCTTCGCTCGACGACGTTGCCGGAATAGTGAGCGTTCACGCCGGCTCCTTAACCGGTGGCACGATTTTCGAGCGCTACCTTCGAGGCGGCCCATGGATGAGCCTCGAAACCTGCTCCATTCACACGAACAACCTTCTCCTGCACGGGGGTCTGCCCGTTGTGGCGCTGGTTGAGGGAGAAACAGCCGGCCACGCGGAGTTCCTCATGAGCGAGGAGCCCATTCACGGCGTGGGGACGAAGCTCACCCACCTCGACGTACTCCAGGTCAAAGAGGGATTCCGAGGCAGGGGCGTTGGAAGGGCCCTCGTGGAGTTTGGGATAAGAACCGGCCGCCAGGAGGGGCACGAACTCCTCACCGTAACGTCGGAGAAGAGCGCCCTCGGTTTCTACTCCCGCCTTGGTATCAGCGAGATAATCAACATCGGCGTTCTCGTGGGTGTAAAGCTCAAGGAAATAGAACCCCTGGAGGAAGCGCCCAGGCTGAGGCCCCTTGGCTGGGGGGACGTTAAGGGCAGGGAGATGACCCTCGGAAAGTTCCAGAGCTCCTACCACCACTGGTTCACACTCTTCGTTGACAGGATAGCGGGGGTTGACGACAGGGTGCACTTTGAGAGCGGCGAACTCGGTGGAAGCCTCTACGCCATGGAGGGGGCCTACAACGGGAACGTGGTCACGGCCTACGCGTGGGGAGGCGACGTGGGGAGAACGATCTCGCTCCTCGCGGGGAGGGCCAGGGCGCTCGGTTTCGACGAGATGAGGACGGTCGTGCCGATAGAGGCCCTTGAGGAGATACCCTTCTCCTACATGGCCGGGGAGAGGTTCGTAACACTTTCCCTCTCCCTCTGAGCCACCGTCTCTTTTATAAGTCCTCCCTCGGATATTGGGTTGGTGATGGTATGCACGAGTGGGCACTCGCTGACGGCATAGTTAGGACGGCGCTCGATTACGCTCAAAGGGAGGGTGCGTCAAAACTCCTTGCAATCCACGTCGTTCTGGGGGAGCTTCAGGATGTAAACGCCGAGGTGGTAGAGTTCGCCATGAAGGAGCTCCTCAAGGGCACCATAGGAGAGGGGGCGGAGGTAGTCTTCGAGGAGGAAGAGGCGGTCTTTAAATGCAGAGACTGCGGCCACGAGTGGAGGCTGAGGGAGGTTAAGGAAGGGTTCGACGAGAGGATCAAGGAGGACATACACTTCATCCCCGAGGTGGTACATGCGTTCCTCGCCTGCCCGAAGTGCGGAAGCAGGGATTTCGAGGTCTTAAAGGGAAGGGGAGTCTACATCAGCGGCATAAAAATCGAGAAGGGTGATGGGGCATGATAACGATTGACCCGCGCATAAAGGGCATAGAGGGCAGACTTGAGAAGGTAAAGCGGATAATCCCCGTTGTGAGCGGGAAGGGCGGTGTTGGAAAGTCCCTCGTCTCGACGACCCTCGCCCTCGTCCTGGCGAAGAGGGGCTATAGGGTCGGCCTCCTCGACCTCGACTTCCACGGCGCGAGCGACCACGTCATCCTCGGCTTTGAGCCTGAGGAGTTCCCCGAGGAGGAGTATGGAGTTGTTCCCCCCACCGTCCACGGGGTCAAGTTCATGAGCATCGTCTACTACTCCGAGGACAAACCGACGCCGCTGAGGGGCATGGAGGTGAGTGATGCTCTCATAGAGCTTCTCACCATAACGCGCTGGGACGAGCTCGACTACCTCATAATAGACATGCCCCCTGGCTTCGGCGACCAGTTCCTCGACGTCCTTCGCTTCCTCAAGAGGGGAGAGTTCCTGGTGGTGGCGACTCCCTCGAAGCTCTCAATCAACGTTGTGAGGAAGCTCATAGAGCTTCTGAAGGAAGGGAACCACAGAATCCTGGGCCTAGTCGAGAACCTCAAGCTCGACGAGGAGAGGGACATAGCCCGCCTCGCGGAGGGGCTCAGCGTGCCCTACCTCGTGGGAATCCCGCTGTACGGTGACCTTGAGGAGAAGGTGGGCAATCCCGAGGAGCTCCTCAAAACGGAGTTCGCGGAGAAGATTGGAGAAGTGGCCGACCGTCTCTGATTTCTTATTTTTGGGGTGAGAAGATGGAACTTTCGGACTTCTTGAGGAACGCCACCCGCGTCGTCGTCTGCGGCATAGGCAACGACATCAGGGGGGACGATGCCGTGGGCGTCATCATGGCGGAGAGGCTCAGGGAGAGCCTTAACAACCCCAAGGTGGTCGTCCTCAACTGCGGTGAGATGCCGGAGAGCTACGCGGGCAAGATAGTTAGGGAGAACCCGAGCCACGTGCTCTTCGTGGACGCGGTTCACTTCGGCGGAAGACCCGGGGAGGTGGTTTTGGCGGATCCCGAGGGAACCCTGGGCGAGGCCATGTCCACCCACGGCATGCCCCTCCGTCTGCTGGCGCGCTACATACGGGAGAACACCTCTGCTAAGCTGCTTCTCCTTGGAGTTCAGCCTGCTCACACCGCCATGTTCGCGGAGATGAGCCCCGAGGTAAGGGATGCCACCGAGAAGCTCCTCGCGGCTTTGGAGGCCCTCCTAAGTGCCCTCTAGTCCCCGGGGAGTTCCCCCCACTCAACGTTTATCGTCTCGGGAGTGCGGTATATGAACGCCCCCTGCCCCTTGTGGACGTGCTTCCTCATGGCCCCGGGCGGGACGCCGTTGGCCTCGTAAACAACGGCCTGAGTGTCGGGGTCGGTGTAGAGAAGCAGCGTCGGACCGGCGGTCTGGAGGAGGGCATCCATCGCGTACCTCGTGGCCAGTATTGTGGCCCTTCTCCTCATGGGCCTCGTCAGGAGGGGGAGGGCGGCGCTGCCGGCTTCGGAATACGTTAGAACCGCTGCATCGTCTATCCCTATAACCACGTTCCGCCTCTTCGTAAAAGCCGCGGCGAGCGTTAGGAAAGCCGCCTGGGCCACGGTTATGCTGTGGGCGTTTCCAAAGTCCACCAGAACGCTTCCCTCAAGTTTCGGAGCCTCTCCGCTGTAGAGCCTCTCGTCGAGCTCCGTGTAGCTTTCCATGATGACCTCGCTGTACTTCTCGCCCTTTTTAGCAGCTTCCGGCACGCTTGAGACTCTCTTTGCGAGGATGTCCGCGTAAAGTCTGTCCGTGAGGGCGCGGTCGAGGGAGTAGAGCGTTTGGACTATGGTCGCGGCGGAGTAGGGGTCGCCGATGATTCCCGCCAGGGCGAGCTTTATCGGGTCGAGGCCCATTTCCTTCCCGTCCTCCACTTTAACGACGTTATCGAAGCCCTCCTCTGGAAAGTTACCGGTGGTGTCGAAGACTATCGCATCGTACCCCTTCTCCCTGTACTTTGACACTATGTCCGCCATGACCTTCGTCGGGTCGTCGTCTATCCCGATTATCTTAAGCGTCCTCCCGTGGTAAACCGGGTCGTAGTACACTGGCCCGGACTCTTTGGAGAGAATTTCCACAACCAGTTTGCTGTACTTCAAAGTTTCCACCCAATAATTGTCGGCTTTTTTGCTTAAAAAGTTGCTGAACTAGCGCATGTACTTCCTGGCGAAGACCGTGAGGAAGACCGCCCACATGAACATCCCGAAGAGGGCCTCCGCCGATGCGATGGCCTTTCCGAGCCCGATAGGGTGCAGGTCGCCGTAGCCGAGCGTTGTGGCGGTGACGATGCTGAAGTACTGGTAATCCCAGAAGGACTTGGCCCCAACACCCTTCACCGCGTAGAAAAGGGTCGGAAAGACCACGTTCACCATGAGGAGCCACAGGAGGATGGGTCTCCTCCAGTCCGTGCCGTACTTGCACGTTAAGTCGGCGAAGAGCCACTCGAAGAGCACCTCGAGGCCGTGGACAAAGCGCCTCACCCTCCTGGGAAGGGGGATACGGAACCTTGGCACGGGGAACTCCACCCTTGCCCCGAGCTTTCCGTACTTTGAGCGCCTTCTGGCGAGCATTTCGAGGTAGTAGTACTCATCAGCCCTTTCCTTGTCCCCGTTCTTCTCCCAGCTAGTCCTTGCGAGGCGGTAGAACGTCTCCGCGAGCCCCGGGTTGCTGAAGGAGCAGTTCTCGAGGAGGATGTATCCCGTAACGTTGAGCTCCACCACGAGGTTTGCGAGGGTTGTGAGGTTCCACATGGGGTCGCTTACGAACCGGGAGGAGCGGGCGACGAGGTTGCCGTGGATCGTGACGTGGACGAACTCAGGGTAGTGTATCCTCCCCCCGCTTATCTGGACGTGGCCGAGAACCCTTATACCTTCGAGCGTGAGTGCGCCGTGGTAGTTGCGTATCAGAATCCTGACGCTCCTCTTGAAGCGTGGGCTCTCCTCGAACTCAAGTCCGCTCATCAGGAGGGCGGTTGCCTTTGAGCGCCGTTTGAGCTCCTCTCCACCGGTCAGCTCCTTCAGGAGGGGGTACTTTGAGTTTATCGCCACCTTCCTCAGGCCGGAGACTCTGGAGAGCTCAACGCGGCCCCTGACGTTCTCCCCGTACTCCTCCGCCCTCTCCCTGCTTTTCTGTTTGAACTCGAAGGCGTTCATCATCACGTACTTGATTTCGCTGTCCCTCACCATGATGTTGCCGGAGAAGCCCACCTCCAGGAGGTTCACCGCGAATATGGTGGAGTTCCTTATGAAAACCGTGTCGAGCTCGCTCTTGATCAGCGTGAGGCTCCGCAGGGTGGAGTCGTAGATGGTTATTCCCTTTATACTGGCCTCCCTCACGCGAAGGTCTTCTATGTGGGAGTTTCTGAAAACGAGGGTCTTCCCCTCGAGTTCCTCAAGCTCAACGTCGTAGAGGTATACCCCCTCGAAGTAGCGCCTTCCCCTCTTGAGCTCCTTCAAAAAGGCCTCCCTCTTGATCTCGCGTATTTTCTCACCGAAGAGCGCCTCCCCCTCCTCGTACGGGATGTGCAGGGGGCAGAACTTCGAGCCCTCGAGGGGCCGCTTACGGCACTTCCTGCCGTTTCGGTAGGCGTACTCGCACATGTTCCTAACTCGCTCCAAAAGGTTATAAGACTTCCCGCCGTGCTCCAACTGGGTGGGAGGATGCTGGTAAGGCTCGTTAAAAAACCTGAGGATTTTGACCTCGAAGAGGCGGTGAGGCTCGTATCGAAGTCGAGCACGGGGGGGCTGGTCTTCTTCCTTGGAAAGGTGAGGGACGAGAACCACGGCAGGAGAGTCCTGAGGTTAATCTACGAGGCCTACCCCGAGATGGCCGTTGCCGAGATGGAGCGCATAAGGCGGGAGGCCCTTGAGAGGTTCCCGATAGAGGAGATGCTCATATGGCACCGCTACGGCGAGCTTGAAATTGGGGACAACACGATACTCATAATAGCGAGCGCCGGCCACAGGGGCGAGGCCTTCGAGGCGTGCAGATGGGCCATAGACGAGGTCAAGAAGAGGGTTCCGGTTTGGAAAAGGGAAGTAACGGAGGAGGGGGAGTTCTGGATAGAGGGCGATAGGGCCAGGCCCGTTCAGAGGTAGAAGTACCTCTCCAGCTCCCATTCTGTTACCTTCTTCGTCTCCAAGGGCAGCTCCCTGCTCTCGAGGTAGGCGGTGTAGGCCTTCCATTCCGCCTCCTTGTAGGCTACGAAGTTCTTAAAGGCTCCCCCGAGGGCCCCTGAAACCACCCTGTCCTTTTTGAGCTCCATCAGCGCTTCTCCAAGGCTCACCGGAAGCGTTCCCACTCCGAGCTCTTCCCTCTCCTTCTCGTCCATCTCGTAGAGGTTCCCCTCCACTGGCTCGGGCGGTTCGAGCTTTCTCCTTATGCCGTCGAGGCCCGCCATGAGCACCGCGGCCAGGGCGTAGTAGGGGTTGGCGCTCGGGTCCGGGCAGCGGTATTCAATCCTCGCCCCGCTACCCTTGAAGGCGGGAACCCTTATGAGCGCGCTCCTGTTCCTGTATCCCCATCCTATGTAAACCGGTGCCTCGTAACCTGGAACGAGGCGCTTGTAGCTGTTGACCGTGGGGTTGGTAACGGCGGTTAGGCCCCTCGCGTGCTCGAGGATGCCCGCTATGAAGTGGAGGGCCGTTTCGCTCAGACCGTCCTCCCCAACGAAGGCGTTTTCCCCGTCCTTCCAGAGGCTTATGTGGAGGTGCATTCCGTTGCCAGGGAAGCCGTAGATTGGCTTCGGCATAAACGTGGCGTGGAGGCCGTGGAACGAAGCCACAGCCCTCACAACGTGCTTGAAACTCACGATGTTGTCGGCGGTTTTGAGGGCCTCGTCGTAGTGGAAGTCTATCTCGTGCTGGGCCTTTCCAACCTCGTGGTGGAGAACCTCGGGCTGGAGGCCGAGATGGGGCATGTAGCCTGCAATCTCCCTTTTTATGGCGCTGGCGCCGTCGAGGTTGACGACGTCAAAGTAGCCGCCGGCATCGGGAAGCTTGAGCTCCCACGTGCCGTTTTTCTTGAGGAGATAGAACTCCGGCTCGGGCCCGACGTACGCTTTGAACCCCTCCTTCTCGAGCTCTTCGAGGGCTTTCCTTAGAACCCCCCTCGGGTCGGCCCCGTAGGGTTTCCCATCCTTGTGGATGTAGCCGTAAACCCTTGCAACCCCTTCCCAGGGTATCTCGGCGTAGGTGTCCGGGTCCGCCACGAGGATCAAATCGCTGTCCTCTATTCCCTGGAAGCCGGGGATTGAAGAGCCGTCGAAGGCTATTCCGTCCTTAACCGCGTCCTCGTATCTCTCTATGGGCACCTCCATGCCCTTGAGTGAACCGTTGATATCCACGAAGAGGAGCTGGAGGAAGCGGGGCTTTGACTTGAATTCCGGTGCGATGTTTTTAACTTCGTTCATTTTTATCACCGTTAAATATGGTTTTGTTCATAATAAACAGGGATATTCTGAACAATACCAATAATAAAAGGTTTTTGATTGATTTTTCGTCACGATGTCGAGAATCTGCCTCGGGGGCTCCCCTCCACAAAAATATGTTAAAAAACACATTTTTATTTTGTGATTTTGACATTTTAATGTTCCCGGTGTGGGGCCGCGCTTACCGAAAAATTTATAAATCAACCGCGGAAAGGGGATATCGTCAAGCGCCCCGGTGGTGTAGCCCGGTCAATCATGCGGGACTCTCGATCCCGCGACCCGGGTTCAAATCCCGGCCGGGGCACCATAATTCTCCTGGGCCCGTGGCTCAGCCTGGTCAGAGCGCCCGCCTGATAAGCGGGAGGTCCGGGGTTCGAAGCCCCGCGGGCCCACTAAAACTCATCACTCCTTCTTGAGCCACCTAAGGAACTTCTCGAGCACTTTTAGGCCGTCCCCGTGGACTATGACCTGGGGGTGGATGGAGAGATAGAAGGGAATCCCCTCACGGCACGTGGCGTTGTAGTCGTGGGCAGCTACAAGGAACCGCTCCTCCGCTTTCCCCTCGCCCACGTACCACGTGTACTCCCTGTTCCACACCCGCATCTTGCTCCCGTTGGGCGGGATGAAGTAATCGGGGAGCACGATGGTAAGGTTGAACTCCCCGATGGCCCTTATGGAATCGTTGCTTAGGGCCCACGCGGGGGGCAGGAAGAGACTCATGTTCTCAAAGCCAACCTTCCCCATCAGCTCCGTCGCGCTCTTGAGCTTTTCCATGGCCACCTCATACGAGCAGTTGAACTCATGGTATGTGTGCTCGTACCCGTGGAGCTCGATGCGGTAGCCCTCTTTCTCCAGGGAGTGCAGGTAGCCCACAAAATCCCCGTTCCTCCGCAGATCCCAGCGGTCCCCGTGGTAGGGTGGGTCAAAGCGGGGGATCACGAAGAGGACGGTTCGAGAAGAGTAGTTGTATTTGTCGAGAACTTCCACAACGGCCTCGAGTTCCCGCGAGTAGTAGGGGGTCACATCGTGGATGAGAATCGTTGGAGGGGGACAGTTGGAGTCACCCTCTCCCGCCGCAGAAGCAAACTTGGAGGCATTTTCTGCCCTCACGGGGAAGGGAGGAGCTGACTGGGAGTTTCTCTCCATAAATTCCCCCGGTTCCGCGTGCTCGTACTCCATGGACCTCTCCCTGGAGGCAACGCCCACCGTTATGAGCAGGAGGAACAGAACTATGAGGAGCTCCCGCCTCAAACCACCACCGCCCTATGTACTATGTTTCATGTTAAAAACCTTTCCATTCGATGGAGCTATTGGTGGGTTCTCAGAGCTATTTTATAGTGTGTCCAATATTAAGCGCTCTCACGTTGACAATTGTGTATGTTCGTATGTAGGTAGTTACTATATACATAAGTGGTCAGTTTTTTACTTTCTTTTATTAGAAAACTTTAAGGGGGATAACGTGCTAACCCCTTTGGGGGATGCGCTATGGAAGGCAGAATGGCGGTGGTCATGTCATCCATAGTAGTGTTTTTATTAACCCTCGTGCCCACCGTAGTCGTTGGGTCAACGGCGGGTGTTCTGGGAGGGGTTATTGGAGTCGGGATAGCGCTGGCCATCTCCAAGAGCATCTCGAGTGAGGAAAGAATACCTCAGGATGTCCTTAAGTACAAGAAGGAAATTGAGGAGCAGATAGATATCGTGGTGGGGATACTCGACAGACTTGCGGAGGGAGACCTATCGGTTGAAGACACTGGTCTCCATGGCCACCTTGGGAGAGTTCGAGAGGCCATAGAGAAGATGCGCAAAAACCTGAATGAGATGGTGACCGAGATACAGGAGGCTACCAAAGTAGTTGAGGAGCGCAGTCACCTCATAAAGGAGAACGTAGATCAAATAAGTGAGGCAATCCAGCAGGTTGCCGAAGCGATAAACCAGGTAAGCATTGAAGCCCAACGTGAGCAGGAAAACATCAACCAGATGACGGAAACAATGCGCTACATAGACGACATTGGAAAGGAGACCATAACTACTATGGAAGACTTTGAGAGTTCAATGAGTGAAGCCGTCGGCCTAGCACGCGAGGGCGGTGAGAAGGGTGAGGAGGCAATCAGACAGATAGAGGAAATTCAAAGCATGATGCTCAAGATCGAGGAGACCGTTAAGGGGGTTGCTGAGATGGGCAAGAACATAGCCAACATAACCAACGTTATAACCGGCATTGCGGAGCAGACCAACCTGCTTGCCTTGAACGCAGCAATTGAAGCGGCAAGGGCTGGAGAAGCTGGGAAAGGGTTCGCCGTGGTCGCCGATGAGATTAGGAATCTTGCAGAGGAGAGCAAAAAGGCCGCTGATGATATACGGAACATCGTTAGCAGGATAATGGAACAGATACAGCAGAGTGTTGAAGTTACGGATAAGAGCGCTGAGACAGTTGCCAGATCAACTGAAGTCCTTAAGGAGAGCGTCTCCTATTTGACACATATCGCGGAGCTTATGAGAGAGATGGAAATAAAGGCGAACGATCTCAAGAACAAGGTTCTCGAAGAGGGTGAGAAAATCGAGGAAGGCCTGCACTTCCTTGAGAATCTCGCCGCTAGCGCTGAAGAAACGACAGCCGCTGCGGAGCAGGTTAGTGCCGCAGCCGAGGAGCAGACATCCGCCCTCGAGGAGGTTAACATTGCAATATCCGACTTTGAAAAGGTTATTAAGGAACTCAGCAGGCTCGTGATGAGATTTAAGCTTTGAGTTTCCCTATATTCTTCATGATATTATTCTTTTCATCCACGTGCCTCTGCTGAACCATATGAATGCCACCATCGCCGCTAAAAAGTTGCTCATACCCATTCCAAAGAACACTCCCTTAGGGCTCATCTCGAAGAGCTCCGCGAGCGGTAGTTTAAGCCCTACAACCGTTACCGCCGCGACGTAGCCGAAGACGTAACTTAGAGGTATCCTGAAGCCCCAGAGGCGGAGCATGCTGAGAACCATGCTTTTCTTCGTATGTCCAGCCGAGCTGAAAGTCCTCGTCACGACGACAAAGATTCCGTTAAAGAACGGAACGGATATCAGGAAGTACTTGAGGACGTACTCGCTCTGGGCTATAACTTGGGGGTCGTCGAGGAAGACCTTGAAGACGGGAACCCTGAAGAGTCCGATTATCAGGATCGCCGAAGAGGCTATGAGGAAGTTAATCATCATGGTTCTCTGGGCTATCCTCTTCGCCCTCTCGTACTTCTCCGCCCCTATGTTCTGGGCTATCATAGTCCCCATCGCCATGCTAACTCCGCGAGCTATGCTCGTGATGAAGTTCACGAGGCGGGTGGTGATGGTGTAGGCCGCGTAGGTCACATCGCCGTAGCCGTAGATGATCCTCGTCAAAACCACAAAGCCAAAGCTGTTGGCGGACTGACCGACGGCCGAAGGCAGACCAACGCGGAAAATCCTCGAGTAGAACTCCATATCTGGCCTGAGGGTTTCTCTCGTGAGGTGAAGGCCAGCCCTTCCGCTTGTTAAAATCTTCGCCCCAATTAGCGCCCCCGTTGAGTTCGAGAGGACCGTTGCGATAGCCGCCCCCGCAACGCCCCACCTCGGGAAGGGACCGATGCCGAAGATTAGGAGAGGGTCGAGCAGGATGTTCATGGCAACTGTGAGCATGCTTATCTTTACGGGCGTTTTTGTGTCCCCAGAGGCCCTCATTAGGGCGGAGAAGGCCATGAAGGTGAAGGAGAAGGGAACGCCCGCGAAAACGACAGTGGCATAGGCCTTGGCGTAGGGATATACGTTGGGAGTGACCTTCATGAAATGGAGCGCGTAGGGCAGGATTGCTAGGCTTATCAAAGCGGTAGCGGTGGAGACGAAGAGCATGAGTGAGTAGAGCGCTCCGGCTGAACGGTTGGCCCTCTCGTAGTTTCCAGCCCCGATGTACTGCCCCACGAAGGCGAAGCCCGCTGTTGCAAATCCCATGCCGAGGGCCATGAGGGTTCCTATTATCGGCCAGCTCGTTCCCGGAGCGGCCAGTGCTTCCCTGCCGAGCTTTCCGAGCCAGAAGGTGTCCGTTATGTTGTAGAGAACCTGCACGAGGTTGCTGACTATTAAGGGATAGGCTAACCTGAGGAGGGTCTTCTCTATCGGCCCGTTGAGTATCTCATGCCTCATCGCCTGAATCTTTCCGCGCTCCATTGGAATCACAGTAAGATGGGCATCGAAGCGAGGATATAAAAAGTTAATGGAAGCGGGTACGCAACAAGAAAACTGCAAGATAGAAGCAGGATTGATAGATGGCTCGATTAATATGGTTGGATGCTGCGGGCTTTAGATTTTTAGACCTCTTCGAGCTTTTTCCTCACTTCTTCGGTGTTCTTCCTGGTCTCCTCAAGGGTGTTCCGGAGCTTCTCCAGCTCGAGCTTCATCTCGTTCAGCGTCTTGTTCATCTGATAGAACGCGAATATGAACACCACAAGGAGTATCAGACCGAGGATTATGCTTATCCATCCACTTGGAGTTGACACGTGCTCACCTCCCCACGGCATGTTTCATTCCTCCAGGCTCTTTATCGTTTCGTTATCTATAACCACTTTAAACTGCTTTGCGCGGTAGTACTTCTTGGCCCTCGGGTCGTTCGGCTCAAGGCGGAGCTCGCTCTCGACGAGGCCGGCCTTTTCGAGCTTCTTGAGGTGGAGATAGAGGAGCTGCCTTGAGATTCCCAGCTCCTTGGCCAGCTCATAGACGTACCACTCCTTCTGGCAGAGGAGTTTAAGTATTCTAACCCTCACGGGATTGCCGAGGGCCTCTCCGAGGGCCACAAGTTCATCAATGCTCCGCACCATGTCCATCACTTTTAGACTGCATATGCAATCAATGCCTTACAGAAAGAAAAGGGGAGAAAGGATAAAAGCTTTCCGTTAGTTGGAGCCGACTATCTTGGAATACTCCTCCTCGCAACGACGAGAATAATCAAAAGGCCTACCAGCCCAAAAATCGCTTTTCTTTTCATCTTCATCCCCTCATTAGGGCGTAGATTATTCCCCCACCAACGAAGAGCACCGAGAGAGCCGTTAGGGTAGCTATGTTCCTCCAGTTTACCTTCCGCTCTTTTCTGTTGGTGACGATGTTTCTCAGCATGCACACCATCGGGTTGAAGTTGACGAACAGGTGGAGCGCCACCAGCGCGACCATGGCGAAGCCGAAGTATATGTGGAGCCCTTCCCATGCCTCTTTGCCGAGGCCGAGGAAAGTCCAGAGCTCATCCCTCGCAATCCGCCCGCTTGGCGCGAGGTACAGGGCTATCCCCGAAAGGGCTTCGAGGATAAAATCAAAGAGCAGGAACAGGTCGAGGGTTGGCTTAAACCATCTCGGGACTCTCATTCTTCATCACACCCCTCTATTTCCTCTTCCCGGAAAGAGCCTCTCGCGATAAGGTATCCGACCACCATCACCGCGGCGATCACTATAAGACCAACCACGAGGCCAATCTCATTTCTTCCCGCATCGATTGGCCCCATTTCTTTTACCCTCCTCTCTGTGGGTAATCGGTGAGGGCTGGGGGCTTTGAACCCCCTTGATGAGCTTTAATATGAAGTTCAGGATTGTCGTTATGAACTCACTCATTTTCTTACCTCCTCAGCAGGGCATAGATTATTGCGCCGAACAGGAGCAGGGGCAGTATGAGTAGTGCAAATCTTGCCATCAGGAAGAGGATTCCGAATATTCCTAAGCCCCACCAGCCCCAGCCTAACCTCCTTCTTCCGTGCACGGGGCCCATCATTGGACCGAACCCGCGTGGCACTTCTCCCACCTCTCAAAGGAAATAAAGAGGGGGCTTCAAGCCCCTTCTCCCTGCATGGGGCAGTCCCCGCTGCCGTAGCCTCTCATGGACTTGTTCCCTTCACCGTTGCCGCCTTTTCCGTAGCCACGGGGACCTTCTGAGAGCTCACCACTTGCTCTCTTTTCCTTCATTGCCCCCCTCTGTGCCTCCACCACGTTGCCTGCGCCCCTGATGTCGTTCCTCTCTCCGCGCACCATCTTGCCGTGTCCGCTGTGGCCAGTCTCTCCAGCTAGCATCTCCTCCACCTGCTCCTGTGGGAGCACCTGGGCGGTGTAATCAACGCCCTCTGCCTCCAGGTTCCTCACGAAGGCCCTTAGGTGGTTCTCGCTTCCAGCCATGAGGTTGCTGTAAATTGCCTTGATGTCCTCGTTGTCGGTCTTAGCTATCCAGTCCTCAAGGTCCTTGATGTCGGTTTCCTCGATGAGTGCCCCGACTTTAAGTGCATCAACGGTGCTCTGGCTTCCCTGCTCGATCAGCTGGTCGTAGAGAGCCTGAAGTTCAGGGTTCTCAAAGACGCCGACCTGGTCAAGCGTGCCCGGTGCGGTCAGGTTGTACTTCTCGATCAGCGATAGCACGGCGTCCATGTGGCTCTGCTCGCTCTGGGCTATCCTCTCGAAGACTATGAGACCTGTTTCGTTGTGGAGCGTTAGGTAGACGTCCCTCGCAAGCTTCTCCTCCTCGACCATGTAGATCAACCCACTGGCCTCTTCGTCGCTCAGCGGTGCGTAGTAGTCCGGGTACACCTTCGGTGCCTCAGGGTTAGCCCCTGGTGTGCCCATGTAGGCCGCTGCTCCCCCCAGCACCAGCCCGAACAGGGCCAGCACCAGGAACCCAAATCCCAATATTTTCTTCCTCATGTTGGTTCACCTCTACATATGTAATCTCAATATTACATATGCATGTTTGGCTTATAAAGTTTTTGGTTTGAGTTGCGAGAACGAAAAATGGTGCTCGATAACAAGGGGAATGGAGGGATGAACAGAAGAAATTGAGTAATAGTGCCTGAAATTCAATGCCTCTCGATTATCGCCTTCATCCAGCTTCCCCTGAGGAACCATGCGAGGGCTATAACGGCCCCGAGGAAGTTGCTGAGGCCCATTCCAAGCCACATTCCCGCGGTGTCCCTCACCAAAACCCCAAGGCCGTAGCTGAGCGGGAGCCTTATCCCCCAGAGGCGGACCATCCCAATGACCATGCTCTTCTTCGTGTGCCCCGCGCTGTTGAAGGTGTTGTTAACGGCCGCGAATATGCCGAAGAACGGAAGCGAGGCGGAGAAATAGAGGACAACCTTTTTGCTCTCGGCTATTATCGCCGGGTCGTTGATGAAGAACCTGAATATGGGAACGCGGAAGAGCGCGAAAAGGAGCGTCCCAACGCTCAGGATTGTGAAGTTTATGAGCATCGTCTTCTCGGCTATCTTCTTGGCCCTCTCGTAGAGACCCGCTCCGATGTTCTGGCCGACCATGGTTCCCATCGCCATGCTTATGCCGTCGGAGAAGGCGAACATGAAGTTGGTGAGCCTGTTGGTTATGCTGTAGGTTGCGAAGGCAACGTCCTCGTAGTGCGGAATCCCTTGAGCCCCTCCGTAGAGCCTCCCGACGGTGAAGATAACCCTCGTGAGGATGACGAAGCCGAGGGCAGTAGTTGATGAACCGACGCTTGAGGGAAGACCAACGCGGAAAATCCGTGAGTAGAAGTGGAGGTCGGGCTTGAGGGTCTCGGGTGTGAGGTGTATTCCTACCTTACCTGTGAACAGGAGGTAGCCGCCTATTATCGAGCCTGTTGTGTTTGAGAGCATCGTGGCAACGGCCGCACCAACGACACCAAGCTGTGGAAAGGGCCCCCAGCCGAAGATGAAGAAGGGATCGAGGACGAGGTTGAGGAGAACCGTGCCGATGTTTATCTTCACCGGAGTCCTCGTGTCGCCAACCGCCCTCAGGAGGAAGTTGAAGGCGAAGAGCGTGAAGGAGAAGGGTATCCCCGCGAAGATAACCCTCGTGTAGCGGAGGGCGTAGGGGAATATAGTCTCGCTAACGCCCATCAAACGGAGAAGGTATGGAGCTAAGATGACACCGGATATCCCAACGGCGGTCGCGAAGAGGAGCATGAGAGAGTATAGTGCTCCGGCGTAGCGGTTGGCCTTGTCGTAGTCCTTTGCCCCGACGTACTGGCTCACGAAGGCGAAGCCCGCCGTTGCAAATCCCATCCCGATGCTCATGAAAAACCAGACAAGAGGCCACGCCGTTCCGGGGGCGGAGAGTTCGAGCCTCCCCAATTTACCGAGCCAGAAGGTATCCGTGAGGTTGTAGAGCACCTGCACGAGCTGATTTATGATGAGGGGGTAGGCTAGGAGGATCAGCGTTTTAACTATCGGGCCGTTGAGTATCTGCTCGCGCATCCGCTCTACTTTCTCGCCCCTCATTTGCCATCAGATGGCAATCGAAACGTTGGTATAAAAGGTTTATCGTGGATAAAAGAGCCAGCTACTCTTCCACGATTTTGACATCGAGGTTCAGAAAGTGCCTGTCGAAGGTGTATATCTTGTCTATACCGTTAGAATGGAACCAGATAAATTTTTTGGTAAAATTAGGGTCGGAGGTGGATAGAAAAGAAGAAGCTAGGAGACTTCACTCGGGGGTCTTCTCGGAAAAGGGTTAAGACTTAAATTCCGAACAGCATCTCTGGGATGTCCCTAACCCTCTTGTCCGTGTAGTTTATGAAGGCCTTGAGGAGCCGGTAGATTTCGAAGAGCCTCGCCTCCTCATCGGTTCTCGGCCTTTCGCCCCTATCCGCGCGGGACAAAGCTTCAATGACATCGAAGCGCTTAGCTAAAAGCCTCGGAGTTTCTTCCTCCATCAGCCAGTTTATGAAGTAGTAAACGTTGAAGGCTTTTTCCTTATCCGTGGGATAGAGCTCTCTAACGAGTGAAAAAGCCCTGACAATGATGTTCTCCAGCCCCTCCGGCGAGAGCCTCTCCAAGGCCCTCAGGTACTCCTCTTTTAGAGCCCTCACGATTTCATCTTCATGATGGGTTGATTTCCACAGTTCAACGCCTCTCAGCACCTCCCTCGGGTTCCTGAGGTAAACAGCGCCTCTATTCCCATCAACGATTACTTCATCCCCCTCCCTTATCGCCTCAACGTCAACGCCAACCACACAGGGAATTCCAAGCTCCCTCGCTATTATCGCCGGGTGGGAGAGAATGCTGTCCACCTTCGTCACTATTCCGGAGGCTTTCTTAAAGAGGTTGTAGTGCTCGGCGTGCAGGACGTAGGTGACGAGAACCTCTCCATCTTTGAACACCCTCTCGGCTTCTTCCGGAGGCTGGTCGTCGAGCACAAACCGCGCTCTACCCCTCGCCACTCCTGGGCTCGCGGGGATGCCCTTTAAGGCGTGCCAGTTCTCGGTTTTTATGTCTCTCGCTTCTTTCTTTTGGCCGAGCGCGGTTATGTCCCTCGACTGGAGTATCCAGAGCGTCCCGTCGTAGGCCCACTCTATGTCCTGCGGCCTTCCAAAGAGGGACTCGGCCTCAAGTCCAACTTCAATCAGTTCCCTCATGAGCTCGTTCTGAACCTCTTCCGGGTTTCTCGGAAGCAGAACACGCTCGGCGCTTCTCTTTCCACCTACGAGTTCTTCGCCGCTCCCTCTTACGAACTCGACTAAAGCCTTTTCCGGTTCGGTCGGGGAGCGGGTGAAGAGCACCCCTGCCAATTCCGGCTTAATCTCCCTCTGGACTATCGCCGCCATCCTCGGCTCTTCACTCAGGCCCATCCGCTCTAGGTAATTTCTCACTCTCTCTGAATTGGCACTCTCAAAAACTCTCTCTATTCCTTTGATCAAGCCATCAAAGGAGTTTATCCCCGTAACGCTCTCAAAAACTCCTGCAAAGCTTGCCTTGGAGCTATCCTCGACTGTCGCGGAACTGCGCACGACGACTGGGAACTTTCCTTCGAGGAGGTATGGGGAGTTGAGGTACTCCCTCACCTCTTCCACGACTTCTGGGGGGAGCTTTCCTTCCTCTTTCCAGAGGTCGTAAGCCCCTGTCGTCACCACGAAGCCCGTGGGCACGTTGAGGTATCTTGTGAGTATCGAAAGACGGTGGGCCTTGTTCCCGATTTCATCCACGCTGCCCCCAGCGGAAAGCGAGCGGACGAACATCTTTCTTTCACCTAATGCAGTATCCCTTCTTTTGGTACCAGTACCGTAACACTAAACATACCCCACATGCCTCGTGCATATGAGGACAGTGTGGGTTAGGACAATTAACATTATTTAGCCTCTTTGATAAGGTTTAAGAAGGGTATCTCGGAGGGTGACTTTTCTCTTAAATCGAAGACATGGAATCCTCTCGTGAATAAAGGTGATACCTTTTCAAATAACTCCGGAGGGTTTAGACAAGGTTTAAAATACCCATCCGGCTGAATGGCCATTTCTCCATATAAAACTGGGCATGTAATTTCAAAAGTCTTTTCATCATAGCTTTTTGTCCGAGATTCCTGGTAATCATCGGGGACCAGAAATCCAAGGTTATATCTCTTAGCACGCCCCCGTACTTCTAATCCAGTATAACTAAGAGATGCTCCAATTTTCTTTGCAAATTCTACTATCTCTTGTTCTCCATGGTTAAGAACGTGATCCACTATTCCAATTTCGACGGGTATGTCATTTGCCCTAGCTAGGATTATCGCTCGTAGAACCCTAGAATGTGTTCCGTGACCTCTAAAAGCATCATGTATAGAAGGATTCATGGAATCAAGTGAAACTGAAATAAACCATACCTTTTTGAGGGAATTTACGATTTCCGGATATTTTTCTGGTTTAGATAGATATTGTTCGAGAAGTATTCCATTAGTTGATATGTGTACTTGGAAATTCTCAACGGCAAAATCGAGTATTTGGTCAAAATCTTTCTTAACAAAAGGGTCTCCGCCTGTAAAAGATACCACACTGACTCCATGGGATTTAAGCAATTTGAGAGCTTCTATCCATTCTTCTGCACTCATCTCCTCATATGGGGAGTGCCCAGAGTTATTAAAACAATATAAACATCTAAGATTGCAGTTCTTTGTTATCTCTATATCAACAGTGTGTAAGTGGTATTCATTAAACTTGCTATCATCTTTTGGCTCTCGTGAGAACTGTAAATATCCACTACTATATAGAAACCTTAGAACCTCCATAGCGTCTTTCCCGAAAGAAGTTATAATATCTTTTGTAGATGTTGTTCCTGTAATCGAATGGACAAGATTGCGTGTCTTGCTATTTTGAAGAAGTATCCTCTCCCCCGTTTGCATGTTGGTCATGTATGCATCGGAAACAATGACATAACTTGGGAAATATGGATAAAAAGATAAAAATTTTTTCATATCTCACTCCTCCTCTTCCATAAACATAATGGAATGCCCACAGGGTCTCTTTCCACATCTACCGCGTTCTATAATTATGTCACCTCCCAACTTTAATAGCTCGAACTCTCCTATCTTGAACATTTCTTCGACCTTAATGTCCATTGGAAGATCACCTCCTTCGAGTTTTTTGCATTTAATTCTCGTTGAAATAAGCCATAAGTTTTACTGTAACGGATTTATAAACAAGTGAAACAGGTTTATAAATTCATTGAAATCAATCTCTATAAAAATATAAAAGCAATGTTTATAAGTAATATGTGTATCTCATACCAGGGTGACAGGATGATCAGTACTCAGGGGATTAGGACGATCAGAGCGTTTGCTTTCATTCAGAGGGAGGCCTTTTTCTCAAGGCGCTTTGACTTAATCCTCCAGTTCATCAGCTTAGGCTTGAACATCCTCTTCATCGGAATTTTCGCAAAGCTCGTTACAATCAACGCTAACATTTCCCAGTACGGCACCGCAAACTACCTCGATTACCTCCTAATAGGCTCAATAATCCACAATCTCGTCTTCCTTCCAAGGGGCAGCACCTCCTCATTCGTCCTGGGAAGAGTTTTCCCTGTCCTCTACAATTCGCCCGCGTCGTTAATGGCTATTTTTGTGGGGGTGAACGCTTGGAGGATACTCTGGAATCTGGGGCTAACCCTTGTGATAACCCTCATCTACGTCTTCTTCTTTGGACTGAAGATCCACTTTAACTTGGGCGTCCTTGTCGTAATCTTGAGTGGTATTCTGCTTATTTTTGCCCTTGACCTGTTCTCGGCAGGCTTTAGGATCGCCACCAAGGCGAACCAGGATCCACTAAACTGGTTCTTCAACATAACTGCCCAACTCGTGAGCGGGCTCTACTTTCCGCCAAGTGCGCTCCCTGGATGGCTTCGGCCCTTATCAAAGATTCACCCAGAAACATACATCCTCCAGATGGGCAGGCTCACGATGGGTGCAGGCTACTCACTCTCTCAAATCCTGCCCAGCTTAATGAACATGGTGGCTGTGACCCTGGGAATGCTGGTTGTTGGCTATTTGGCTTTCCTCTGGGGATTTAACAAGGCTAAGCAACTTGGAACGCTGGGGCACGTATGAGGTGGTTCCTATGGAAGTGCAGATACTACAGGCAAAATTTGAGAATGGAATGATGACAATGCTCTTTGAAGTGAAAATTGGCCTGGAAGATCTCCAGAACCTCTCCCTTAATGACTCTGAGAAACAGGTTCTTGATGTCCTGTTGAGTAAGGGTGAATTGACCCAAAAGGAGCTTGGAGAAATGTTGGGAAGAGTAAACGCCTGCAGAATCATTAGAAGTCTTGAAAGCAAGGGATTAGTTGAAAGGGAGAGAAAGGGGAGAACATATGTAATCAGGGTGATATAAATGATAGAGGCTACGGGACTAACAAAGTACTATCCTCGTCTGATTAAGTCCCTGTTTGACTTGAAGAGCCTGAAGGATTTCTTTGGAAACCCCCGGGAAGAGATTCCAGCCCTGGTGGACATCACTTTTAAAGTCAAAGAGGACGAAATATACGGCCTTCTCGGTCCCAACGGTGCTGGGAAAACAACTCTGTGCAAGATAGCCAACGGTCTCGTGGTTCCAACCAGGGGCCATCTTTACATAGACGGGTACGATTCAATAGACGAGCACGATAAGATTAGAGGCAAGATCTTCACGATCTTTGGAGGAGATAGGGATCTCTTCGGCCTTTTCCACTGGAGGGTGAGTGTTGAGAAGAATCTTAGGTTTCTGGCTGAACTAGGGGAATTCCCCGTAGAGAAGCAGAGAAGAGGATCGATTATGCCTTGAAGCTTTTAAATTTGGAGAAGAAGCGGAAAGAATGGTATCAAAAGCTCTCAGCTGGTATGAGGCAGAAGGTTTATCTTGCTTTGCCTTTCATACTCCAGCCTCAAGTTCTCATTTTAGACGAACCCACAGTGTACGTGGACGTGTTCACCGGAAGGGAAATGTGGAGGACTATTCTGGAGCTTTCGAGGGATAGTAGGATAACGGTGCTTTTAACCACGCATAACTTGAGTGAGGCGGAGGTTTTATGTGACAGGGTTTTCCTTTTCAACAAGAAGAAAATAGTCGAAGGAAAGCCAAAAGAGATTATTGAAAAGACCGAGGTTCTCAAGGCTGAGGGAAAGATACTCGCCAAAATCAGGGGGAAGGTTAGCGTTGATGACTTCAATGGAATTGTTCAAAAAATCGACGTTCAGTATGATGATGAGTTCACATATCTTCAGCTTTATTTTAAAAACGAAAACTTGAAGGAAGTTCTGGCCCTGTTGTCCGGCTACAACGTGGTGGATGTCCAAACCTCTCGGGTGACGCTGGAGGATGCCTTCATGCACCTTTTCAAGAGCAATTAACTCGGAAAGAAATTCTTATTTTTAGAATAAAAATGTAGGGAAGAAAAGCCCTCACTCCTTGAGGGCCTTCCTGGCGGCCTCGAGCATCATCCTCTGCTCCTCGCGAGCAACAACCTTCCTGATGAGCTCGACTGCATCTGGGTTGGCGCTGAGGCTGTCAATGCCCATCCTCACGAGCTTCCTGGCCATCTTCGGGTCGCTTCCGGCCTGGCCGCAGATGCTGGTCTCGACGCCGTACTTCTTGGCGACCTTTATGACGTTCTCAATGAGCTTGAGAACGGCCGGGTGGGTCTCGTCGTAGAGCTTGAAGACGCGCTCGTTGTCCCTGTCTATGGCGAGGGTGTACTGGGTAAGGTCGTTGGTGCCGAAGCTGACGAAGTCAATGCCCTCCTTGCAGAGATCCTCGATGATAAGCGCTGAGGCCGGGGTCTCGATCATGACACCGAACTCGACGTCCTTGTGCGGGACGAGGCCGACCTCAAGGGCTATCTCCTTGGCCTTCCTGAGCTGCTCAACGTGGCTGACGAGCGGGAGCATGACACCGATGTTATCGTAGCCCTCATCGACGAGCCTCTTGATGGCCTTGAACTCGGCCTTGAGGAGCTCCGGCTGGTCGAGGCCTCTCCTGATGCCCCTCCATCCGAGCATCGGGTTCCTCTCTTCGGGCTCCTCCTCTCCGCCCGGAAGCTCGCGGAACTCGTTGGTCGGAGCGTCAAGGGTCCTGTACCAGACGCGCCTCGGGTAGAAGGCCTCGACGACGGTCCTGATGCCCTCAACGAGCTTCTCGACAAGCTCTTCCTCCTTGCCCTCCCTGATGAACTTGATCGGGTGGGCGCCGATGCCGAGGATCATGTGCTCTGCCCTGAGGAGTCCAACGCCGTCGGCGCCGGTGGCGGCTGCCCTCTCGGCAACCTCGGGCATTGAGACGTTGACCTTGACCTCGGTGGCGGTCATGAGCGGAGCACCGGCAACGACGACCTGGCCGGCGGCCTTCTCCTCTTCCTCCTTCTTAACGAGGCTCTTGACTATGCCCTCGTAGACGACACCCCTGGTACCGTCAACGGTGACGAGCATGCCGTCCTTGAGAACCTTGGTGGCCTCCTTGGTACCGACAACTGCCGGGATACCGAGCTCCCTGCTAACGATAGCGGCGTGGCAGGTTCTTCCGCCCTCGTCGGTAACGATAGCGGAAGCCCTCTTCATTGCCGGAACCATGTCCGGGTTGGTCATCGTAGTTACGAGGACGTCGCCCTCCTTGACCTTGTCTATCTCGTCGGCCTCGAAGATGACGACAACCTTACCGGCACCAACGCCGGGTGAAGCGCCAAGACCCTTGAGAAGGACGTTCATCTCCTCGGTCATTTCAGCCTCCTCCGTCTTAACCTCCTCCTTGAGGGTGGTGATCGGCCTGCTCTGGACGATGTAGAGCTTTCCATCGTCCTTGTCGTAGGCCCACTCAATGTCCTGCGGCCAGCCGTAGTGCTCCTCTATCTTGGCACCTATCTTAGCCACTTCAACGATCTGCTCCTCGGTGAGAACCTGCTTCTCAACGTACTCGGGGCCGAGGTGGTCGGCGACCTTGACGTAGACGGTGCCCTTGCCGGTCTCGGGGTTCCTGACGACCATGACCTCCTTCTTGGCGATGTACTTCTCCTTTATCTTCCAGGTGCCCTTCTCGACGATGTACTCGTCCGGGGAAACGCTGCCGCTGACGACGGCCTCACCGAGGCCCCAGGCAGCGTTGATCATGATCTCGCTCCTGTCGTTGGTGACCGGGTTGGCGGTGAACATAACACCGCTGGTCTCGCTGTTGACCATCTTCTGGACGACGGCTGAAAGGTAGACCTTGCTGTGGTCGAAGCCCTGCTTGGCCCTGTAGAAGGTAGCACGAGCGGTCCAGAGGCTGGCCCAGCACTTCTTGACTTTGTCTATGACGTCGTCAACGCCGTAAACGTCGAGGTAGGTCTCCTGCTGGCCGGCGAAGGAAGCCTCCGGGAGGTCCTCAGCGGTAGCAGATGAGCGGACGGCGACGTAAACGGCGTCCTTGTTAAAGCGCTCGCTGAGTCTCTTGTAAGCGTCCTCAATCTCTTTGGCGATCTCCGGGAGCATCGGGAGCTCGATAATCTTCTGCCTGATCTTGGCGGTGTTCTCCTGGAGCTGCTTTGAGTCATCAACGTTAGTCTCGGCGATAACACTCATGATCCAGTCCTGAAGGACGGTACCGTCCTCGAGCTTGACGTTCTCAACAAAGTACTTGTAGGCCTCAGCCGTAACACAGAATCCGGGTGGAACCGGGATTCCGGCGTTGGTCATCTCTCCGAGGTTGGCACCCTTTCCACCGACGAGGGGAACGTCGGTCTTCCTAAGGTCCTCAAACCACTTTATAAACTTGTATTCACTCATGGCACTCCCTCCGAAATTTAGTCTTAGAGTAACCGTGAGTGATATCCGGAGGTATATATTTAAAATTAACTGTCCACATGTGCGTTTTAATGTCCTCTTTATGCCAAATGGACAAATGTCTTCACTTTTCTCCTCGGGTTAAAATCACGTAAGGGCCGTATTTTGCCGTTGCAGTGTAGTTCCCTCTTTCTATGTATCTCCACAGGGGGTCCCCCTGCCGGTATATTACAACGTCGTAGTGGCCTTCCTCAAGGTTCCTCCTCATCTTGGGGTAGTTAACGAGCTGGTCAACCTCGGCTCCGGGGTAATAGAAGCCGGCGAGAGTGTAGAGGCGTCCCGAAACTATTATGGAATCGAAACTGTACTCCGAGGCCATCAAGACAACGCGGTTCTCTGTGAGCCATACCCTGTCCCACTGCTCCTCTTTGTAATTGATTCCCTCTCCGATGAAGGGAGCGAAGAGCAGCAAGACTATGCCCAGTGTGATTGCCCCCCTGAGCACATTCTCCCTCTCGTACTTCCCGGCATAGCGATGGATAAGACCCACTCCCATGGCCGAGAGAACCGCTATGGCCGGCGAGAGGAACGTTATGAAGCGCACCTCCTTATGGACAACAGTGAGTATCCCCATGAGCCCTATGAACCCCCAGCTCACGAGGAGCCAGCTGGAGTCGTCCTTTTTGAGGTCTATAAACCCGAGGAAAGTGAGGAGAACAAAACCCGGTGTCAGGGCGAGCATGACGTCCTTGAGGTAGTTGAAGGCCGAGCTAGGTCTGTCGAGGGTCACAACCTTTGAGGCCACCTCGAAGGGCTGGAAGGCGCCCCCGTAGTGGACGTGCCCCATGTAGAGCCATGGGAGAAGCATGAGGACGAATATGCCTGCCCCTATGTAGTACTCCTTCCATTTAAGCCACTCCCAATCGTCCACGAGCCACAGGTAGGCAAGCATCACCCCTACTATTGAAAGACCGGTGTAGCGGGTCAGTATTGCCAATGCGGCGGTGGCGAAGGCGAGGTATATGCGGCGCGGTTCCTCCTTTCTACCGGTGTAGAGGAGGTAGAGGGTGAGGGTGTAGAAGAAGGTGAACTGCGCGTGGACGAGGGCCCTGTTTGAGGTTGCGAAGGCCAGGGGGTTGAGGGCGTAGAACAGCGCCCCTGAGAGGGATTGCCACTCCCCCAGTCCGAGCTTCCTTGCGAAGCGGTAAACCAGCGCAGTTGTGAGGGCGTAGAAGAAAGAGGAGGTAAGGCGCGCGGCCATCAGGTGGTGCTCGTACGGCAGGAGGCGGTAGAGGACGGAGAGGGTGTAGGGGTACACGGGCGGGCGGTACATCATGTAGGTATTCCTGTATGTGAAGTTCCCAAGGCTGTGCGCCAGGTTTCGGGCGATGTCTATGTAGAGGGCCTCGTCGTAGGTCACGCTGAGCTTTTCGGGCATTGTGAGGGCGCTGAGGATGAAGGCGAAGAGGAATATGAGGGGGGATACTCTATCCTTCAGCTCCATTGCCATACCTCCTTACTCCGAAGTACGCCGCCCCCATCAGGACGCCGAAGTTCAGGGGGTCTATGCCGGTTTCGAGGGCAACGATGAGAAAGGCCACCGCCAGGGCGCCGAGGGTGGGGGAGCGGTCCGCGTCCCTGAGGGCTATCCCGAGGAAGAGCCCCTCGAAGAGGCCGAGTAAACCGAGGTCGTAGGCGGGCTGCCCGAAGAGAGTGTAGGTGTAGTTGGCGCTCCTTCCGAAGAGGGAAGCGACGAGCTCACGCCCCGTGGGGTTTAAAATGAGGGCATGACCGCCAAAGGGGAAGCCGAGGGAGAAAAGACGCTCGTAGACCCTGTAGGAGAAGCCTGCCCTGTAGAGGATGCTCCTGATGAAGTCGAGGTGCCACACGGGGTAAACGCTTTTTGTCACGTAGAACCTCGCAAGGAAGCCGAGGAGGACGAGGGGGGTACCAATATAGAGGGCGCGCTTGAGTTCCCGTTTCCCGCCCCTAAGGAGGTACGCGAGGAATACGAGAAGGACGTTGGTGCGGAACGTTGAGGTCAGGGCCATTCCCTCCCCGAGCAGGAAAATTGGCAGGCTTGGTCTGTAAGCGACGAGGAGGGCGGCTATCGCCGCCGATGCCTGGTAGAGGTCTTTGAGCTCTGAATAGCGCGTTTCCGGACGAATAATGGGGATTACTCCCCTATACGCGGCCGTCAGGGGTAGCACCACCATGGCGAGTATCCCGAGTACGTAGAGGTTTCCCCTGGCCCTCTCGTCGAGCATTGGGGAAAGTTCCCCTCCGAGCACGATGGCGATTCCAACGAGGGCCCCAATCGGACCTGCGGCAATTCCCACAACGGTCAGGCCCGCGATGAGGTAGAGGTAGGTCCTTCTTTTATCACTTAGTTCCATAGAATAGCCGACGTACACAACCATCATGAACATTAGGGCGTAGGCCAGCGCCGGCAGGTTTAGGGGGCCGAGGAGTTCCGGGAGGATAAGCTTGCCAGTTAGGGCGAGTAGGAGGTATGTAAGGCCGAGGACAAAGAAGACTCCGCTACGCAACCCTCACCACCCTGTACTTTCCTCTAAGGACCACGTAGAAGCCGGCGAGGTAAAATAGGTACACTGGCAGGTCGAGTATTCCCGTTTCAACCCCGACCAACGCGTACGCGAGAGTGGTGTAGTAGAGCACTCTGTTTTCAAGCTCCCTGGCCGTGCCGATTACTCCAAAGTAAAGGCCGAGGAGTAGGGCCTCTATGACGGAGAATAGTCCGAAGTCGAGGTACATTCCCCCCATGAGCGTGGAGGTTATTGAAACCCCTGTGTTGATGTAGAGGAAGCGGGCGGTGAGGTAGCGTGGTGAGAAGCCCCCGATTACGTATGACCTAATTCCAGCCCACTGGAGCGCTCCGTGATAGAAGCCGTGCCACGGCGCGCGTGTCACGATCACATCGAGCACCGACGTCGTTGCCTGCACCCTCACGAGCTGTGAGGAGAGGGCGTCGCCCCTTAAAACGGCCAGCCCGAAGAACGCCGTCCCGAGGAGGGCCCCGAAAATCGCGATGTGCCGCATTCCGACCCTCCTCTCCTCGAGGTATGCGCTCCCCAGGGCGAGGAGGGAGACCATCACGGGTGTCCTGTATGCGTAGAGGGCCACCAGAATGGGGTACGTGAGGGAGTACTTTTTCCCGCGCAGGAAGAGGTAAACGCTCGAGGGGACACCGAGAAGGTAGGTGAGCGCGGTCAGGCGGGAGTTGAGGAGGGCCTTTGCAGAGGGGTGGATGAGCGGCACGTCCCTTATCATTGCCAGCTGGAGGAGGATAAGCAGGAGGGAGAGTACGAACGCCCCCCTGAAGTGCTCTTCCCTCAAGCCAAGGGGCTTTTCGAGCCACCTGACATTCTCTCCCCTGGCGACCCCGTAGGCAAAGGCGAGGGAGAAGAGAGCTCCGATAACGAGAGTTTTGTAATTCGCCCCTCCGGCGGCTATGAACGCCATGAAGAGCGCCGGCACCGCCAGGGAGAGCCTCATTGTTCCCTCACCTCAATGAGACGGAGGTTGAGGTTCTGCTCCTCGGAGTTCACGTAGAGGGTGCCGTACATGTAAACTTCCCTGTCCCCGAGGTACTCCTCGAGCATGCTCAGGGGCACCATTCCAGTGGAGAGGACAACACCATCTCCAAGGGACTGTTTGAGGTCTATGGAACCGTAGGTGAGGTAGTCAACGCTGTACTTGAGCTTTCCAAAATCCACCGCGTTGAAGCCGCCCTTAACGTATATCAAACCCGAAAAGCGCTCCGAGTAGGAGGGCACGATGTAGGGTTTTATGGCATCCTCGAAGGGACCCTCTATGGGGGGGAGCTCGTAGACGAAGACCTTTCCCCTGGCCTGAACCTCTATGTGGCGTGCTTTCACGTCCTCCAGCCTGGCGGAGGGGCCGCCGATGGATATCCTCTTCCCGCCCTTGACGATGTAGATGGTGGAGCCGTAAACCGAGAACATCTCACCGGTGATGATGGTCCCGTTCACGTCCTCAACGGTGACCGTAACGTTGAATCCCTTCCTCACGAGATGGTATGCTTTGTTGGCGGCCTCGTATATCTCCCCACCCTCGTAGTGCTTCATATACGCGTTTATTCCCGCACCGATGATCGCGATGATGATTATGAGCGCGTAAACCCTCCTGTCCACGCTTACCACCGAGATGCGTTAGGGGACGAAATTAATAAAGCTTTCGTTTTGGACCCGTAAAACGCAGGTTTAAATATCCCTCCCGAGAACTTCCGTGGGTGATATCATGAAAAGGAAGGGGATATTCATACTCGCCGACGGTCTCGGTGACAGGCCCGTTAAGGAGCTCAACGGGAAGACCCCGCTGGAGTACGCGAACACCCCAAATCTCGACAGATTAGCAAAGATGGGCATATGCGGCCTTCAGGACCCGATATCCCCGGGTCAGCCCGCGGGAAGCGACACCGCTCACCTCTCGCTCCTCGGCTACGACCCCTACAAGACCTACCGCGGCAGGGGTTACTACGAGGCCCTCGGGGCGGGAATAGAGGTCACTGAAGATGACATAGCCTTTCGCGTTAACTTCGCAACCATCGAGAACGGGGTAATAACCGACCGCAGGGCGGGAAGGATAGCTACCGAAGAGGCCCACGAGCTCGCGAAGGCCATCCAGGAGCAGGTGAAGCTCCCGGTTGACTTCGTCTTCAAAGGGGCCACCTCTCACCGCGCCGTTTTGGTGCTGAGGGACCTCGCGAAGGGCTACCGCGTCGGGGAGAACGACCCCCACGTCGAGGGTAAAGAGCCCCACCCATTCGAGTACGGGGACGAGGCGAGCAAAAAGACGGCTGAAATCCTTGAGGAGTTCGTGAAGAAGGCCCACGAGGTTCTTGAGAGGCACCCCATAAACGAGCGCAGGAGGAAGGAGGGCAAGCCGGTGGCGAACTACCTTCTCGTGAGGGGGGCGGGGGTTGCGCCCGACATCCCGGCGAAGTTCCCGCAGCAGTGGAGGCTCAAAGCCGGCGCCATAGTTGCGGTGGCCCTCGTTGGTGGTGTCCTCAAGGCGGTGGGATTTGATGTGATCCCCGTGGAGGGCATAACCGGTGAGTACGACACGGACGAGATGGCGAAGGCCAGGGCGGCGGTGAAGGCCCTCGAGGAGTACGATTTCCTCTTCGTCCACTTCAAGCCCACCGACGCTGCCGGTCACGACGGGAACGCCATGAGGAAGGTGGAGATGATAGAGAAGCTCGACAGGATGGTCGGCTACATCCTCGACAACGTTGACCTCGAGAGGACGGTTATACTGCTCACAGGAGACCACAGCACGCCGATAGAGGTAAAGAACCACAGTGGCGATCCCGTCCCTGTCGTCATAGCGGGCGGAGGCGTTAGGACCGACGACGTTGAGGCCATTGGCGAGAGGCCCTGCGCGAAGGGTGGCCTCGGAAGGGTGAGGGGCAAGTACCTCGTGCCCATAATGATGGACCTCATGGGCAGGGCCGAGAAGTACGGGGCATAAGCCCGTTCAAATGCTCGAAAAGTTAATATCCCTCTTTTTTCAACCCTCTTTGGTGGAATGCATGAATCCAATTCTCGAGGCCAAGAAGATTGAAGAGCTGATAGTTTCGTGGAGAAGGGACTTCCACATGCACCCCGAGCTCAAGTACGAGGAGGAGAGGACCTCCAGAATCGTCGAGGAGCACCTCCTCAAGTGGGGCTACTCAATAAAGCGCGTTGGAACAGGCATAATTGCCGACATCGGCGAGGGAGAGAAAACGATAGCCCTGCGCGCCGACATGGACGCCCTCCCAGTTCAGGAAGAGAATGACATCCCCTACAAGTCCAGAATTCCCGGGAAGATGCACGCCTGCGGCCACGATGCCCACACGGCCATGCTTCTCGGCGCAGCGAAGATAATAGCGGAGCACGAAGGGGAGCTCGAAGGAAGGGTTAGGTTGATCTTCCAGCCGGCGGAAGAGGGCGGAAACGGCGCGGTCAAGATGATAGAGGGGGGAGCCCTCGAAGGGGTTGACGCGATATTCGGCTTCCACGTATGGCACGAACTGCCGAGCGGAATCATAGGCATCAGGGAAGGACCGTTTCTTGCCGGTGCCGGCTTCTTTGAGGCGAAGGTTCTGGGAAAGGGCGGCCACGGAGCCTCGCCGCACGAGACCGTTGACCCAATCCCCATAGCGGCCGAGACGGTTCTGGCACTCCAGACGGTGGTGAGCAGGAACATCAACCCGATAGAGACAGGGGTCGTCAGCGTCACCGCCATACACGGGGGGACGACCTTCAACGTCATTCCCGAGGAAGTGGAGATGGAGGGCACGTTCCGCTACTACCAGCCAGAGATTGGGGAGCTGATAAAGAGGAGAATGGCTGAGATAATAGAGGGAATCGCCAAGACCCACGGGGCAGAGGCAGAGTTTAACATAAACGACCTCGTCCCTCCGACGATAAACGACCCGAAGATGGCGGACTTCGCGAGAAGCGTCGCTGAGAAGTACGGCCTCAAGCACGGCGACGTTGCCATGTCAATGGGGGCGGAGGATTTTGCCTACTACCTCCAGAGGGTTCCCGGGGCGTTTCTAACCCTCGGGATATACAACGAGGAGAAGGGGATAATCTATCCACACCATCACCCGAAGTTCGACGTGGACGAGGAGGTTCTCTACCTGGGAACCGCGATGGAAGTGGCCCTGGCTGCGGAGTTTTCAAGGTTAACATGAACTTTTTGTAATTTCTCTGAATTTTTCGTTACTTTTTTAAGAAGTTTTGATACCTTGTTAGAGAAACATCCACTATTTATGAATCCTTTTGGTTACTAGTTAGATGCTTAACAATACTGTTGGAAGTGCATTAAACTACGCTCGTGAGGATGCCTTAACATTACCAGCGAAACGCTTATATCCACGAAGAAAGTAGTATAGCGATGACCAACCTAGTACGGGGGTGTATAAATGCATAAAAAGACGCTGAGTGTTTTTGTAACACTCTTGATGATACTTGCAGTGGTTCCAGCGGCCTTTGCACTGCCGGCCATGGCTTCAAATACGAACGAACTTAACGTTCCAAAAACTCTCCAGGAGCACACCAAAACAATAGATAAGCCATACGTTCCAAAATCAGTCGTGGCAGCGTTTGTACAGGCAAAGGCAAAGGGATGGGACGTTGTCCCGCTTATAGTCCACCTTAAGAACGGCTACACGGACCGCGATCTATCCCGCGAGGGGTTCATCGTGGGTAAAACCTTTGACTACCTTAACCTTGCCGCCGTGGCCGTGAATGTTAACGATATGGACCTTCTCTATAAGAGCAAGGCGATAGACAGGGTGTGGCTGGACCAGATTTACAAAATCGTTCCGCCCACTCCTCAAAGGGACGGCGACCTCAGGCCGAACTACTTCTTCAGCAATCTGACGCTCTCCGCTGAGGAGGCTCAGGGCCTGGCCAACGTCAGCGTGGAGAGCACCTACGCCAAGGCCATGTGGGACCTTGGCTTTGATGGTAAGAACGCCACAATCGCTGTAATTGACACGGGTGTTGATCCGGGGCACCCCGACCTCCAGTGGACGACGGATGGGAAAGCCAAAATCAAGGATTATGTTGATCTGACCGACACGTGGCTGCTCAGCTATTACTTCGGAATTCCTAACAAGCCCGCCTCAGGATGGTTTGACACTTCCACCACCGTTGAAGCCGCAAACGGCACCGTTACGTACATGGGAAGGGTGTTTGAGCTCCCAGATGATGCCAGCTCAAAGAGCGGCGTCTACCACATCGGGCACGTTGAGGAGCTTGGTGTTGAGCTTGACGGTGACTTCTACAGCGACAATGGTTATGATGCTGACATATACGATGGGTTCCACCACGACCCGTGGGCGGGAGCGATACTCGTCGTTGACAACGCCACCGCTGGAGAGTACAACCTCGTTTACGTTGACACCGACGACGATGGAAGCTTCGCCGATGAGAAGCCCCTCACCCTCTATCGCGCCAGCCCCGGTCCGGACAACGTCGGCGCGTGGGTGTGGTATCCCGACTACGGTATAATGAAGAGCTTTGTCGTTTCAGAGCTTGACGATGAGGGCAACTGGGTCGTGCTCGGCTACGACATGGGCGACCACGGAACCCACGTGGCTGGCACAATAGCCGCCAACGGCTGGATAAAGGGAATGGCTCCCGGTGCTCAGCTGATGGTCATAAAGGTCGGAGCTGACTATGCAGGTTACATCCTCACGAGCTACCTCGTTAACGCGTTTGTTTACGCGGCCCTCGGCCCCGATGGAGTGCCCAACACCGGGGATGAGGCAGACGCAGTCAGCATGAGCATAGGAGGCCTTCCTCAGTTCCAGGTTGGAGATGAGGCCGACGACCTTGTCCTCAACTGGGTGGCCGACCAGTTCGACGTGCCATTCTCGATATCCGCTGGAAACGAGGGCCCGGGCATAAACAGCGTTGGCTCTCCAAGTGTTGCCTTCAACGCCATCTCCGTTGGAGCGGCTATTGAGAAGCTTAGGATGGAGTGGCTCAACGACAACGTGATAAACACCCCCGAGTACCAGTACATCTGTGATGCCTGCAACATAAGCACCATATCCGGCTTCCCGCTCGACCAGATAAGCGATTACGCCGTTGTGGCGACCTTCAGCTCCCGCGGTCCAAACGAGGTAGGCCAGATGAAGCCTACGCTCGTCGCCCCAGGTGGAAACATAATGTCCGCTATGCCGCTTGAGGAACTCTACTTCGTTAATGAGGTTCCCTATCAGTACATGACGGGCACTTCAATGGCGGCTCCGCACGTGGGCGGTGCCCTCGCGCTCCTCATTGGGGCCTACAAGGACACCTACGGAACCAGGCCAACCCCTGACATGGTTAAGGATGCCCTCATAGAGGGCGCAATCCCGCTCAACCAGAGCGTTATTGACGCGGGTGCCGGCTTCCTCAACGTCACGGGGGCGTGGGATGTCCTTAAGACCTTTGACACCGTCGAGGAGTCCCCGCTTGTCTATTCAGGCTATTACGCGAGGGACAGTGAGGCAAGGGAGAACTATCAGGCGGGAGATAACCCCTACGGATATCCCTACATGTACTTCCCCGTTGACTGGGAGTACAACGTGACGAGCGGTATGATTTCCTACCTCAGTGTACTCGGCATGGTGGGTGAATACAACGAACCCATAGGCTTCATCACGATTTACAACTCCGGAGACCAGAACATCACGCTTGACCTTACGGTTACTGGAGAGCTCGCCCCGTACATATTCATGAACGACAACCTCACGGAGCTCATGAACGGAATCGCAAAGACCTCCGTAGAGGTGCCTGCGGGAGATGTTAGTGTGGTGTTCTTCACGACACCCTACTACTTTAACATCACCCTCTCTCCCGGTGTCCACGAGGCAATGATAATCGGTGACGACCCGAACACGAAGATAACTGACATGAGGGCACCTGTGACCATAGTCGTGCCATACGAGTTTACACAGCAGAGCAACTACACCATAAGCAAGACCTTGCACCTCAAAGCCGGTGAGGAGGGCAACTACAACGTTAACAGGCTTCTCTTCAACGTGCCAGGCGATGCACAGCTCGTTGACCTCGAGGTCTACCAGGAGAACGGTGCCGACGTTGTGAGCTTTGTGACGGACCCTGATGGACTATACTACATGGGTATAGGAACCGTCGGCCCCGACATGCCGTCTTACGACAACTGTAGCTACTACTGGGACATGGGAGGCCCGAGGGACAGGCGCTACATCTACGACCCTGAGGGAGGAATCTGGGAGATATTCGCCTCAAACAATTACTTCAACTCATGGACATGGGATGTTTACGCTCCACCTCTCCCCGCCGACATTGACTTCAACGTAACACTCTACGGCGTCGAGAGCACGGGCGATGTGCCCTACGTACCCTACAACGCGGGCCCGGTTATTTTCAACTACACCGTGAAGAACCTCTACGCTCCGATTAATGCAACGGTATTCACGACGGGCGTTGGGCCATACAACGCCAGCATAAAGAACGTTGCCGATGGTGGCTGGTACGTGGAGGAGTTCACCGTGCCGAACAATACGGTGCTCTTCCACGTGGACATAGGCAACCCTGGAGACACCAAGGCAGACCTCGACCTGTACGTTATAGGCCCGGACGGCACGGTTTACACTGACCAGATAGGCCCAACATCGGAGGAGACCTTTGAACTGCTTTACCCAGAGCCCGGCGTTTACATCATAGAAGTCTACGGATGGAGCGTGCCCAGCGGACAGACCGACTTCATGCTCACCAAGTACGCCCTCAGAGACGGCTACCTTCAGACCTACAACCCCATGGCATATCTTGAGACGGGAACCACGGCCAACGTCACCCTTGTACTCGATGCCAACGAGCAGGTCTATCCTGGAGTCAACATCGGTCTCGTTGACTTCCTCCTCAACGAACCCTACTCCGAGGATGGCGTGGCTGAATTCGTAGAGGTGCCAGTCTTCGTCAAAGTCGGTGGCTCGTCCTTCGCCGTTGGTCTCGAGAAGACCGAGGTCCCGATAAGTGACTCACCGACCATAATCGTCAAGGACGCCCTCACAGGGGCACCTGTGCCCGGTGCAGAGGTCTACATTGACGGCTACTACTACGGCCTCACGGACGAGAACGGAAAGCTCAAGCTCGACCTGGAAGCGAACATGCTCCACCTTGGCGAGCACTCCCTTGACGTGACTGTGATGAGGGAGGGCTACGCAACGTTCTCGGGCGAGCTAGGCTACACAGTGGTTGACAACGCTAGTGAGCTGGTGACAACGTCAAGCTCAGACGTCGTCCTTGGAAGCGGCGATATAACGAACTTCGAGAGCTACCACGGCCAGATAAGCCTCACAGTCTCCGGTGATACCGGCGACAGGGCTACGGTAATGGTCACCATGCCGCTTGACGCCTACTACATACACGTCACGGGTGCCGATGTGGTGGGCTACTACGTCGAGAGGGGAACCTACGCTCAATACGTCTTCATAACCGTCGAGTTCCACTCAGATGCAGAGGTGACGATAACCTACAAGACAAGCGCTGACATAATAAGGACGATGGACGTCGTCTGGTACACGCTCTACAACCGCTACGCCATGAAGTTCAACGAGACCTACGAGCAGGCCGTCGAACTCGGCGTTGACAATGAGACCCTCAACGAGGCCCTCAAGCACAAGGACATGGCCGGGGACTACTACGAGCAGGCGTGGCAGTTCGGACACCCGCTCCAGGGACACATACAGGCCGTGCCGTACCTGAGGAAGGCCTACATCCACATGAAGCTGGCCCTCAGGGTTCTTGAGGATGCCATCGAAGCCCTGAGCTGACTCCTTCCCCTTTTCTTTTCGGCTTTTCTCGAAGTAACTTCACGTGTTTCGCAATGATTCATCAGAAAAGTTTATTAACCATTACGACCCATCCCCATTGAAAACTTCAACGGGTGATGGTAATGCCTGCAGCCGTGTTCGGAACGGTACTTGTAATACTCGGGCTCTTCCTGCTGCTGATGCTCGTGATGGGCGTCAAAATAGTCAGGCCCTACGAGAAGGCGCTCGTTGAGAGGCTCGGAAAGTTCAACAGGCTCCTTGATCCGGGAATACACTTCATAATTCCCTTTATGGAGCGCGTTAAGAAGGTTGACCTGAGGGAGCACGTGATAGACGTCCCGCCCCAGGAGGTCATATGTAAGGACAACGTCGTCGTTACGGTTGATGCCGTGGTGTACTACCAGATCATGGATCCCGTGAAGGTGACCTACAACGTCAGCAACTTCCTCATGGCCATCGTCAAGCTCGCCCAGACGAATCTCAGGGCAATAATAGGCGAGATGGAACTTGATGAAACGCTCAGCGGCAGGGACATAATCAACGCCAAGCTTCGCGAGGAGCTCGACAAGATAACCGACCGCTGGGGTGTTAAGATAACCCGCGTCGAGATACAGCGCATTGATCCACCAAGGGACATCCAGGAGGCGATGGCCAAGCAGATGACGGCCGAGAGGGAGAAGAGGGCCATGATACTCCTCGCTGAGGGGGAGAGGGAGAGCAAGATAAAGAAGGCCGAGGGTGAAAAGCAGGCTGCTATACTCCAGGCAGAGGGTGAGAAGCAGAGGCAGATACTCGTCGCGGAGGGTCAGGCGGAGGCCATAAGGAAGGTCCTTGAGGCGCTCTCCCTCGCGGACGAGAAGTACCTTGCCCTCCAGTACATAGAGAGGCTTCCAGAGCTCGGAAAGCAGGGCAACCTCATCGTGCCCTACGACACGGAGTCCCTCATAGGGCTGCTCAAGATGCTCCAGAAAGCCTCGGAAAAACCTAAAAGTCCTGAGTGAGAATGTGAAGTGGTGATGGTATGGACTACCTCCCCATTCTTCTTTTAGTTTTGGGTCTCCTCGTAATCGCGGTGGACATGGCGGTTTCGGCATTCATAACGCCAGTAGGCGTGGCCTTCGCCGTCCTTGGGATTCTCATGGCCGCTGGGGTTCCATTCCTTCCCTCCTTCCTAGTTGCCCTCATCGCCGCGGTGCTCTCGTACTACCTCTTCGCCCGCGTCATCCGAAAGGAAACCAGGGACATAGGAAAGGACAAGTACACCTTCGAGCTTAAGGGGAAGAGGGGAAAGGTGGTGGAGATAGGCAAGGAGCACTACCTCGTGGAGCTTGAAGGCGATAAATGGATCGCCCTCAGCAAGGAGCCGCTGAAGCCCGGGGATAATATTCTGGTGGAGGATGTGGACGGCGTTAAGCTGATCGTCAGAAAGGCATGAGCCACTCCCAAATTTTTTAAACCCTTCTCCCGAGCTTTAATGGGTGCAGGGAATGATATATGTCAAGGTCTACAGGGTGCAGGGAGAGGTTCTTGTGGCGGCATGCGACGAGGAACTCCTAGGGAAGACGTTTCGCGAGGGGGAGCTCAAGCTTGAGGTGAAGGAGAGGTTCTACGGCGGCGAGAAAGTTGATGAGGATGCCCTTGGCCCCCTCCTGGGAGAGGCCACAATAGCCAACCTCACGGGGGAGAGGTGCGTGAAGAAGGCAGTTGAGCTCGGCTACATAGACCCGGAGAGGGTTCTCCGCATTGACGGAGTCCCCCACGCCCAGCTCGCGAGGATGATGTACTGAGGCTATGTTGAGAGCGAGGAAAAATGAAGCGAGCAGTAACCCTCAAGCTCAGCCTTCAAAAGAGCAAGAGAAAGCCCTCAAAGAGTTAATCCTAACCAGCTCCAAAGCCTGGAACAGGGTAAACTACCTTCGCAGGCAAGAATTCTTTGAGGGAAAGCCCGTTGATTTCCTCAAAACCGAGAAAATAGCTTATGAAGAGTTTAAAGCTGAAATCGGTTCCGCAACAGTCCAGCAAATAGCGAGAAAGAACACTGAAAGCTGGCGTTCGTTCTTCTCTCTCATCAGGAATAAACGGAACGGAGAACTCCCCAAGTGGTTCAAACCAAAACCACCGAACTACATCAAAGAAGGAGGCTTAATCGTCCTCAGGAACGACCAATACAAGATTGAGGGTAACAAACTAATCCTCAAAGGCCTCGGAAAGTTCAAGAGACTGGAAGTTCAATTCAAGGGGAGAATTCACTTGAAGGGCAAGCAAGGGCGATTAGAAATAACCTACGACCCCGTAAAGCGGAAATGGTATGCTCACATTTCCTACATGGTGGAAGAGAGGCTTTATGGCCAAGAGTGGGTTGAACTCCCAAGACAGCCGTCAGGCAACCTCTCCGCTGGAATTGACTTGGGAGTGAACAATTTAATGGCCGTTTACGTTGAAAACGGGGAGAGCTTCTTGGTGAATGGAAGACCGCTGAAAAGCATTGCCTTCTACTGGCGGAAGCGGATAGCCAATTACCAGTCGAGGCTTAACAAAAGCGGAGCTAAAAAGAGTAGAAAACTCTCAAGAATGCACCAGAAGGCTAAGCTTCAAGTCAAACACTACATTAACACTGCCGTTAGGCAAACGGTTGAAAAACTGTATCCTCTCGGAGTTTCTAAAATTGTTGTTGGTTATCCAAAGGGAATAGCGAGAAACTCTGATAGGGGCAAAAAACAGAATTATCTTCTCTCTCACGTTTGGCGGTTTAATTACGTCATCAAACGCTTGAGGGAAGTTGCTGAAGAGTATGGTATTCGGGTTTTGGTGGTTGATGAGGCTTTCACTTCGAAAACTTGCCCTGTTTGCGGGAAGCCCCACGAGGGGGCGAGGTTTGTTCGGGGTTTGTTTAAGTGTCCCGCAACGGGGCTTATCTTTAATTCAGACCTTGTTGGTGCTTTTAACATTTTGAAAAAGGCTGTAAAAACCATAACCCCGAATTTGGGCGGTTTGTTCGCCCAAGGAAGGGGTAATGGGGGCGAGACCGTCCCCGAGGGGTTCGAAGAACCCGTTTCAGTTCGGGTTCTGATGAAGACGCCTCGAACCTCCCCGTCAATGGCAAGGGGTTAAGCCGAACCCTCGCCGCTCACGGCGGGGAGGAGGTCAGTGAGGCTAAACTTTTAAACCACCAGCCTTACTCTCTCCCGGTGAGAGAAATGAGTGAGCGCTTCTGCTACAGGTGCGGGATAAGTGAGAGTGAGGGCGGCCCGCTCATAGATGGGCTCTGTCAGGTGTGCTTTAGGAAGGAGAACCCCGTACTTCTCATGGAGGATGAAATCAACACCGAACTCTGCCAGAACTGCGGGAGCTACAAGAGGAACGGGGTGTGGGTCGATCCGCACAGCTACGAGCTGGATGAACTGATATTTGAGGTCGCGGATAACGCGCTCCTTGAGTCCCTTACCCTCGACGAGCGTGTAAAGGAGGTTGAAATTCTTTCCCCTGAGGAGCTTGAGGAAGTGGATGAACTGCCCGTGGGGATGGCGGTTGTGGCGTTCGAACCGGAGGAGTGGCACATCGAGCACTTCCCGGCGATAGTGGTCTACCGCGTGAGGCTCAAGGCGAGGCTCCACGAGCTCCAGAGGGAACTCCACGATGAGGAGAAGGCGGTAACGGTCTACGTCCGCCAGACTGTCTGTCCCCGCTGCTCGAAGTTCCTTGGAGGCTACTTCGAGGCCATACTCCAGGTGAGGGCCGAGGGAAGGCCCCTGACGAAGGGGGAGCGTGAGGAGATAGCGAACCTCGTGCAGCAAAAGGTTGACGAGATAATGAAGCGCGACAGGATGGGCTACATCCAGGACACCGTTGAGCTTGAAGAGGGCATTGACTTCTACATGGGCTCGACCTCCTCGGCAAGAAAGCTCGCGCAGGCAATAAGGGAGCGCTACGGGGGAGAGGTGAACGAGGCCTACCGCCTCATCGGCCAGGACAGGATGAGGAGCAAGAACACCTACAGAACGAGCGTCAGCGTCAGGCTGCCCAAGTTCCTAAAGGGGGACATAGTGGGCGACAGAAACGGCAGAGTTTATCGTGTTGAGTCCCTCGACGGTAGGGGTGTGGAGCTCACGAACCTTGAGACCCACAGGAGCGAGAGGAAGGACTGGAAGACCGCCAAGCGCGAGGGGATAGACACATTGGAGCACGAGAGGAGCGAGGCCATGGTGACGAGTATCACCAGGGACGAGGTTCAGCTCATGGACATGGAGACCTACGAGACCTACGAGCTCGAAAAGCCACCGATGGAGGTTAGGGAGGGGGAAGTTTACCACATGGTCAAAGTGAAGGGCAGGAGGTACTTCCTCTCCAAGAAGGAGTGATAGGGTTTTTTTCTCCCGATGGCCGATTCTGCCCACCAACCTTTTTAACCTTTGGTTTAGAACTCATCCCGGTGATGGGGATGAAGAAAAGTGTGGTTATCATAGGTGGTGGCGCCGCCGGCATGAGCACCGCTTCGCGCGTCAAGAGGCTGAAGCCAGAGTGGGACGTCAAGGTTTTTGAGGCAACGGAGTGGGTTAGCCACGCCCCGTGCGGCGTTCCCTACGTCGTCGAGGGCCTCTCTCCTAAGGAGAAGCTCATGCACTATCCGCCGGAGGTCTTCATAAAAAAGAGGGGCATAGACCTTCACATGAAGGCGGAGGTAATAGAGGTCGAGCAGGGGCGCGTTCGCGTGAGGGAGGAAGACGGGGAAAAGAGTTACGAGTGGGACTACCTCGTCTTCGCGAACGGTGCCTCGCCGCAGGTTCCGGCGATAGATGGCTGCCACCTCGAGGGTGTCTTCACCGCAGACCTTCCACCGGATGCAGTTGCGATAACCGAGTACATGGAGAAGAACCCCGTTGAAAACGTGGTCGTTATCGGAACGGGCTACATAGCCCTCGAGATGGCCGAGGCCTTCGTTGAGAGGGGCAAGAATGTCACCCTCATTGGCAGGAGTGAGAGGGTTCTCAGGAAGACCTTCGACAAGGAGATAACCGACATAGTGGAGGAAAAGCTAAGAGAGAATCTCAACCTCCGCCTCGAGGAGGTCACGCTCCGCATTGAAGGGAAAGAGAGGGTCGAGAAGGTAATAACTGACGCGGGCGAGTACCCGGCCGACCTCGTTATAGTCGCGACCGGAATAAAGCCGAACACCGAGATGGCAAGGGAGCTCGGCGTCAGGATTGGAGAAACCGGTGCCATCTGGACGAACGATAAAATGCAGACGAGCGTTGAGAACGTTTACGCAGCGGGAGACGTCGCCGAGACGAAGCACTTCATAACAGGAAGGCGCGTGTGGATGCCCCTCGCCCCAGCCGGAAACAAGATGGGTTACGTGGCCGGAAGCAATATAGCGGGAAAGGAGATTCACTTCCCGGGCGTCCTTGGAACGAGCATAACCAAGTTCCTCGACCTCGAGATTGGAAAGACTGGTCTCACCGAGGCGGAGGCGATGAAGGAAGGCTACGATGTTAGGACAGCATTCATAAAAGCCGGAACGAAGCCCCACTACTATCCGGGCTCAAGGACGATATGGCTCAAAGGCGTCGTTGACAACGAGACGAACAGACTGCTCGGCGTGCAGGCGGTCGGTGGCGAAATCCTTCCGAGGGTGGACACAGCTGCCTCGATGATCGCGGCGGGCTTCACCACAAAGGACGTCTTCTTCACGGATTTAGCGTACGCACCGCCGTTCGCGCCCGTCTGGGACCCGCTGATAGTGCTCGCAAGGGTTCTCAAGTTCTGAGGACGCTTCCTCTTCTTTCCACGTTTTTTATGGTGCTTCCCATCACGGGGAGCAGGCCACTTAGGGCCATGAAAGCGGCGAGAATCCACTCCCCCTGGAAGCCCACGCCGTTCACAATGAACCCGCTCCCGAGGTTTCCGGCTATCAGCGCCGAGAAGTTCACGAAGTTGTAGCGCCCCATCTCCCTTCCCTTCTCCTTCCCGGGTGCGAGCTCGCTCACGATGGACGTGCCCGCGAGGCTGATGAGGGGCCACGATACCCCCGCCATGACGTAGGCGAGGGGAGCCACAAGCGTGCCACCGAGCATTGTTGCTACTCCGAGCCCCCTGGTGATGAGGCCCCACCTAAGGACTGTGTACGGGTCGCGGCCGTTGAGCATGTTTCCCACCCGTCTGTATAATAGCGTTGATACGAGGGCGTTACCAATGGACATGGTGTAAATTGCCTCCCTCTCCATCCCGTTTAGCGTTAGGAACACGGGGGCCTGGGAGAAGAAGAGGCCCGATGAGAACCAGAACATCGCGCTCGCCACGTAAAAGCTTCTGAGCGTATCCGGCGTGGAGGGTAGGTGGAGTATTCCACTGGGAAGCTGGCGGATTCTCTGGACTGCCGAGTGGCCCTTAATCTTTATTGAATCCCTGTTGACGTAAACAGGTGCCTCCCTGACGCTCCGCGCTAATAGGAAAGCCGCGGGCAGGTTTATGATGGCAAAGACTATGAACATCGCCCTTATATCGAGGAACGCCGACATGAAAAGTCCTATCACGAGGCCCAGTAGCCAGCCCCATCCGCCCACCTCGTTGAAGCGCCCGAGCCCATCGTTCCACTCCCTCTTGCGGAAACTCCTGAGGACAAGGACCACTGGGATTGAGGTCGTCGTGGCCAGGAAGAACGCGTAGATGCCGTTCATTACTATGAACTCGGTAAGACTTCCCGTTATGGCGAAGAGCGCCAGGAAAGCACTCACGCTCGCGAAGCCGAGGGTGATGAAAACCCTCCTCCTCAAAAGCCTGTCCGAGAGGTTCCCCCAGAAAACGCTCCCCACCATTGAGGCAAAGCCCGATACGGCGTTGGCTATCCCGACGTCCGCACCACTTCCCCCCAGGGCGAGGACGTAGAGGGGGATTACAACGGAGCTTCCCCCCGTGGCAACCTTAAAGGGGATGAAGGAGTAAAACCACCTGTTCTTTGCCCGGCCGCCGTGGAGACCGCTGACCTTCATTGCGTGGAGGTGGGGAGTGTTTTTTCTCGCCATTTTTTCACCTGAGGGGCCGGGGGAGGAAGAAGAGCTTATAAATGTTCCTGAGCCTTAGGGGTGCTCAATGTATATCATTGTACTACGGGCGGGCCCTGCCCCTCCTCCACGCGGTCCATATGAGCTCTGCCCCGTCCGTGGGCTCAAGCAGTCCGTCCTCGGCGAGCTTCACGAAGAAGTCGAGAGCTTTTCTTCCATCCACGTGGGAATAGGCGGGGAACTCGAAGCCGTAGATGTGTTTGAGCCTGAAGTGGGGGATGTGGAGGAGCCTCATGGGGTTGACCAGCGCTATCCCCTCCCTGAAGGTCACGCCGTAGGGAAAGTCCGCCAGCACTATATCGAGGCCCTTTTCCTCCGCCAGCTCCACGAGCCTCTCCTCGTTGGGGAAGAATATCTCCTCTGGAGAGCCGTCGAGGGGCTCAAAGCTCAGTCGGGGGAAGGAGTAGCGAATGCCGACCGGGACCGCCTCAAGACCGAAGTCCCTCGCGAACCCGAGGAGTGCTTTGGCGTAGACGCTGAGGAAGACAAGGGCCCTTCCGTTGTTTTTTAGGGAGGGCCACCGCATGGGTGGGTAGTTGAGCTCCGCCTCCATCAGCGGAAGGAGGAACTCCAGCTGCGTGCCCCTTACCTTCTCCATGTTTTCCCTTACGTTCCTTCGCTTGATCAACAGCTCAAGCTTGGAGTGCACGGTTATCCTCTCAACCCCGAGCCGCTCCTTGAGCTTTCCAACTACGAAGCTGTTGCCTATTATCGCGCTTTTGTCGGCCCTGTCCTGGCCTATTATGTAGAGCCTTTTGGCCTCTTCTTCGTAGATGACATCCTCTACCACGAAGGGCACGATGTCAAAGCCGTTCTCGCGCCGTATCTTTATTATCTCTTCAGCTATCCTCTCAGGCGTGAACACGCTACCACCCGTAGACCTTCATGCAGCCATAGATTTCCTCAGCTATTCTTAAAGCTTCCTCCGTCTCTGTGGTGCCCTTGACTATAATCTTCCCCTTCCTGAGGACGCTTACCTCGTACCCCTTCCGGAGTATGGCTATGTGGGGGGTCACGCGCTTTATCACGAAACCCCTCTCGCTCAGACACTCGCAGAGCTCTTCGAGGTCAACGTCAAAGCTTCCCTCAGGGGTTACGTAGACGGCTTTGGACGTAGAACAGGGTCTGGCCACGAACATTTAATCACCAAAAACGAAATATGAGAGAAAATTCATAAACTTTTTCTCATTGCGAGGGGAAGGATAGCCAGAAGGCCTATGAGGGCAGGCCCGCACACACCTTTTTCTGCCGTGGTTGGAGTCTCCCCTACTTCCACATTTGAGGTCGGGAAGGTGTAGCTCACCCACACCTCGCCGGAGGGCATCGTTATGGCGTTTTCATTCATCTCAAGGGGCGCTTCGCTGAGGGCCACGAGAATGGCCCCCTCGGGGAGCACCACGGTCACGGGAGAGGAGGCGTTGATGCTCAGCGTCCATACATCCCCCTCCTTCTCCAGGAGCGATGGCGTTGTGTATGTCACGTTAACGACCTGCGCCCCCGCGGCTTCAACGTGGAGGGAGCGTCCATCGAGGGTGTAGGGCAGAGGGTTCCCGTTCTCATCAACCACGAAGACGTCGGTATACTCCGGCGGGAGGACCAGATCAACGCTCGTGGTGTACTCCTCCATCGGAATCTCGAGGCTCACCACCGCGTAGCCGTCTTCATATGGTTCCACCGTCATCCCCGCACTCACGAAGGGGAGTATGAGGAGCAGCGGAAGGATAAGAAGGCGTTTCATTTGATCACCTCCAAATGTGAAAAAGGAAAGGTCAGCCGTGCCAGAGTATGAACTCCTCGACCCTGTGGGTGAGGTCGAGGGCTATGGCGAAGTGGGCCTTCGCCTCCATGGGCCTCCCGCGCTTGAGCAGCTCAACTCCAAAGCGGAACTCCTGCATAGCAGTTCTCAGCTGAAGCTCCGCCCTCCTGGTGTCCACACCTTTCCTGTGGAGCTCCCTAAGGGCCTTTCCGTCCTTGGTGAGCCTTCCGTACATCTCCCTGAGGAACTTCTTGACGTCCTTCATCCTCTCCTGGACTTCCCTCTCGTGAGCCTTTCTCTTTATGAACTCCATCGCCTTGTAGAACTCCCCTATGGCTTCCCTGTTCTCTTTCATAACGTCCAGGGCCCCGGTGTAGTTGCCCTCATCGGCCATGCCCTTAACCTCGTCGTAGACCGCCTGGAAAGCATCGAGCCTCTCCTGAAGCTCCGTGACGTTTGCACCGGTCTCGTTGGCCTTCGCTATAACTTCCTGAGCCACCTCTATGCCCTTCGCACCCCTCTCGAGGAACGCATTAACGATTTTGTCCGCGTTTGCGTAGGCGAGCTCCTCCCTTATGCCCCTGAGGGCATCGTCGAGCTGGGCCTTGAGCTCCCTCGCCTTTTCAATGTCCTCCTTGGCCTTGGCAAAGTCCTTCGCCTTTATGTCCTCCAGCACCGTGCGGTAGGCCTCCTTAGTCTGGTTAAGTAGCTCGGGGGCGTTGCCCACGTCAATACCCTGCTCCTGGGCCTTGCTTATTATGCGCTCGGCCATCCTGAAGTAGCCTTCCATCCTCCTAACTTCGGCAGGAAGGTCCTCCCTCAGCTCGCTTCTCCTTTCCTTCATGCTCTGGAGCATGACCCTGTAGTGGTGCATCGCCGTCAGGCCGTTTATTATTGTATTGTAATAGTCCCCCTCGTCGTATGCTTTCAGCGCTTCCTCTTTATACTGCGTCGCCAGCTCGTAGTGTTCCATTATTGTGGAGTTCTCCGGTAGTGTGATGTTTGCCATTATGCCGTCCGCCATGCTGCTGAGCTTGGTGAGAGCGTCCACTATGTGTTCGGCTATTATCTGCTCCTGCGTTACGTTCTCCATCTCCGGTGGCAGGGGCTCGGTGTTGGTTCCCTCGTCCGCAAGGCTCAGACCCGCGGGGACAAGGCTCCCCACGAGCAGACCTATCACCAACCATACCTTCAACCACTTCATGTCCATCACCACTACCACCTACGCCTTTCGTCTATTTTAGGGCCCCGGTGAAAAGAACGTTCCGGAACGTTCCATTTTCCACTCTATTGAATATATTGCCCTTTTGAGGACACTGGATTTTTGAGAATCGCTAAAAACCTCTAATAAACGATGAGAAACGTTGTTTTATATTCAGGCCTTTCTCAGGACCAGTCACTAAAGGCACCGTTATCTTCGAGACGTCTACCCTTTCACCTTGGTTCATCCGAGCAATCTCTATCGGGATGAAACCTGGACCGGTTCCGACGTCGAGGGCCTCCCCCTCAATCCGGAAGGTAATCTCCCGGCCAATGAAACTGCGAGGTTCTTCCGCCTTTTGCTCAGAAAGTTGTAAAAATAGGCCCCCGGCACAGGGATTCCCTCAACCTTCATCCTCCCCCGGGGCACGGTTTAGATTTGAAAATGAAAGGCTAACGCAGGCTCTTAACCATCTCCTCCATGACGCCGAGGAAGGTCTCGACTTCCTCAATGCTGTTGTAGACGTGGAAGGAGGCCCTTACTGTCCCGTTTATCCCGAGCTTTTTCATCACAGGCAGGGCACAGTGATGGCCGGAGCGGACCATGATGTTGTGCTCGTCGAGAATGGCCGCCACGTCGTGTGGGTGGAGGTTAGGAACGTTGAAGCTGACAACGCCGGCGTGCTTCCTCAGGTTCCTCGGTCCGTACCACGGAACCTCAAGCCCGTCAAGTCCCTCGGTGATGCGCTTCACTAACTTGTGCTCCTGCCTCTCTATTTCCTCTATCCCTATCCTCTCAATGTACTTGATTCCCGCGGCGAGACCTATGGCCCCGCCAATGTTTGGCGTCCCGGCCTCAAAGCGCTCCGGGGGTTCGGTCAGCTTGTATTCCTCAAGCCACACGTCCTCAATCGTCCCGCCGCCTATGAGGGGCGGCTCGAAGACGTCAAAGAACTCCTCGTTTACGTAGAGCACCCCAATCCCGGTCGGCCCCATCGGTCCCTTGTGACCCGAAAGGCCAAGAAAGTCGGCGTGGAGCTTTTTAACGTCCACTTCCATGTGGCCGGCGCTCTGGGCTGCGTCAACGACGAATATAGCCCCTTCCTCCTTCGCCATCTTCCCGAGCTCCTCAACCTCGTGGATTACTCCGAGGGCGTTCGAGACGTGCTGAACCGCTACGAGCTTCGCTCCCTTTATTTTCTTCTCTGCATCACTGAGGTCAAGGTTGCCCTCGAGGTCGCCCTCAATGAACTCCAGCCTGAGGCCCTTCTTTTTAGCTAACCGCTGCCATGGGAGTAAATCGGAGTGGTGCTCGTAGGGCGTCGTAACTATCTTGTCCCCAGGTTTGAAGAGGTTCTCCAGCCCGAGGGCGGCCAGATTCAAACTCTCGCTCGTGTTCTTGGTGAAGACTATCTCCTCGAACTTCGCGTTGAGGAAGTCAGCGACAACTTTCCTGCTCTCCTCGTACTTGTGGGTCGCCATCTGGGAGAGGCGGTGTATCCCGCGGTGGACGTTTGCGCGGTATTTCAGGTAGTACTCGTCCATTGCTTCAACGACGGGCTTCGGGGTGAGTGAGGTTGCGGTGTTGTCGAAGTAGATGACCTCACTCGTCAGGGGTATGTCTTTTCTAACGTCATCCGGAATCTTCATGGTGTTCCCTCCGCGGTTTAGAATAGCCCTCCGCCAATTTATAGCTTTCTTAAACCTAAAGTTAAGAAGAACCGCGGAAAGGGACAAAGCTGGGCACTGAAAGCGGTAGAAGTGTAAAGCGGTGGTGGGGGCACGGGGATTTGAACCCCGGTCCGCGGGTTTCTCCAGCCGCTCGGGGCTCCAAAGGGTCATCATGCCCCGAGTCAGCAAACCCGCTTGTCCTCATGGCCTCTGGAGCCCGCGATGATGGACCAGGCTACACCATGCCCCCAGACCACTAGTTGGTAGCTGGGGGAATGTTTATAAACTTTGCGGAACGGCTAAGGAAGCCGGGATTGACTTTTTTCATTCCCACGGCGGCCAAATTAAAGCCGACAACGTTATTAACTTTCGAAACGTACATAATACGGTGGATGCCATGACGGAGATACAGCACATCAAGATTGGGGAAGACCGCTTCCGGATAAGTGAGGACGAGGTGGCCAGGAGGGAGCTGAAGGTTACCAAGGTGGATGAGGGTGTTATTCAGGTGCAGGAGGAAGTCCATGGAATAGTTGCCCTCGTGGGTGCAACGAGCAGCGTCAACATCAAGAAGGAGGAGCTCAAGGAGCTGATCAAGATAGTGAAGGAGGAGTTCGGCTGGAACGACATATGCTGAGTTTATTGCCTCTTTTTTGTCTACTTTTTGTATCACTCCTGGTGTTTTTGTATCATTTTTGGTGATATATTTTTGCATGGTAAAATTTTATAAACTTGAAATAGGTAATCCACCACGGTGATGCTAATGGCGATTGGTGAAAAGATTACGGTTAGCGTTATAAAAGCGGACATCGGCGGCTGGCCGGGACACTCAAGGGTTCACCCGCAGCTCATTGAGACCGCGGAGGCTGTTCTCTCAAAGGCGGTTGAGAAGGGCACCCTCATAGACTTCTACGTGGGCAGCTGCGGCGATGACCTTCAGCTCATCATGACCCACAAGAAGGGCGTTGACAGCTCCGAGATACACGGTCTGGCATGGAATGCCTTCGAGGAGGCCACCAAAGTGGCAAAGGAGCTCGGCCTCTACGGAGCGGGCCAGGACCTCCTTAAGGACGCCTTCAGCGGCAACATAAGGGGCATGGGTCCGGGAATAGCCGAGATGGAGATAACCCTCAGGAAGAGCGAGCCCATAGTCACCTTCCACATGGACAAGACCGAACCAGGAGCCTTCAACCTCCCGATATTCAGGATGTTCGCCGATCCCTTCAACACCGCGGGCCTCGTCATTGACCCCAAGATGCACATGGGCTTCCGCTTTGAGGTCTGGGACATCCTCAAGCACAAGAGGGTTATCCTCAACACCCCGGAGGAAGTCTACGACCTCCTTGCCCTCATAGGAGCGAAGAGCCGCTACGTCATCAAGAGGGTCTACCCCAAGGAGGGTCACCCGATAAGCCAGGACGAGCCCGTTGCGGTAGTCAGCACCGAGAAGCTCTTCGAAATCGCGGGAGAATACGTTGGAAAGGACGACCCGGTTGCGATAGTCAGGGCCCAGAGTGGCCTCCCGGCACTCGGCGAAGTCCTCGAGCCCTTCGCCTTTCCGCACCTCGTCAGCGGCTGGATGAGGGGTTCCCACAACGGCCCTGTAATGCCCGTCCCAATGCACCAGGCCAACCCAACCAGGTTCGACGGCCCGCCGCGCGTTGTAGCCCTTGGCTGGCAGATCAGCCCAGAAGGAAAGCTCGTCGGCCCGGTTGACCTCTTCGACGACCCTGCCTACGACTACGCGAGGCAGAGAGCCATGGAAATCACCGAGTACATGCGCAGGCACGGTCCCTTCGAGCCGCACCGCCTGCCCCTCGAGGACATGGAGTACACCACGCTTCCGGGCGTGCTGAAGAGGCTCGAGGACAGGTTCGAGAACATCGAATGAGGTTCTTCCCCTTTATCCTCCTTTTAAAAAGGGGAATCTCTGCCAGCTGGGAGTTCGCTGGGTTTCTGTCTTCCCCTTTACCCCTTCAAACGGATTCCTTTCTGGTGGGATTATCCAGCCTTCAGGCAACTCTCACGTCGGGGGATGATTAGGCTGGCCGATTTCTGATTGAGGGGGTACCTTAGGGGGCACGAAAACTCGCAGAAGCGCATCAGATTAATGCCCCCAGAAGGAAAGACTTTTAAATCCCATCCCTCAAGCTCACACGGGTTAAGGGCTTTGCCCAATGAATCCCGCTAATGAAAGCCAGAGGTGGGAGGAAATGGTGACGTTTAAGGTTGTTATATCTGACCCAAAGAGCGGTAAGGCCAAACAGGTCGAGGTGAGCGACAAGAAGGCAGAGGCCCTCATAGGCCTCAAGATAGGGGACACTTTTGACCCGAGCGTCATAGGCGTCAACCTTGGCGAGCTCCTTGAGGAGGAGATTCCCGCCAACGTTAAGCTCAAGATAAGGGGCGGGACCGACAAGGATGGCTTCCCCATGAGGCCCGACGTTCACGGCCCCAGGAAGGTCCGCATTCTCGTCTCAAGGGGCCCCGGATTCAGGCCCAAGGAGAGGGGCGAGAGGAGGAAGAAGACCGTCAGGGGCGATACCATAAGCCCCGAGATACTCCAGATAAACACGGTTATCGTTTACGAGGAGTGAACCTCCTCCCCTTTTCTTCCGGCTAAAGATTAATAAAGCCTTCTTCTATTTTACTTTAGGAGAGGTGATGGAGATGGCTAAGAGGAAGCAGGCTGAGGTAAACATTGGTATGGTTGGTCACGTTGATCACGGTAAGACCACACTCACAAAGGCCCTCACGGGAATATGGGCGGACACCCACAGCGAGGAGCTCAGGAGAGGTATCACCATAAAGATAGGCTTCGCCGACGCGGAGATAAGGAAGTGCCCGTCCTGCGGTAAGTACTCGACTTCACCCAAGTGCCCCTACTGCGGTGCTGAAACCGAGTTTGAGAGGCGCGTTTCTTTCATAGACGCTCCGGGTCACGAGGCGCTCATGACGACGATGCTCGCCGGCGCTTCCCTCATGGACGGCGCGGTTCTCGTCATAGCCGCCAACGAGGGGATAATGCCGCAGACGAGGGAGCACCTCATGGCGCTCCAGATAGTGGGCAACAGGAACATCGTAATAGCCCAGAACAAGATAGAGCTCGTCTCAAAGGAGAGGGCCATAGAGAACTACCATGAGATAAAGGAGTTCGTCAAGGGGACGGTCGCTGAGGACGCCCCCATAATTCCGATATCCGCACTCCACGGGGCCAACGTTGACGTTCTCACCAAGGCCATTGAGGAGTTCATCCCGACTCCGGAGCGCGACCCCAACAAGTCCCCAAGAATGCTGGTTTTGAGGAGCTTCGACGTCAACAAGCCCGGAACAAAGCCCGAGAAGCTCATCGGTGGCGTTCTTGGTGGTTCCATAGTCCAGGGCAAGCTCACCCTCGGAGAGGAGATAGAGATAAGGCCCGGAATTCCCTATGAAGACCACGGGAGGATAAAATACGAGCCCATAACAACGGAGATAGTCTCCCTTCAGGCAGGGGGGCGCTTTGTGGAAGAGGCCTTCCCGGGAGGCCTTGTTGGTGTTGGAACCAAACTGGACCCGTTCCTCACAAAGGGAGACCTCATGGCGGGTAACGTCGTTGGAAGGCCCGGGAAGCTTCCGCCTGTGTGGGAGGACATAAGGCTCGAAGTCCACCTCCTCGAGCGCGTTGTTGGAACCGAGGAGGAACTCAAGGTCGAGCCCATAAAGAGGCGCGAGATGCTCCTCCTCAACGTGGGCACGGCAAGAACGGTTGGTCTCGTCACGAACCTCGCAAGGGGAGAGGTCGAGATAAAGCTCCAGATACCCATATGCGCCGAGCCCGGTGAGAGGGTTGCCATAAGCAGGCAGGTCGGCTCCCGCTGGAGACTCATCGGCTACGGCCTTATCAGAGAGTGAGTTCCCCGGTGAGCCCCATGGGGAACCACTACCTCGTTATTTTTGACACAAATTTTCTCCTTGTTCCGGCGCAGTTCGGCGTTGATATAATAGGCGAACTCCACCGCCTTCTGGATGTGCGTTTCGAGATGGCCGTCCCAGACGTTGTCCTGGAGGAACTCGACGTCATAGAGCGCAAGTCCCGGGGAAAAGACCTTCTGGCGGTGAGGATGGCCAAGAAGCTTGTGGAGCGCTTTGGAGTCGTTGAGGTCGGCAGATACGGGGAGAAGCCAACGGACGAGCTCATACTGGAGTTCGCCGTGACCAGGGGAGACGTCATAGTCTGCACGAACGACAGGGGGTTAAGAAAAAAGCTCAGGGAGAGGGGAATCCCCGTCGTCTACCTCCGCCAGAGGAAGATTCTCGTGCTCGAGGGCATGATAACTTAAATAATCGCCGGGATTCCCGGGACCCTCGGGAAGGGCTGCACCTCTCCTATGTGCTTTCTCCTCGTTACGAAGCGCACCAGCCTCTCCATTCCTATTCCCGCTCCCGCGCTCGGTTTAAGCTTCCCCGCCTTCGCGACCTCTAAATAGGGCCTAAAGGCGTCGAGGCTCAGGCCCCCTTCCTCAAGGCGTCTGACTATTCTTCCGTACTCCCATTCCCTTTCGCCTCCGCTGGAGACCTCCCCGTAGCCGTAGGGGAGGATAAGGTCGTAGTTTCTATAGTGGCCGGGCCTCTCCGGATCCTCCCTGTCGTAGAACTCCCTCCCTATGTCGGTTATCCAGAAGGGTTCACTCATTGCTTCGCTTGCCTCTTCCTCGCCTCCAAATTCCTTCTCTATCTCCTCGAGCGTGAAGCGCCTGAAGGGCCTTTTCACCTCCATGACGCCCAGCTCCTCGAAGAGCCCCGCGATGAACTCCTCTATGAGGGCCATTACCTCTTCCATCGTTGCCCCTTCAATCTCAAAGTCCAGCTGGGTGAACTCGTAGGAGTGCCTCCCGTCGTCCCTGTCCCTCTCCTCAAGCCTTATGTTGGGGGAGAGGATGAAAATCTTTCCGAGGCCCATCCCTATCGCGAGCTGTTTGTGGAGTATCATGCTGTGCATGAGTTTAAGCCTTCTTCCGTAGGCCTCTATCTCGGGTGCCTTCATCTTCGCCGCAGCTGGATCCGGCCACAGCGGGTCTGTTATGGAGCTCAGCATCACAGGTAAGAGCCATCTGAAGCCCTTTCGCACGAAGAAGTCCACCGAGTAGCGTAAAACCCTCGTTTGCACGTCCATTATTGGGGCCATATCCCTGCTTACCATCTCGACCGCGTTCATGAGCATCACCGTATTATTGGCCGCCCTAAACCTTTATGTCGTTTATGCAAAATAGTTCGTGTTAATGCCAAAATTTTCCCGATAATTGCCTATGATTTTGAATATATGTCGAAATTTTCCTTAACTTTTTGAATACACGTACTTCAACAGCGGCGGCGTTAGTATCGTGGTCACGAACACCATGAACACAGCTATCGTGAGCTCGTCCTGTCCGGCCACGCCGGCCTGCATGGCTATGGCCAGCATCGCCAGCTCGACACCCATGCGGGGTATCATTCCCACGCCTATTCTGAGGGATTCCTTTGCGTCAAAGCCCCCCAGGTAAGCCCCAAGCCCACAGCCCCCAATCTTAGCCACTATCGCCGCGAGCGTGTAGATGATCGCGAAAAGCCCCGCCTTCATCACGTAGGAAACGTCTATGCTCATGCCGACCTCCACGAAGAATATGGGTATGAAGAGGGAGTATCCGAGAGTACTGACCTTCTCCGTTATCTCCCTCCCGTACTGGGTCTGTCCGATGAGCAGGCCCGTCATGTATGCCCCGAGGATGCTCGCTATCTGCATCTCCTCCGCGAGGGCCGCTATGAAGACTGTTAACACAAGGGAGAAGGCCGTCCTGCTCTCGGGAAGCTTGACCCTCGATACCGCGTGGAAGAAGCGCTCCGTGAGGGGTACCCCGAACTTGAGGAGAAGTATGAGGAAGCCCGAGACCTCCACTATTATCTCCAGTATCTTGATGGGATTGAGGTTGCCCTCCACGAGGAGGGATATCACTATCGTGAGGGCGAGTATTCCGAGGATGTCGTCTATGACAGCCGCCGCCAGTATGGAGGTTCCCGCCTTCGTTCTAAGACGCCTCATCTCCATGAGAACCCTCACGGTTATGCTGACGCTCGTGGGGGTCATGATGGCTCCGAGGAGCAGGGCGTTCTCGAAGGAGTAGAACGGCAGGGATACGATAAAGCCCAGCACGAACGAGACTAGGACACCCACTCCTGCTATCAGAATGCTGGGCCTTCCAACGGCTTTGAATTCGTTTATATCGCTTTCCAGCCCGGCCAGGAAGAGGAGGAGAATCACGCCGAAGGTTGAGAACGCCCTTATGACCTCGTCGGTATTGAGGAAGAGGCCTATAAAAATCCCGCCAAGTATCTGGCCCAGAACGGTTGGTTGGTTTAGCTTCTCGAAAAGCCAGCCTCCCAGCTTTGCCGTAAAGAGCATCAGGCCGATGGTGATGAGGTCATCCATCCAAACCGCCTACGTGCTCACTATTCTTATCAGACGCACTATATCCTTTATTTCAAGTATCCCGTGTACGCGCCGTTCCCTGTCCACCACGGGGAGGTGGTGCTTCCCTGTCTCGAGCATTATCCTTATGGCGTGCTCGAGGTTGTCGTTGATGTCCACGGTTATGGGCTTGGTTACCATGATGTCCCCCACCCTCGACGCCCTCGTTAGGGAGTAGCGCTTGAGGAGGCCGATTCCTATAACCGTGCTCTTCTCCGGTGGCGCGAAGAACTTGAGGAAGTCCTTTATCGTTATGAAGCCCAGGAGGTGGTTCTCATCATCAACGACGAGGGCGGCCGTCTCCTCCCCCCTGAGGAGTCCCACGAGCTTCACGAGGCTGTCCTCGGGATGGAGGCGTATGAAGTCAACGTCCATCACAATCCTGATGGGAACCTTCCCTATGTACCTTATGTTGTGGCTCAGCTCCTTCCTCTTTTCGAGCTGTACGTGGTGCCTCTTCCCGAGAATTATACGAATCTTCTTCCCCTTGGCGCTCTCGGCCTTATTATTTTTGTCCATACTGGGGTCCACGGGTATCCCCCCGTAGAAGTTTGATTAACATGTTTAATATGTTTTCGGGGGCGCGACGGAGAAGAGAAAAATTTATAAACCCTCCGCAAATCACTAATAATCGGGCGGGCTCGGGTCCCGCGGTAGCCTAGCCTGGGAGTGGCGGCGGACTGTAGATCCGCAGGTCGCCGGTTCAAATCCGGCCCGCGGGACCACCAAAACGTTTCTACTAAAAATTTTTCCTCCAAGGTTGTTTTTGTGATTGAGAGTGCCCCGATGGCTTTTTTTGGGCAACGCAAATCCCGTGAGAAAAGGGTGTACACTTAAAATCTACCCCCGGGAGGGGGATTCTTTGGGTTTCTTCAGAATGGCTTCTCCGCTGGATTGAATAAAGAAAAAAGGTTCACTTGAGCTTCTCAAGGATTATTGCAGGACACACCTTGGTTACTCCCTCGAGGCGGCCTATCTTGTTGGAGATTATGTCTGCCAAATCCTCGCCGTCCCTGGCCCAGACCTCGGCCATTATCATGTGGTCACCGCTCGTGAGGTAGAGGCTCCTCACGAACTCGAACTCCTTGAGCTTGGTAGCCACGTCGAATATCTTCTCCGGCACGGTATCAACGCCCGTTATGCTCACGAGGTTGTAGCCGAGCTTACCCGGGTCCGCCTCTATCGTGTACTTCTTCAGGACCCCCCTCTCCTCCAGGGACTTTACGCGCTTCCTGACCGCGGTCTCGCTTATACCAAGAACCTTGGCTATCTCGGTGAAGGGCGTCCTCGCGTCCTTCGTCAGCATGTCCAGGATTACCCTGTCCCTCTCATCAATCTTCAAATACAACACCCCCAAACTCTTTTTCCTTTCATTCTTTATTTACTTTTCCCAACCTCTGGGTTTCGGATTTTAAACTTTGTGCTTGAGTTTAACAACGGCCTCGACGTGCGGGGTGTGGGGGAACATATCGAGTCCCATGGCCTCCTCCACCTCGTACGCCTCCCCAAGTGCCCGCAAATCCTCGGCGAGCGTCTTCGGGTTGCAGGAAACGTAGACGAGGGTCTCGGGAGTGTCTCTGAGGAGGCGCCTTATGAGCTTGGGGTGCAGGCCCGCCCTCGGGGGGTCAACCACTACCGTATCGTAGTCCCTAAGCGTTTCCACGTCGCGGTCTTCCCCAACCCTGAAGGTAGCCTCCACACCGTTGAGCTCGACGTTTTCCCTAGCCATCTCGACGGCAAAGGGGTTAACTTCTATCCCCTCCACCCTGAAGCCCCTCTTCGCGAGGTAAACGCCGAAGGTTCCCACACCGGAGTAGAGGTCAAGAACACTCCCGCCCTCAACCAGTTTTGAGACCATCTTGACGAGGTTTTCCGCCTGATAACTGTTCGTCTGGAAGAATGAATTAGGGTGGATAAGGTATGTAACGTCCCCAAGACGCTCCGTTATGTAGGGTTTGCCCCAGAACCGCTCCGCATCCCCGAAGGAGACGTCACTCGGTGTCCTGTTAACGCTCCAGTAGAGGGAGTCCGCAAATGAGAAATATTCCTCAAAGCCCTCCGGAAGGCGACCCTCGGCGGTGACGACGTTCACCATGAACTCCCCCGTGAACTTGCCCTCCCTGAGCACGAGGTACCTCAAAAATCCCTCGTTGTTCCTGATGTCGTACCGTTCCAGGCTGAGCCCCTCGATGGCCTCCTTCATGGCCGCTATCGCCTCCCTGCTCCTCCCGCCGAAGACCGGGCACTCGTCTATGTCAATCACGTCCCACCACGTGCCCCTCCTCCTGAAGCCGATTCCCGTGGTCGCTATGGCTATATCAATCCTGTTCCTGTGGCCGTAGGTTAGTGGTGATGGGAGAACCTCCACCTCGAAGCCGAGGCTCCTCTCAAGGGACGCTTTCTTGAACTCAATCTGGGTTTCATAGGGAATGTGCTGAAGAACGCAGCCACCGCACCTTCCAAAATAGGGGCACCTCGGCTCCGCCCTCCCTTCCGCTGCCTTCACGACCTCGTAGTCGTGCGCAACAAGAATCCTCTTCTCTCTGTGCCATTTCCTGACGTCCACAACGTCTCCGGGGGCCGTGAAGGGGACGTGGATTCTCTTCTTCCCGACCTTTGCCACTCCAAAGCCCTTTTCCCCCAGTCTCTCGATTCTGACCCTCATAGACTAAGCTTGGAAGGGGGATTTATAAAGTCTATGGGGGGTGCGATTTTTCGCCACAGTGACGAAAAGGCATCAATAATGCTTATTAATGTTGAGTGAGAGTGTATTGTGGTGTTTTCTCCATGCCCCAGAAAGAGGTAGTTTATAACCTTCTGGCCGTTAAGAAAAGGGCAGTTGCACTTCAGAAACTGAGCGAAGAGCTCGACACACCCATGCCCCACCTTTTTAAAACCCTCAAGAGCCTTGAGTCAGAGGGACTTGTGGAGGTTTACTACGGTAAAGAAAAGGCGCAGGTGATGGTGAGGGCTAAAACCATAGAGGATTTCATGCTCTGAACTTCCCTTTGAACTCGAAGAGCTCCCCCACCGTCACGAGCGGCATGAACATGTATCCTTCCCCTTCAATTCTTTCCCTCGCACCTTCTTCCCTGTCCACGACGACGGTTATGCCGACCACCTTCGCACCGCTCTCTTCAAGGACCTTCGCCGCCCGGAGAACGCTTCCGCCCGTTGTGGTGACATCCTCAACGAGGAGAACCCTGTCCCCGGGTTTCACTTCGCCCTCTATCTGCTTTCCCGTCCCGTGCTCCTTCTTCTTTTTCCTGACGACAAGGAGGGGCTTCTCTATCTCGAGGGCCACCGCCGTCGCTATCGGAACCGCTCCGAGCTCGGGGCCGGCAACCCTGTCGAAGGCATCGCCGCCCCACAGCTCGCCTACGAGCTTCGCTATTAGCTTCAGGGCCCTTGGGTTCGTTATGAGCTTCTTCACGTCTATGTAGTAGTCGCTCTCCTTTCCGGAGGTCAGGACGAAGTGCCCGAACCTTATGCACTCCTCCTCGAATATCATCTCCATGAGTTTCTCCTTCATTCTACCACCTCAGTACTGCTCCCTCATGGTTCTGAGGGCGGGGTCGTGGATGAGGGTGGAGGTTATGCTGTCCAGGGCGCGGTAGAACTCCTCCTTGCCCTCTTCAAGGTTCATGTTCTCGACCCTTATGAGTCTGCACTCCCTTCCGAGTATCCAGCGCCCGATAACGACCTTCTCCTCTCCTTCCTTTCTAACGTCTGCCCTTATAACGCCGTAGGGGATTTCCGCCGTCCACCAGTTTGCCTTAAACCCTACCTTCCATCCAAGCTCCTCTAACATTCCCGTGAAGCGCTCCAGAGTCTCGGCGGGCCCGTAGGGGGTCTTAAACGTTACGAACGTGAACAGGGCATCACTTTGAATCGCCTTGTTTACCTCCTCCTTAAACTCCATATTCATCCCTCCTTACGTTAATGAACCGGCAAGGAACACAAGTATCGCGAGGAAAATCGCCACCTTGAGGCGTTTCTGCCCCTTCGAGGCCGTCTCGATGGAGGGCTTACTCCAGGCATCGAGGGCAACCTTCAGGAGCAGCAAGTCCACGAAGACTATGGGCCAGTAACCCCTTCCAACCCCCGTCGTCAGGGGCAGCAGGGACGAGAGAATCGTTAGAACCGCGAACAAAGCGGCCAGCTTTGAGCTCCTCCCTATCCCCCACACGATGGGGAGGGTTCTCGCACCCATTGCCCTGTCCCCTTCGACGTCCTCTATGTCCTTCAGTATCTCGCGGGAGAGGTTGACGAGGAAGGCGCTGAGGGAGAGGTAGCCCGCCAGCCCTATCCTTCCGAAGGCGATGGCCCCAAAGACGGGGGTTATCCCCGTGAGAAATGACACGGTAAGGTTTCCAACGAGGGGGAGGGGCTTGAGCTTCCACGCGTACACGTACATGAGGGCGTAGGCCACGAGGGTTATGATGAAGGCCCATAGGTTCAGGAAGTAGGCGAGGCCTATCCCAAGCAGGAAAAGCGCCACGGCGTAGAGTCTCGCGGTTTCCCTGCCCATTGCCCCCCTTGGGATGGGTCTGTCGGGGCGGTTTATCCTGTCAATCTCGTAGTCGAAGTAGTCGTTTATGGTGTTTCCACCGGCCGTTCCAAGGGTCACGACGAGAAAAACTAGGGCGAGCTTTCCGGCCTCGGGCACGTGACCTAGGGATATTATCGCACCGAGAACTCCCACGAGACCCGCCATGAGCGCGTTGTGGGGCCTTGTTATCTCAATGAACGCCTTGACTTCCACGGGGCACACCGGAGTTTAGTGGGGGCAGGCCACTTTTATCTTTTTCTCTCCGTTAAATACCGTGGCAGAAAAGGGGAAAAGAGAGACGATTTCAGAGAATCTGGTAGTATCCTACCTCCGGCTCAAAGATTTCACCCTCGGCGAGGAGCTCGTGGACAGCCTCTTCTATAACGTCCGGCTCGAACTCCTTCTGGAGCTTCTTGATTATGTACTTAAGGGACACGGGTGTGTCTCCCTTCTGGCGCAGCAGGTTCAGGACGGCTTTCTTGGCCTCCTCGAGGGTCTCTTTCTCTTCACCGAGCTCTTCGCCGATTTCCTCTCCGACCTCTTCCTCCAGCATGGCTTCTCCCTGGCGCTCCATCATTATCGCGTAGAGCTCGTCTATCGTCTGGAGGAGTTCCTCGCTCACCCCGCGGTTCTTGGCTATGACCTTGGCCTTGGCCGTTATTCCGTAGGTGTTGTAGATTTCGAGCGCAACCCTTGCCTTCTTGATGTGCTCGATTCTCTCGCGGAGGATTTCAAAGCGGTGGAGCGTCCAGGCATCGGGCGGAACAGGGAACACGCCCTCAACGAGTATCTGCTTGTCGTCGCGCCACTCGGCTATCTTTCCTATTATCTGGACTAGGTCTCCCTTCTTGACGAGTTTGACGAAGCGCGCGTCATCCCTGAACCCGAGAACCCATATGACCCCCGTTCCGTCGTCAACCTGGAACTTGCCGTAGGTCTCGTCCTCCGCTATGGTGGGCTCCCTCACCACGGTGCCCACTATCTTGGCGCGGTAGACCTTCCTTGCGTCCCTGGTTATGAGGTAGTTGGGCTCGAAGTCGCCCTCCCCTTTGATGTAGTATCCCTCGAGCACGTCCTTAATGTAGAGCCGGGTAGCGGGTAAGCGCTTCTTCATTCTGACCACCACACGAGAGCGTTTTCAAGCCTGGGGAGGAGCTCGCGTTCAAGCTCCTGAACCTCCTCGAGGTACTCGAGGTGGGCGTCGCTGAAGTCCTGAACCGCCTCCGCGTAGATGTGTGTCTCCTCGTTCCTGATGATCCTCCCTATCACCCTCACTATCTGGCCTGGCCTTGGAAGAACGTTCTCCTCGCTCTCAATTATGGCCACCCCGGTTCCATCGTCTATCGTGAAGATGTAGTCCAGCTTGTCAACCTTCACGACCTTACCGATGAGGGCCACCCTCGTGTCCTCCTCCGTGATCTCCCCGATTTTCCTCTCGACCGCGGGTCTTCTCCTTCTCACGGTTACGGTCTCCATCACAATCCCTCCATTGATTCGCGGAGGGCCTTCCTCGCCCTCTCAATCTCCCTCACGTAGTCAACCTCGTCCCATGATGAAGCTTTGAGGAGCAGCCCTAGGAAGCGGTCCTCTATGACGTTGCCCCTCAGGATTATCTCCTTGCCTATTACGGGGTAGACCTCCTCCTCGGCCACCTTCTTGCCGGCTTCCCTCGCTGTTAGTCCGGAGTTTATTGCCTCGCGAACCCTCTCCTTGATGGTCTCGGCGTCAATGCCTATGAGCTCCACAGCCTGGTCTCCAAAGAGCGTTGAGCGGATGTAGCCGGTTCCATCATCTATGCCGAAGTCGAGGATTACCATGGTCTTCGGCTCCACCACACCGTGCTCGGGGCATATCCACGTATCGGTGGATGAGTCGTAGTCCACCTTCCTCCTGCACTGGGGGCACGCGTCGTACACCGCCACGCGGTAGAGCTTTGCAATAGTCCCCCTGACCTCGACGAACCTGTCGCCGTCCATGAGCTCCCCTATCGGCTTCCTCGTGTAGGAGTAGCTCCTAACGCTCGAGAGCTCCGGAAGCTCCGCCACCCTCGGGTCGTCGGGGTTCACTATGAGCCTGCTCCTGAAGTTTACGTGCAGTTCAATGCCGTTGGGGCCTTCTCTCACCTGGGGGTCGATTATCTTGACCGCGTCCCCCACGCTGACCTCGTTTATGTACTTGTCAACCTGTGCATCCCAGAGAACCACCCTCGCCTTTCCCGTGCCGTCGTGGATTATGAGGCTCGCGACCTTCCCCTGGCTTCCGTCCCTCTTCGTGTAAACCCTCGGAGAGAACTTTCTCGTAACGCGTCCAACGATGTTGACATCCCTCATACCGGGGGCAAGCTCCCCTATGCTCATGAGCGCTCCGCCCTCACCCATAGAAATCCCGAGCTCCTCGGCAAGCATCAAAGCGGCCGCGTGGTCAGAAATGCCGTGTTCCTCCATGAGTTCGCGGATTTTAGCATTTATTTCCCGTGGGCTGAGCTTTTTGCTCCGCCGGATTCTTTCGAGGATCTCATCTTTTGTAAGCACACCCATAACCACTCACCTTAATAGTAATAGCCCCGGGAGGTATTTTAAGGTTTTGGCGTGGACTCGGAGAACGGATGGCGAATGATGATGAGTCTCCCGGGGAGAATCGGGAGCGATGAACATAAATAGCATGTGTTGGCGGATATGTTTTAGAGGGGTTCGGATGAGAAAGGGAGTACCCTTTGCCATACTCTTCGTGATTTTTTTCGCACTCGTTTTTTACAGCGTTCATGATGCCAGAAACACTCGGGACTGCCCCTTCATCGAGTCCGCTGGAGAGGTGAACGGGAGCGCTGTTGCGGTCTTCGGCAACGTGACCATCATAAAACCGCCCCACGAGGAGGGCTTTGTGGTGAGGAACGACAACGTTTCCTATTTCGTGGATGCATCCCAAGCATACTTCTTCCCGTGGGGGTTTGTCGTTTCCGAGGTTGGGCAGGGTATGAAGGTTCCGAAGTACGTGCTGAAGTACGGAGATGACCCGATAATAGGCCAGGCTCTCAAGAATGTCTCCGTCGAGAGCGCCCTTCACCGGGGTGAGGTGCAGCGTATCGTGGCCTGCGACTACTCCGGAAGACTGCTGTGGGAGAGCCTCCAGCCCCTATCGTACCTCTGGGAGATGAGAAGGGAAGGGAAAATCCTTCCTTTCGAACGTGGCGAGGGTTCCTTCGATGTTCTGATGGATGAGGGTGGAGGTTACCTCTTCGTGGCCCGCTTTTTTGGGAAACCGCGGTACCGTTTTGGCACCGATTTCCTCCACATCTACGGAAGGGAGGGGCTTGTTAGGGAGGTAGAACTCGGCGATTTCGCTGAACCGCCGGCGCACGTGTTTTTCGCCTCAAACGGGAGCTATTCTCTCTTCGGCTTTGAGATCCTTGAGGGGGATGGAACTCCCGCTGGTGGAAGGGTCTTCGTCTTCAGGGGCGCGGATGTAGTTTTCAACAGAACGTTCCTAAGGCCCGAGGAGTGCATGTGCCACGTCATCCACGGCTGGGGAGAGGTTACCGCGGAGGGCTGTGCAACCTTTGGGCTCCTTGAAGGGGTAGGGGAATACTGCAACGGGACGTTCAGGTACTCGGAGGGAGGTTAGCTCACTCTTCCGGTTCCCTCTTCTTCTCCTTCTCGAGCTTCTCGATTAAGTCCTCGTACTCGGCGTGTATAACCTTTTTGAAGGCCTCCTTTATCAGTATCGGGTCGTTCTCGGGGAAGCCGTAGAGCTCCGCGAACTTCGGAGTTGTCCCGAGGATTTTGGTCCTCTCGTAGGGCTCCGCGTAGATTAGACCCATTCCAAGGAGGTGCTTCACGTGCTCGTAGGCCTGGCTCCCGCGGAGCTTTATGATTTTGCTCTGCTCTACCGGCTGGAGGTAGGCTATGAGTGCTAGCGTCTTCAACTCACCCGTCCTGAGGTCGGGTCTCGGCATCAGGTGCATTACCCTCTGGGAATACTCCTGCTTGAGCTGGAGAACGTATTTATCTCCAAGAACGCGTACTATTTCGATGGCGCTCTTCCTCTCCGCGTATTCAGCGGCAACAAGTTCTATGAGCTTCTCAAGGTAATCCAGGGATTTTATTCCAAGCGCCTTAGAAAGCTCCTTGACGCTTAACGGCCTTCCTGCAACGAAAAGAGCCGCCTCAACAAGTGCTTTGTCCTCGATGAGTCCCATTACAACCACCACAATGAATTTGTAATGCCCTTTTTATATGGTTTGCCCCGAGAAGAGGTTTTAGAAATTCTGGCGCCCGGGTCGGGATTTGAACCCGAGTCACGGGAGTGACAGTCCCGTATGATGGGCCTGGCTACACCACCCGGGCATGTGAGTGGCCGGCGGCGTCCCCGGGTTCCCGCCCCCTCTCGGAGGGCAGTACAACCGGGATCGCTGGCGGGCTTAACTTCCGGGGTCGAAACGAGTCCGGGTGTGACCCCGCCGCTATGACCGCCGTGCCAACCACTACTCACCATCAACCATTTATAAACTTTACGGTCGGGGACCCAGTAAAGCTTATAAAACCCACCCGGTATCCCTAAACGGGGGCCGGTAGCTCAGCCTGGTTAGAGCACCGGGCTTTTAACCCGGTGGTCCCGGGTTCGAATCCCGGCCGGCCCGCCACAAAACTCCGCCTTCTCGGGTTTTCATCGAAGGGGTATGTCCCTTGAGGGGCATGATGTGCTAAACCCCTGCCTGGGCTCCCTTGAGGGTAAAATTTATAAACCCCCGGCGGTATCAAATCATCGGGCACAGCCCCGTGGTGTAGCGGCCAAGCATCGGGGACTCTGGATCCCTGGACCGGGGTTCGAATCCCCGCGGGGCTACCATATTCCCTGGGCTCCAGAACGCGAAACGGCCGCTCTCAACTCCTTTCTCGACTTTTAAGGCGCCATAACTATAAGCCGGTGTGGGTTTCTCGAAAAAAACTCGGAGATATTTTCAAACTCGGGAAAATGCATGTACGCCCCGTATCTAGGAAAAAGCGACGTCAATAAATTAGAGAGGGAACACTAGGTCCCCTTCGCTTTGCGGGCCTCCCTTGCCTCGGGCGGCTCCTCTATAAGGCTGTCGTCGTACTTGTCGTAGTTCGCTAAAAGGAACTCGTCGCTTAGTGTGAGTGCCTTAACGGCCTTCTCCTCGCCCGGAAACTTCTTTCCGGGGCAGACATCAACGCAGAGAGCGCAGTACATGCAGCGCGAGGCGTAGTAGCGCACCTTTTTGAGTTCCGGAAGCCATTCTATTGCATCTGCCGGGCAGACGGTTATGCACAGCCTGCAGCCTATGCACCTCTCGGAGTCGTACTTTATCTTGCCCCTGAAGTTCTCAGGAATCGGCACGGGCGGGTTTATCTTAGCCTCGCCCTTTTGCACCTTCTCTATGAGCGAGGTCACGTTTGATGGGGCGTGCTTGACCGGGAAGGGGTTGGTGAACGGCTTCTCAAGGAGCTGTTTTATCATGAGGAACATAGCTTTGGTCGGCATCATTCACACCCCCATCCACACGAGTATCAGTCCCACGAGGGCCACTATGTTGACGTAGACCCAGAATATCTTGGAGGCCTGCTCTATTCTGAAACGTCCGAAGGAAGTCCTGACGAGGGTAACCACCGCGAGGTATATCACGAGCACCTTGAAGAGGAACCAGAGGGCCTCGACGGTGTAGTACGCCGCTCCGCTAAGCCCGAGATTTACGATACTTGAGAGAGTGAACGGGAAGAACAGCACCACCTCCAGAGATGCCATCGCGAAGCCCCTGACGGCATCCGAGAGGTAGAACAGGGCCAGGTTCCTGCCGCTGTATTCTGCCAGCATGCCTTCTGCTATCTCCGTCTCAGCCTCTGCTATGTCGAAGGGGAGCTTGGCAAGTTCCGCTGGAGTCACGACGAGGAGCGCTATGAATAGGAGGAGCACCCCGAGGGCCGCGAGCGGGCCCACCGTCGTCCAGACCGGCGTTGAGGCTATCGCTCCAAGGGAGAAGCTCTTGTAAATCATGGCGAAGCCCACTATCACCGCCGCCAGCGGCATCTCGTAGCTCATCATGAGCACCATTTCCCTCTGTGCCCCCACGGAGGAGAAGGGGCTGCCGGAGGCGAAACCTCCCACCGCCATTGAGAGTCCCTGGAGCGTCAGGAGGTAGAGGATTATTATGAGGTCCCCGTAGCCCTCGAGCGGTGCATTTAAGACTCCAAAGGGGATGTATAGGAGTAGCGTAAGTGAGGAGGCGAACGCTATCAGCGGCATGGCGTTGTATATCCAGCCAACGGCGTTCTCTGGCTGTACTGTCTCCTTGAGGAGCAGCTTGCCCACGTCCCAGAAGGGCTGCCTTATCGGAGGCCCTATCCTCGATGTCATTCTCGCTGAAACGCGCCTGTCTATACCCTTGTACACTAATCCGAGGAAGAGGCCGATGAGTGGGAGTGCTATACCCGATACGATAGGCTCGTAGCTCATTCTTTCACCCCCAAATCGCGCTTAATCCTCTCCGTTTTTTCAACCGCCTTTCTGTGGAGTTCCGAGGGGTCTATGACCGTTCCATCTTCCCTCCTCACGAGTGCGAGCCTGTCGTTGCAGCACATGCACGGGTCTATGTAGGCAACCACAACCGGTATGTCCGCCACCTCCGCACCGAGGAGGAGCGGTCCCCAGCTGTTGATGTTGTTGTAGCTCGGCGCGATGACCTTCCAGACGAGGGGGCCGTCCCTCTTCTCCCCGAACTTGATGTAGTGGATGACCTCACCGCGCGGTGCCTCGTGCGCCCCTATCACCTCCCCCTCGCTCCTTCTTATCTTTGAGAGAAGCGCCACGTAGTTCGGTATGGCCAGGAGCTTGCCCTCCGGCATTTCCTTGAGGCAGTACTCGATTATGTCGAGGCTCTGGTCTATCTCGTAGAGCCTCACCATGGTAATGTCGTATGCATCTCCCCTCGCCTCTCCAGCTATGTCCTGAGGAACGACAGCCCTCACCCCTATGTCCGCGTATGCATCGTAGGGCATGTCCTGCCTCACGTCCATTCTTATGCCTGCTGCCCTTGCTACGGGGCCGCACACGTTGAGCTTGAGCGCGAGCTCCTTCGAGAGCTGGGCAACGCCGCGCGTCCTCGCTTTGTAGGCCGGGTCCGAGAGGAAGACCTCCTTCATGTGCTCGTTGAACTTGCGGTAGTAGTCTATCATATCCAGGAGCGCCTTCTTGTGGCTCTCCTTTATGTCCCTTCTCACCCCTCCTATCATGTACATGGCGTAGTTTACCCTGTTACCCGTTATGAGCTCGAGGACGTCGAGGACTTTCTCCCTCCCCTTCCACGTCCAGAAGAGGAGCGGGTCGAAGCCTATCTCGTGGGCGACGACACCCAGCCAGAGTATGTGGGAGTGTATCCTCTCGAGCTCGGCTATTATCGTCCTGATGTACTGGGCCCTCGGCGGGGCCTCCATTCCGAGCGCCTTCTCGGCAGTTATCACAAAGGCGTAGGGGTGCGAAATCGAGCAGATCCCGCATATCCTCTCCGAGAGGTAGAGGGTCTGGATGGCGTTCCTCTTCATGCCCATGTACTCTATTCCCCTGTGGGCGAAGCCCCTCTTGACGTCAACCTCGACTATCTTCTCGCCCTGAACCTTCGCCTCCACCCTTATTGGCTCCTTTAGAGCTGGATGGATTGGCCCAACTGGGACGTAGTAATAGTTTTTGCCCTCACTCATCTTTACCACCCCTGACCTCGTCAACGCTCCTGTGGGTGTATTTCACCATGTCCTCAACGCCGTGCTCGTCCCTCCTCCAGGGGTACTTGCCCTCGGGCCAGTCGTCCGGCAGGAAGAGGTGCCTCTTGTTCTTCAGTCCCTCGAACTCCACTCCCAGCATCTCCCGGATTTCGCGCTCGTTCGTCTCCGCCCCCATCATGAGGTCCGTTATCGTCGGGAGGACGAGGTTATCCTTGGGCAGATCGAACTTGAGAACAACGCTGATTTCTCCCCACGGGTGGGCGTGGAAGACCCCGAAGGAGTATATCATCTTCACAACGTCTCCTCCCCTGTCCTCACCGGTTATGAAGTGCAGGTGCGGGTAGTCTATGGCGAATACCTCCTCAACGGCCTTCCTGAAAGCTTCGGGCTTTATCGTGAGCCAAACCTCCCGGTAGGAGCGCTTCTTCTTCACACCCATCGTGTACTCCCTTATCTCGTGCTCCAATATCGCCTCACCGAGGGCCTCCTGAAGCTTTCCGAGGACTTCCTCCGCGCTCATCGTCACTCCTCCCCACCCCCGTGCTTCTTTTCGAGTTCTTTCTCCAGCTTCTCAAGCTTGAGCCACGCCTTCACAACGCCGTCTATTATCGCCTCTGGCCTCGGCGGGCAGCCCGGGATGTAAACGTCCACGGGGATTATCTCGTCTATGGGCCCGGCTATGTTGTAGGAGTCGTAGAACGTTCCCCCGCTAGTTCCGCAGCTCCCAACAACGACCACCGCCTTTGGATCAGGCATCTGCTCGTATATCCTCCTCAGTTTGTCCGCGAAGTCCCTCGGAATGGCCCCAGTAACGAGGAGCACATCCGCGTGCCTCGGAGAACCGACGAGCTTGATTCCAAAGCGTTCTGCATCGTACCTGGGCGTGAGCACGGCGACTATCTCAATGTCGCAGGCGTTGCAGCTCCCACCGGATGCATGGAAAACCCAAAGGGAGCGCTTAAAGCTGTTTAATTTTCCCATTCACAATCCCCCCAGGAATATGAGGATTATAACCGCTCCAACCCCTATGTACCAGTAGATGTAGTCCCTCAGGTCGCCGGTGTGCATCCTCATGAGCACCGCGTAGTAGCCTTTCAGAGCCTCTAGGAAGCCCCAGTAGATGTCACTCGCCCTGACCCTGATCTCCTCCACGTCCGGTTCTTCGTTTCCGCTGAGGTAGGGCTTTGCCTGCTCGCCCCTCTTGTGAGCTGGGTTCCCGCGTCCGTAGATTACGTACCCCACGAGGGCGAATAGCACGAGGAAGGCCACCCACAGCAGTGGGTTCCAGTAGCCCGAGGGTGTGTTGAGTGTGAAGTTCATGGTAACCACCCCGTGTAGGCGGTAAAGCGATAGAGCGCATCCACCGCCGGATAGACCAGCTTATCGAGAACCACGTTCGGGAACAGACCGAAGAGGAGACACAGCGCCGCCAGGATTAACATAGCCACCACCATCGGCTTTGGAACCTCCTTGGCCTCCCTGTACTCCTTGACCTCCGGTCCGAGGAAAGCGGATGCAAACACCTTGACGAAGGAAGCCAGCGTCAGTATGCTCGTCACCATCGCGAAGACCGCTAAAAGCGGGTGGAGTTGGTAGGATGTCTCGTAGATTAGCAGCTTGCTTGCAAATCCGTTGAAGGGTGGCAGACCTGATATCGCGGCCGCTCCAAAGATGAAGGCTATCGTGGTGTAGGGCATTCTCCTTGCCAGGCCGCCCATTTTGTCGAGGTCCCTCGTCCCGGTTACGTAGAAGAGCGCTCCCGCCGTCATGAGGAGCAGACCTTTGTAGATAATGTGGTTCATTATGTGGAATATTCCACCGGCCATCGCGGCCCTTCCAAAGGCCTCGAACCTGCTCGGGTCGTGGAGGACGGTGAGACCAACCCCAACGCCGAGGAGCATGTAACCGGTCTGGGAGATGGCGTGGTAGCTCATGAGCCTCTTCACGTCGTGCTGCACCAGCGCCATGGTGACGCCTATGAACATCGTCAGAACGCCGAGTATGCTCATGACCCAGCCGACCCTCTCAAGCGTCCAGGAGATGTTTGCGAAGAGCGTGAAGCTCACCCTGAAGAGAGCGTAGAGGCTCGCGTAGGTGGATACCAGCAGGGGCGGGTTTATGCCCGCTGGAACCTCGCTGTAGGCATCGGGAACCCAGTAGTGCATCGGAACCGCACCGCACTTGACCGCGAAGGACGTAAAGAGCAGTCCAAAGGCTATCATGTCCACCGTGTTGAACTGCACGTGCCTCGCCAGATAGGCTATGTTGAGGTGGTCGTACTGTGTGTACAGGATGCCTATGGAAAAGAGCACCATGAGGGAGGCAACTGCACTCACGAGGAGGTACTTTATTCCCGCTTCGCTGGCCTCTCCGCGGTAGTTGCGGAATCCGACCAGTGCAGAGCCGGCTATTCCCGCTATCTCAAGGAACACGAAGAGGTTAAAGAGGTCTCCGGTGAGCACCATGCCGAGTATGCCTACCTCCAGGAGGAGCATCAGCGCGTAGTACTTCTCAAGGCCGCTCTCCTTCTCCACGTGGCTGTAGGAGTAGAGCGCCCCGATAAAGGTCATCAGCGTTGCTGATATCGCCATGAAGACGCCCATGGCATCAACCTCAAAGATTATCCTGATGGGCACTTTGTAGCCGGATGGAAGGGTTAAGCCAGCTTTCTCCGCACCGAAGACGTAGAGGATTGGCCCCGAGGAGAGCACTTCCCTCGTGAGGAGCAGTGCGAGGCCAACGGTGGTGAGTGCCACGAGGGTTGCCCATACCGCGGCCGCTTTCGGCTTCTTCTTGAGCAGTGGTGTTGTGAAGGCCCCGAAGAGGGGGACGGCTATCATCAAAGCCGGTAAGTGCTCCATCATGCTCTCAGCCTCCTTATCTTGGTGACGTCGAGGGTTCCGTAGTGGCGGTAGATGTTCACCGCGAAGGCCAGCATGAGGGCCGAGACCGCGACGCCTATGACGATGCTGGTGAGCGTTAGGGCCTGTGGCGTTGGTAGAACCATGTTGTTCAAGGCCTCGTTGGGGGCCATGGTGTATATCGGGGCGTAGGCGCCTTTCACATACCCGCTCGCCACGAGGAATAGGTTGACGGCACCTTCGAGGATTTCAACGCCTATGACTATCTTTATGAGGTTCCTCTTGAAGCCCAGCGTGTAGAAGCCGAGTATGAGGAGACCTGCCACGACTATGAACGGGAAGTTGACCCAGAGGACGTTCATTTCTCCTCCCCCCTGTAGAGCAGGAAGAACATGAGAACTATGCTGGTCAGTCCAGCCAGAACCTTGGTTCCCACGGCTATGTTCATGTAGGAGAGGGTTCCACCGGTGTTGAGGTAGCCGGGGTTGATGCCTATTGGAGTCCTTCCACCGAAGATGGGGAACCCGCTGTTGGCTACCACGTTCTTGAAGAATGTGTAGCCCATGAAGCCGAGGGAAGCAACCCCAAGGAAGCCGAGTGCTCCAAGGCTCTCGAGGGGACCAAGCGGTACTTTATCGAACAGTCTCTTAACGTCTTCCCTGTTGTTGGCTACTATCAAAAGTGCAAGCCCGCTCGCGAAAACCGCTCCTCCCTGGAAGCCCCCTCCAGGGGTCAGGTGTCCGTGGAGGATGATGTACGCTCCGAACGTCAGTATGAGCGGAGCGAGGATTTTTGTGGTGACCTTTATGATTGGGGTTGTCATGAGCTCACCCCCTTCCTGCGGAGGGCCATCAGGACGCCCGAGACGGCCGTGAAGAGAACCGTTGCCTCGCCGAGGGTATCGAAACCCCTGTAGTCGAAGACTATGCTCGTCACAACGTTGTTGGCAGAGGCTTCCTCCTGCGCGTGCTGGATGAAGTAGGTGTCCATCTCGCTGTGGGGTGGACTTCCGAAGGGGCGCAGGCTTACCGCAACCGCGAGGAGGATTATGGCGAACGTTACAAAGGCGAATAGGGCAAGTCCCTTCCTCATTCTATCACCTCCTCGTCGGTCGTGTTCTTTATCGCCAGCAGGTACATTGCAGTCGTCAGACACGCCCCAACGCCGGCTTCGGCTATTGCAACGTCCGGTGCCTGGAGTACGTAGAACTCAAGGGAGAGTATTAGGCTGAAGACCGCCATCGCAAGCACGGCCGCAATGAGGTTCTTGAAGCGAATTGCGGCAGCCGCACTCACCACGAGTCCTATTGCCACGAAGACCTGGATTATTCCGAAAAAGCTTTCAAAGTTCATAGTATCCCTCCAGCTCATCTATAACAGCCCCGTAGGGCCTTATGTCGGATTTCCTTGCGGCCCTACCTATGGCGTGCGCCCCAACGGGATTCGTGAGCACGAGGAAGATGACTACGAGGGCGGAGTGAATCGCTAGGACTATCCATCTTATGTTTCCGTCGAGCCTCCAGTTGTAGATTGAGTATGTTATCGCCGCAAGCACGATGAATATCGTCCCGAAGGTGGTGCACTTGGTTGAGGCGTGGATTCTCGTGTAAACGTCGGGGAAGCGGAGGATTCCCACGCTGGCGAGGAGGTTGAAGAACACTCCAATAGCCAGGAAAATTCCGAGCAGCCATTCAATCATGCGCCTCCCTCCTCGCACTCGCACGCTACACCAACCCTCTTCTTCACAAGGTAGCGGGCTATGTAGAGCGTCGCTATGTAGCTGAGAACCGCGTAGACCAGGGCCACGTCAATGAAAACGACCTGCTTGGTTATGACGCCGTAGAGAACCATTGCCCCGGCGGTTGTAGTGGTCATGGCATCGAGCGCGACCACCCTGTCCGGTATGGTTGGGCCTACCAGCATCCTTATCAGCGTCAGGGTCGCCGATAGCATCAGCAATACCATGGTCCACATGAACATGCTATCCATCATTCCCCAATCCTCCTTGCCCATTTTGGAAGGTATCCACACAGTTCTTCGGGCGTGGGCTTCTCCTTGCCCTCGGGCACGTTTATCCAGTGCACGTAGAGGCTGCCCTCGTCGTCTATCTCGAGGGTGAACGTTCCCGGAGTGAGGGTTATCGAGTTGGCCAGAAGAACCCTGCTCTCGTCCCTCGTGAGTTCTGGCGAGATTTTCACGATTCCAGGCCGTATCTTGCCCGTAATGACACGGTATGCCACGTCAAAGTTGGCCCTGGCCATGGCGAAGAAGAACGGCCCTATGGCATAAATGATGAACAGCAGCCATCTCTTTGGATTGAAGAAGTATTCGAGGCGCTCATCCATTATGTTTCTCGTTGCATAGCCTATTACGGTGGCAATGACCACTCCTGCCACCAGCTCTCCGGGACTCCATGCCACGAGCGAACCGGAGCCTGCGGTCAGGATGAGGTACACCAGCAGCGACCATACGAAAGATGTGGTAAACCCCATTTTCCCACCCCAACTTTTGGTTTTGAACCCGCAGAGGGCCTGTTATCTCTAAATCTCAATTTAAGCTTGAGTAAAAACTTATAAATGCCTTTCCTAAACAAAAGGTTTAAAACTTTAAATTTGACAAATAGCAAACAATTGCTGGTTTACGTATATCTACAGAACCATTCACCGTGGTATTTTAGGTGACGTGGGTGACCCACATGGAAATTTAATGTAATTTTGTATGCATGAATGCATTAATCTTAGCAGGCCAAAGCTTATTTACCCGTTCCGGTTAATCTCAAAGGGATGGATATGTACGATGTGGAAGATGTCGTCAGGGCCCTTTCAAAACTGAGTTACGAGGAGGCTCTGGCCTACTGGATAGAGGGGGAGAGGGAGGAGGCGAAGTTCTACCGCGAGCTGGCCAGGCGCACCAGGGATCTAAAACTGGGTGAAGAACTCGCTGAGACCTTTGAACGGCTTTCACGGGATTCCCTTGAGCACGCTACTGAACTGGGAATCCACTATGAGAGGAAGTACGGAAAGAAGCCGAAGGTGGATATACCACCCATCGAGGTTCTCCCCGTCATCAACGAGTTTGAGAGGGCCGATCAGCTTGAGGAAGTCCTCAGGGTAGCTATGGAGAGCGAACTCATTGCCCATGAGTCCTATAGACTGCTGGCGGAGAGGGTTGAGGACGAGAACCTGAGAAGATTATACTCGAGGCTCGCAGAGGTTGAGAGAAAACATTACGAGGCGTTGAAGAGGGAGTACGAGAAGCTGAAACGTGGAGGATATAATGGGGGGTGAATCCCCCATCGAGGTAGAGTAAATCATTCCTTCTTTGCGGCTTCCTTGGCCCTCTTCTCTTCCTCGAGCTTCCTCTTGAGCTCCGCAATCTCTTCCCCCTTGAGCCAGCGGAGGTTGTCGTCGTACTTGTCGGTTGTAGCTAATAGGAACTCGTCGCTCATCCAGAGGGCGTTGACGGGGCATACGTCCACACACTGCTGGCAGAAGACGCACCTTCCGAGCCAGAAGGTGACCTTCTTCACCTCGGGGACGTACTCTATCACCCCAGCGGGGCAGACCATAACGCAGAGTCTGCAGCCGACGCACTTCTCGACGTCGTAGTTGAGCTTGCCCCTGAAGCCCTCGGGAACCGGCACCGGCTCGCTCTCCGGGAACGGGTTGGTCGCGGGCTTTTTGAAGAGGTTTCCTAGAACTGTTGAGAGCGTCGGTGGAACCTTCATACTATCACCCCCAGCGCGTCTATCGCAAGAAGAATCGCCCCAACGATGCTCGCCGGCAGGAGCCTCGTCCAGAACATGCCCACCGCCTGCGTTATCCTGAGCCTTCCCGTTACAGCCCTGAAGACGCTCATGCTCACGAAGAGCACGACGAAGACCTTGAGGGTGTGGAAGAGCAGCTCAATCGCCATGGCGGGAAGTCCCGTGAGTCCGAGATACTGAGAGATCCCCCACGGGAAGAAGACCACCACGACGAGGCTCGCGCTGACGAAGGCCTTTATGGCGTTGGCGAGCTCGAAAAGTGCCAGATGTCTCCCGCTGTACTCCGCCATCGTTCCCTCCGCTAGCTCGGTCTCCGCCTCGGGGATGTCGAAGAAGCCCACCTCTATCTCGCTCGCGAGCCACGCCATGAAGACGAAGAGGAGTATGAGCGTCCCTATTAGGCTCAGGGGTGTTCCCAGCTCCCAGATGTTGTGCTCGTAGAACGTCCCCATGCTGAAGGGCTTCGTAACGCCGAGCTCCTTGAGGCGCCAGAGGATTGTGAAGAGGCCCAGCATCATGGGAGCTTCCCTTGAGGCTAGGATTATCATCTCCCTCTGCGCTCCGAGCTGGGCGTAGGGCGAACCTGAGCTCACCGCACCTAGAACCCTCAGGAAGCCTATCGTGGTCAGGAGGTAGACGAAGAGGATGACGTCACCCTTGGTGCCGAAGAGCGGTTCGAAGCCGAGCGGGGTGTAGGCCAGGAGGGTTATTGAAGCGGCCAGCGCGAAAACTGGAGAGAGCTCGAAGAGCCTGTTGGCATCTCTGGGAATTATTGACTCCTTGCTCACCAGCTTGAGGAAGTCGTAGAAGGGCTGGAACAGCGGGGGACCAACGCGGCGCTGCATCCTCGCCACGAGCTTCCTGTCTATTCCGCCCCAGAGCAGGGAGGCAAATGAGACGTAGGCGTAAACTCCGAGGAATCCCAGAGTGGCGTAGATGACGTTCACAGCGCACCACCCCTCGGGCAGCCAACTCCAACAACCTCTGGCTTTGCCTTCACCTCTGGGTTGAGCTCCCTCGTCTTCTCTATCGAGAGCCTGAGAAGGTCCTTCTCCGTGAGGATTCTCCTCTCTCCGGTGTTTGCATCTATCACCGCAACCCTGTCCGTACAGCTCAGGCACGGGTCTATCGAAGCTATCGCCACGGGAACGTCCGCAACCTGCTCGCCCACGAGGGCCCTCGCTATGGCGAAGAGGTTCGGGAAGGTTGGTTCTCTCATCTTCCACCTCGCGGGAACGTCCTTGCCCTTCTGCCCTTTGACATAGTGAATCAGCTCACCTCTAGGTGCTTCGTACCTTCCTATTCCCTCCCCATCGGCCTTTTTGAGCTGGAAGAGGAGGGCGTTGTCCTTCGGGACGGCCTTTATCTTTCCTTCGGGCATCTGATCTATGGCCCTCTCTATAAGTTCGAGGCTCTGCCAGAGCTCACCTACCCTGACCACCATCCTGTCGAAGACGTCCCCCTTGATTACTCCAGTGAACTCCTTGGGCGTTATCGGCTTTATCCCGAGGTCTGGATAAACACCTAGCTTCTCGTTGTAGCGGACGTCCTTCTTTACGCCGCTTCCCCTGGCCGTTGGCCCCTGGGCGCTGTAGTCTATGGCTATCCTCTTTGGAATAACGCCCGCGTCCCTCAAGCGAGCTTCAACCGTCGGGTCGTAGAGGAATATCTCCTCTATCTTGGGCATGACCTCGCTGCGGTAGTACTCTACCATCTCCTTTATCGCCCTGATGTGCTTCTCTTCGAGGTCTCTTCTGACTCCGCCTATCATGTTGACGGCGTAGTTAACGCGGTTGCCGCCTATCGCCTCCAGGATGTCCATGACCCTCTCCCTGGCGAGCCAGCTGAGGTGCAGGACTGTATCGTAGCCTATTGCATGGCCGACGACACCGAGGTTGAGCAGGTGGGAGTGAATCCTCTCAAGCTCGCCCACTATCACACGTATGTACTCGGCCCTCTCAGGGACGACTATGCCCGCCATCTCCTCGACGGCCCTTGAGTATGTGTGGTTGTGGGAGAACGAGCAGATTCCGCACATTCTCTCGGCCAAATAGAGTATCTGGATGTAGTTTCTCCTGAGGGCTATCCACTCTATTCCCCTCAGGTTGTAGCCGAGCTTGACGTCAACGTTTATTATCCTCTCACCGTCGAGCGTGATGATGAACTTCTCGGGCTCCTCAAGGGCCGGGTGTATCGGCCCAACGGGTATCTTAACCCAGTACTCAAGCCTCTCGTTCATTTAGCCCCCTCCTTTTTTATTTTGTACGGGTGCCCCGCGTTTTTCACCATCTCAGGCTTGATTCCCGTCTCGTCGAGCCTGAGCGGGTAAACTCCTTCGGGCCAGTCGTCGGGCAGGAAGAGTCTCCTCGGGTCGGGGATGCCCTCGAAGAACAGGCCGTAGAACTCCTGAACCTCCCTCTCGTAGGGAAGCGCACTCGGGAAGACGTCCGTCACCGTGGGCAGCTTCGGGTCTTCCTTGGGAACGCTCGTGCCTATGATGAGGGATATGCTCTCCCCTTCCTCCCAGAAGAGCTCCATATGGTACTTTGCCTCCAGCGTTTCACCGGCGTCCCTTGCGATTATGATGGAGAACTGTGCCTTAGGGTCCAGTTCCCTGACGAACTTCATGGCGTCGTGGAACTTCTCCCTCTCAACGGTCGCCCACACCCTTCTCCTCGGGTGGGGCTCTTTGTTCTCGCTGACTCTTACCTCCGCCTCAGGGAACCTCTCACCGAAAACCTTCATAAACTCGTCAACGTTCATTCTCCCTCACCTTCGATTTTTGAGATTAACTTTTGGAGTGCCAGCACAACGCCGTGGAGTATCGCCTCGGGCCTCGGCGGGCAGCCGGGGACGAAGACGTCCACGGGTATGTGCTTGTCCAGGGGTGCGTTCGTGAACGGGCTCTCGAAGAACACGCTTCCCCCTGTGGGACACGCGCCTATGGCCACGACTACCTTCGGGTCTGGGGTCTGCTCGTAGACGAGTTTGACCCTCTCGAGGCTCTGGTTGGTGACCGGCCCGGTGACGAGGAGCACATCGGCGTGTCTCGGTGTTCCGACCAGCTTCACCCCGAACCTCTCAGCGTCGTAGCGCGGCGTCAGTGCCGCTATTATCTCAATGTCGCACCCGTTGCAGGAACCGCTGTTCACATGGAAGACCCACGGTGATCTCCCTATGTACCTGCAGAGCCTTGATATCTCCCTCTCCAGCCTCTCGCGCTGGGAAGTATCTTCGTTGTTCGCGTGAACATCTTGGGCGTGAACTTTAATCGCCATACACCATCACCCCCAGATTAACAGAGCACCAAGCACGAGGGCCGTCGTTATCAGAAGATAGCTCACGTAGTCGCTCAACAGCCCCGTGTGCTCCCTTCTGAAGGCTATGAACATCCTGTTGATGCCCCTGATGAGGCCCCACATGACGTGTCTTCCAGTGACGTAGCCCTGGAAGTGCTCGAACTGTGGGATTACCTCGTCCTGATCCTCACCGCTGAGGAATATCTTCGTACCATCGCCACTCCTTCTCGTCCCGGTGCTTGAGCGCTCGGCCCACTTGTAGATGATGTAGGAGATGACGAGGCCTATGATGAAAACGTAAACGAAGTAGAGTGCATCCCAGTATCCGAACATCTCACGCACCTCCCAGCACCGCGGTTATGTAACCCTTTATGTTGGCGAGCATGGAAGCCGCTGGAACCATGACCTTCTCGCTGATTGCCCATGGGAAGAGCCCCATGACGATTATGGCCACCACCAGTATGAACATCGGGACGAGCATAGCATTTCCCGGTTCCTTCGCTCCCATCACCCGCTCACTCGGCCGCCCCAGGAAGGTGTAGAGCACCCTGATGTATGCCGCCGTACAGAAGGCCGTTCCTATGATTGCTATCGCGGCCAGGAACGGGTTGAAGAGTGCCGAACTCTCGTAGATGAGCCACTTGCCCGCGAAGCCGTTGAGCGGCGGAAGACCTATTATTGCGGCCGATCCGACTATGAGGGCGGCGGTGGTCTTCGGCATCGTCCTGGCGAGTCCACTTAGTTCGTTGAGGTTCTTGCTGCCAACCTGATGGAGGATTGCCCCCGCCACCATGAAGAGGAGGGCTTTCATGAGTGCGTGGTTGACTATGTGGTATATCGCCCCCGCAGTGGCAACCCTCCCAACGTCCGTCCCGTAGGCTGCCAGGCCGATTCCAAAGCCGAGGAGGATGTAGCCGACCTGACCCACGGAGGAGAAGGCGAAGAGCCTCTTCATGTCCGTCTGCACTATGGCCATCGCGTTGCCGACTATGAGGGTGAGGCACGCGAAGAGTATTATGACCCACCCGAGGGTCTTGAGATTCACCCCTAAGCCGAAGACGCTGAAGGCTATCCTCGCCATGACGTAGAGGCCGCCGGCTTTTATGACGAGACCCGAGAGCATCGCACTGATAGAGCTCGGTGCCGCGGGGTGGGCATCCGCGAGCCACATGTGGACCGGAACCGCGCCGCTCTTGAAGAGGAGGCCACCCATAAGGAGGGCGAGCGCTATTTTTGCCGTCAGCGTGAAGTTCTCTCCCATGAGCTTCGCCAGATATGCCATCGTGAGGGTCCCATATTCGCCGTAGAGAAGTGCTATGCCGAGAAGGATGAAGCTGCTGGCGAGGGACCCAACGAACATGTACTTTATGCCAGCCTCGATGCCCTCCCAGGTGTCGTTCCTGAAAGCCACCAACGCGTAGCTAGCTATGCTCATTATCTCGAGGAAGACGTAGAAGTTGAAGAGATCCCCGGTCATCACTATGCCGAGCATTCCGAGTTCGAGGATAAGTGCCAGGGTATAGTACTTCTCGAGCCCGGTGTCGTGGCTCATGTACTCGAGAGAGTACACTATTGCCAGGAATGCCACGAAGGCTATTGTGAAGGCCATTATCCCACTGAGGAGGTCGAGCTCCCACACTATCCTTATAGGGAAGCCTCCCTCTCCGAGGGGGCTCCTGGCTCCGAGCGTGTAAACGAGCACCTTCCCAGTGCTCCAGAGGTCGTAGAGCACCTTACCCGCCACGCCGAGCGTTGCGCCGCTTACGAGGACGGCCCACGCTTCCCTTGCCCTCCTTCCTGCGAGGCCCACTATCGGCGTTGCGAAGGCACCGAGGAGCGGAATGATTATCATGAACGGCAGGACGTTCATCCTCTCAACCTCCTCAGCTTGTTAACGTCGAGGCTTCCGTAGTGGCGGTAGGCGTTTATCGTCAGAGCCACCGCGAGGGAGAGCACACACACGCCTATGACTATGCTGGTTAGGACAAGCGCCTGTGGAAGGGGCCCCACCATGGCGCCACCTTCGTAGCCGGTGTATATCGGCGCCGTTGGGAGTAAATTCCCCTCGATCCTGTAGCCAAAGCTCACGAGGAGCAGGTGTATGCCCGAATCAATGACGTTGAGGGCCAGGACCAGTTTGAGGAGGTTCCTCTTGTAGAGGAAGGCATAGACCCCCATGAATATGAGCAGGAACGCGGTGATGAACTGAAATGGTATCACTCCTTCCACCTCCTGTACATGGCTATTGCCACCATCGCGCTCATCAGGCCCGTGAAGACCTTTAATCCAACGGCGAGGTTCATTATGGGCAGGTAGCCCGCTGAAAGCAGTGTCCCCGGTTCTCCGTTGAATGGTCCGTTGTGCCAGAGCGTGTTGTAGAAGAACGCCACGCCGAGACCAAGCATCGCCATTCCGAGGAAGACGAGGCCTCCCAATCCTTCGAGGGCGGAGTAGAGGTGGTGGTCGTACTTCTTCTTCATCTCGCCGAGCCCGAAGGCGAGAAGGAAGAGTATTCCCGCTCCCGCTATCGTCGCTCCCCCTTGGAATCCGCCACCGGGGGTGAGGTGACCGTGGGAAACCACGTAGGCCCCGAAGATGCCTATGAGTGGAATAGTTGCCCTAGCCGTTGTTTTGACTATGACCCCCATGTCACTATGCAGCGAACGCTGGTTCATTCCTCATCCCTCCTCCAGGGCCTCAGAAGGGCGACCGCCCCGGCTATTGCCGTGAAGAGAACCGTGGCCTCTCCAATCGTATCGTAACCCCTGTAATCGAACACTATGTCCGTGACTATGTTCGTTCCCCCGACATCCTCAAGGCCGTGCTCGATGTAGTACTGGTCCGTGTAGCGGTGCTTCTCCCACTCTTCGCCACCGAGGCCGAACTTCAGGCCGTGCTGAGGGTTCGCAACGACGAGGAGGGTTCCGAATATGAAGAGCAACGCCAGCGCTCCAAAAGTCCTTTTCATGGTCCCTCACGCTCCCATCTCTCCGTTTTTGCTATCCCATAAACTACAACCGCCGTAACGACTCCGGCTCCGACTGCTGCTTCCGCTATCGCAACATCGGGTGCGTGGAGCATGTAGAACTCGAGGCTGAGCAGGAGGCTCATCGCCGCGGAGGCTATGACAGCGCTCAGAAGATCCCTCATCGTTATCGTGAGGTAGGCCGCTATGAGAACTCCCATGAGTATGCCGAACTGGAGGAGCGCGTCAACGCTCAAAACGTTCATTCCTCTCCCCCCTTCCTCATTTGATACGCATCAATGACGGCCCTGGCAGGCTTGTAGCCGCTCAGGTGTGCAGCCTTTGCTATGGCGTGCGCTCCAACCGGATTCGTAAGGAGGAGTGCCACCAGGGCCACAAGGCTGTGGAGGGCCATCCCGAGGTACTTGGGGTCGCCTGTGAGGTGGAGCCTGTAGGCGGCGTGGACAACCACCGCTAAGACCGCGAAGATTGTCCCGAAGGTGGTGCATTTCGTTGCCCCGTGAAGGCGAGTGTACACGTCGGGGAAGCGGTGGAGCGAGAAGCTACCCAGCAGGTTGAAGACCATGTTTATCGCGAGGAACGCGTAGATGACGTACTCGATCATCTCAATCCCCCCTGGAGGTACTTCGCTATCGCGAGGGTCCCTATGTAGCTGAGAAGCGCGTAGACGATGGCTATGTCAATGTAAATCGTCCTGTCGTAGGCCGCGCCAAGAAGAACCATGCCGGCAACTACGAGCGTGTTGAGTGTATCCACTCCCACCACCCTGTCGGGAACGCTCGGGCCGAAGAACACCCTGAGCAGTGCAAGGAACGCTCCAATCATAACGACGAGGGCCGAGTAGAAGAAAACCCCCTCTATCATGCTCCCAGCCTCCTTGCCCACTTTTCAAAGGAGCCTGCTATGACTTCGGAGCTCTTGGGCTCTTTTTCGGTCACGTTTATCCAGTGAACGTAGAGGGCCTTTTCCTCGGGGCACGCGTCAACCGTCAGCGTTCCAGGGGTGAGGGTTATGGAGTTGCTGAGTATGGTGTACTGGGCGTCGTTCTCAAGCTCAACGGGTACCCTCACAATCCCGGGCTTTATCTTGCCCGTTATGACGCGGTAGGCCACGTCGAGGTTGGCCTTGGTCATCCCCCAGAAGAGCACCGGGAGATAGCCTATGAAACCGAGCCACTTCACCGGGTTAAGGAACCTCGACGCTCTTTCCCCTATGACGTCCTTTGTGCTGAATGCCACGATGGCCGAGAAAATCACTCCTGCGACGAGCTCTTCGCCGCTCCAGAGCATCCCCTTGCTTCCAGCCGTAAGCACCAGCCAGAGCACCAATGACCACATGAATACAATAATGAAACTCATTGTTCCTCCCTCCATTTTTTCGTCATAAAATAAACACGCCCCATTTTTTCATAATCTCCAATAATAACTCTGTTTTTTGCTTTTAAAGCGTTTTTAAAAACGAAATTACAAAAGTAAACGTTGTTAACCTTTCTTTATGCACCAAAGGTTTACAACCTTAGAATTCAAGGGGTCTCTCGTTGGAGTAGAGCAGGAAGAGCACATTCCCCTCGGGGCTCTCTTTAACCTTCTTAAGCCTTATACTGCGGTTTTCTTCACCCATATAAACGAGCCGAACGGCATTTGGTGCCCTCTCAACCTCTCGTTCTAGCAGAAGCTCCCTCTCCTGTGTCTTCCCCTCGCTCCTCACCTCCACTACGACGTCCTCCTCCCCGCTTACGGAGACATCGTACCTCTCACCAAGGGGCAGGCGAAGTTTGATGACGAGCTTGACCTTTTTGGGACGGGAGCGGGGGAACACGCCCAAGGCTATGACCATGCCCAGAGCGAGGAGCGTTAGGGGTATCACCATGTGGGGCTCGCCCAGGTGCATCGTCGCGCCCTCCGCGTAGTCCCGTAGAGCGAATGCCAGTGCGAATGCCAGTGCTATGAAGAGGGTTACATTGAGAAGGGCCGCGTAGAGGATATCTCCTCCCATACCCCACCTTTCGAGGAGCTCGTCTTTCTTTGAGAGGGAATCGAGGTAGTCTCCAGCTATAGCGGCCGCCAGGTACAGGGAAAGGTAGAAGAGGCCCCGGTCCACCGTGAGCGTCCCCGCTTCCCTCAGTGGCTTTGTGAACGTGTAGAGGCTTGGGAAGGCTATCCACATTAGGGGGGAGTTCGCTATTATGAATACTGCCAGGTACATGACGGATAGCAGTGAGACCACCTTTCCGAGGGAGGAACCGTTTATCAGGCCTCCAAAAACGCCGAGAGCAAGAATAAGCAGGAGAAAGTCGTAAGTGTCTAGGGGGATGCGGAGCAGCTTAAGCCCCTGCCCGATCAGGGGAGCAATCAGGGGTATGCTCGCAAGCGCCTCCGCGGTTAGGATAACCAGGGGAAGGGCTATGATGAATTTGATGAGTGTAAAAATTCCTCGCGGCCTCATCTTATCAGCCTCACCGTTTTCGTTAGGATTGTGGAGACGTCCTCCTTTCCGGGATCCCAGGGCATGATGTAGGCCGCACCCGCGAGCTCGTGGTGTATGGCCCTCTTCTCAAGCCGCACAAGCTTTTCAGGGCCGCCACCGAGGAGCGAGTACGTGGAGATGTCGAAGACAAGGAAGGGCAGCCTGGCGCTCTTATAAATCGCCCTGAGCTTTTTAACGGTGCCTTTGACCTCCCCCGCGTTCCTCTCGAGCAGGTTGGAGACGTAGACCACGAGGGGCGTGTAGCTGAGGAGTATCCTCTTCGTCTTTCCTATCGCCTCCTCGAGGCTCTCCTCCCCCGCCCTGAAGTTCTCCAGCTCGAGGAGCGTCTTGACGATTTCATAGAGCTGCTTTGAGCCCGTGGCGGGGGGGAGCAGCGTATCAAGCCCGATTACGTAGAGCCCTATGTTGTAGCCCCTCCTCGTGAAGTAGTAGGACAGGGAGGAAACCAGCTGGATCGCATATTCAAAGGGGTTTTCCACGCTCGTCCCCACGTTCATAACGTCCCTCGCGTCAACGTAGAACATGACTGTCTTCTTTCCCTCCCTCTCGAACTCGTTCACCATGGCCTTGCCCTTCCGGGCGCTCGCCTTCCAGTTGACGAACTTTAGGGGGTCTCCGGGCCTGTACTCCCTTATCTCCCTGAAGTCCGTGGAGAGGGAACCCCTCACCGAAAGGCTCGTGGTGGGTATTGGAATTGGGGACTTCGTCGTCGGCGTCCTCACCCTCCTCGGCGACGTCACGAGGGGCATCACCGTGAGCTCTTTACTCCCTCCATAGACGCCCCATCTGCTCGGCTTCAGGCCGAGGAGGTGATGTCCGCTGAACTCCACTCCGGGAAGCTCGTAGCGCCCCCTTCTGGAGGCCTTAACGCGGAAGGACAGCTCAACCTCAACTGGCCTGAACCCCTTGAAGAAGGCCCCGACGTTGCTTCCCTCCACGAGGACGAACTCCTCCGGCAGGTTTTGCCTGAGGAGGAACACCCCTATACCCGAGGCAACCCTAGCCCTCACCTTAACCTCAACCTCCTCCCCCACCCTCACGCTCCCCTTGCCGAGAACCCTCTCGACACTGACGTTTCCCGGCGCATCGAGGAGGATTCCGAGTGCAACCACGCCAAGCGGGATTATAGCTAGATAGCCCAGCTCAGGGATCATGAAGACGATTCCAACCACGAGGAACCAGAGGGCCCAGGAGAGGAGTTTCTGAATCATGCTTCCTCACGCTTGAACTCCTTTGGGACGGGGACCTTTTTGAGGGCGTTCTCAACTATTTTCTCCCCGCTTATTCCCTCAAAGGCGTACTCAGCTTTTATTACCATCCTGTGGGCGAGCGCTTCTACAGCTATTTCCTTGACATCGTCGGGAATCACGAAATCGCGACCGTCCATGAATGCAAGGGCCTTGGAGAGTTTGAGGAGTGCAAGCGCTCCCCTCGGACTCGGGCCCGCCTCAACCCTCTCATCTTTCCTGGCCTCCCTCACTATGGCCGCTATGTACTTGAGCACCTCCTCGTGGATGAAGACGCCGTGCTCCACCTCTCTCTGCATCCTGATCAGCGTGTCCTTTGAGACCACGGGTTTTATGTCCTCCGTGGGGTCGTCCTTGCCCCACTCGAGTCTCGCCCTGAGTATGTTCACCTCGTCTTCGAGCGTTTTTGGATAACCGGTGCTGAGGCGGAGGAGGAAGCGGTCGAGTTGGGCCTCGGGGAGGGGGTAAGTGCCCTCGTACTCTATGGGGTTCTGCGTGGCTATCACGAAGAATGGCTCTTCGAGCCTTATGGTTTCTCCCTCTATGGTTACCTGGCGTTCCTCCATGGCTTCAAGGAGTGCACTCTGCGTCTTTGGGGGGGCGCGGTTGATCTCATCCGCAAGTAGAACGTTCGTGAATATCGGCCCTTTAACCAGTTCGAAGATCCCCCTTTCGGGCTTCCACACTTTGGTTCCCGTGATGTCCGCTGGAAGTAAGTCGGGTGTGAACTGTATTCTGGAGTAGCTGAGCCCGAGAACCTTCCCGAACGTCTTTGCCAGCAGTGTTTTCCCGAGTCCGGGGTGATCCTCGAAGAGGACGTTCCCGTTCACGAGCACAGCAGCGAGGGTCTTTCTAACCACTTCCTCGTTCCCTATGAAAACGGACGAGACCTCCTTAACTATGCGCCCACAGAGTTCCTTACCCCATTCCACTTCAACCACCTCATTCGAGCTTTCTCAGAGCCTCCTCAACAAGCTTCACCCTCTTCTCAAGCATTGCCTTCTCGTGCCTCCTCTTCAGCCAGCCCGGCGTGAAGGGGGATATGGGTTCTTCCCCGTACTCGGCTATTGGCTCTATGAGCTCGAGCACCGCCTCTCTACCCATGACCCTCCCCCCGTAGAGCGTGAGGAACGTCAGGAGGGGAGCTTTCTTTTTTCTCACAACGAAGTCTTCTATTGCCTTTTTGGCCGTTTCAAACTCTTCATCTGCCCTTATCTGGACGGAGCTCTCGTGCTTCCTCCACTCCCCCACAAGGTAGTTCTCGAGGTTCTCCTTTGAGAAGTTGGCGTAGAGGGCAAGCGCCGCGAGGATCACCGCGAGGGCGAGCAGCCCCCAGTCAACGTAGAACACCAGCTCCGGGAAGTTCTCCTTCGCGTAGGGCCTCACGTCGAGGTAGAGGCCTACCGTTCCCGCCACGAGGGCTATCGCCACGAGGTTCCTCTCTACGAAGTGGCCGGGGATGATTCCCTCGTGCTCGAGTGTGACCGCTGTATACGCCACGAGAACGGCTATTCCGGCGTAGATGAAGGCGTCGGCGAATAGGGCCAGCTGCTCGACGGTTGAGAGGGCGTAGAGGGCTGTGAACACTCCAACCCCCCTCACCACGAATGAGGCCCTTAGGGGCAGCTTCGGGGCGAGGGAGGCAACCCAAACGCCGAGGGCGAGGAAGGCGAGGGGGTCGTGGAGGCTGAAGGGGAGAACCTCTTCGGGGAGGAGGTAGGTGAAGAGCACCACCCCCAGCCCCTTGACCGGACCGCTTACCCTCTTCGTCTCTTCAAACCCTTCCATTACCGCCCCTGCAAAGAGCGCCCCGAGGAAAGCCTCCATTGAAAGGAGGAACGGTTTCACATAGGCCTCCGTGAGGGAGTAGCCGGAGAGCAGGTAGACCACTCCCATGAGCAGCGGGTACGTTATGAAAGTCCCAACGTCAATCTTCCTCTCCATAGGGATCACCCACAACTTCCGAAAGCGCCCTGTAGAACCTCAGGAAGTCCTCCCAGCCGAAGGGGTAGATGCTGTACCTGGCCACCTCGAACAGCCATGTGAGCTCCTTAAGCGCCCCGGGGTCATACCCCTTCTCCTCGAAAAAGCGCCTCACTTCCTCCGGTGTCCTGTCCTCTGTGTTAATCCCCATCTCCTCCGCCTTCTTCAGGAGCTTCCCGTAGAGGCGGATTACCTCCTCACGGTAGTCAACCACGTGGACTCTGGCCTTTCCTCTCTTCCTGCCCACCGCCTCGACCACGTGCGTTCCCTTAATGAGGGAGAGGGTGAACTCCCTTCCGCGGCCGATAAGCTCCCCGTCCACGTAGAGCTCCGCTTCCTCTTCAAGGGAGACCTTTATCCCATCGCCCACACCGTAAACGGGTGGCTCCCTGTCGAAGGCTATCCTCAGGGGCTCGGGTAGAAACTCCATCACGAGCTTTTCCAGCTCGTCCCTTCTCCTGTAGGCTATAAGCGCTGCTGGCACGAGGAGGGCGGAGAGTATGTAGGGCAGGTAGTCCAGGTAGGAGTACACCCTGAGCTCGAAGGCCACCTCGGAAGGCATGTAATACTCCTCTCCCCTGAAGACGGCCACTCCGTCGTATGTTCCCCTCCTAATTCCCTTCACCGTTATTACAACGCTCCCGTTGGCGTCCGTTGTGGCCTTATACGTCCTATCTATGGTGACCTCGACAGTCCTTCCAGGGAGGGGGTTCCCCATGGCGTCCGTAAGTTTTACCGTGACGTTCTCTTCTCCTCCAGCTTTGATCTTCGGTGCCTCGACCTCGAGCTTCGTGGGGGAGACCACTTTGACCTTCCCCTCCCAGAGGGGGAGCGTTTCATAGGAGAGGATGAGCGTGTAACCCCCGGGTTTCGTGGTGTTTACCTTAAATGTGAAGTTCCCGTCCTTCAGCGTCGCGTTGAAGCTCTCAAAGGCGGAGGAGAGGAACACCATGCCCTCCTCCACTCCAAGGACCTTTCCCGTTATCCTGACCTTCTCGCCCACCTCCCAGGTTTCGGGCGCGTTAACGATGACGTCCACGGCCCTGAAGCTCCACTCCGCTGAGGTTGCATCGTGGTACTCGTCTCCTCCATATTCCAGTCTCACCGTGTGCTCTCCGGGGCTTACCGTAACTCTCCCCTCAAAGGTGCCGTTTTCGTGGGTTTCGATGAACTCCTGAAGGTTTCCGTCGAGGAAAAGGCTTACGCTACCCTTTATTCCCTTCCCGTACTTTTCCTTGAGGGTTCCGAGGATTCTGACTTCGCCGGCGCGCGTTAGGTTGAACGTCTCCACCTCGAACTCGCTCTCGGCCTTTATCTTCACCACCGGGTCGCTGTTGGAGGGAAGGTAGTAGCCGTTGCCCGGATAGTGGAGGACGATGTGGTACTCCCCAACGTCGAGCTCCGCCGGGATGAAGACTTCCATCTCCACCTCTCCCTTTTCCCAGTAGGAGAGTCCCTTCCTTGGTAAAGGCACGCCCTCCTCTTCCTTCGTCCTGTTCAGCGTCAGGTAAATCCCGTCCACCCCTGCCGATCCGTAGGGGAGTGGCCTTCCAAAGTCGTCCGTGAGCCTGAACTTCACCCACATCCACTCCCCGAGCCTTGCCTCGCTCTGGAAGTCGGTTATCTCCACCCTCGTGGGGGCGACCACCCTGACGGGCACCTGGAGCGTGTAGGTTTTGCCTCCTCCATTCCCCACTATGGATATTACGTAGCTGCCGGGTTCGGCATCTTCGGGGACGTAGAATTTCAGAGTGCTCTCGAAGGGGGGAACTCCGGCTTTCCTCGAGAGGCTCCAGTTGAAGGGGAGGGAGGGTTTAAGGGTCACCACCCTTCTAAAGCCGCCGCTTGGGATTACCCTGAGCCTCACCTCAACCCATCTCCCCCTCGTAGTCGTGACGTTGGAGGGAGTGGCGGTTATGCTGAATCTCTCCTCCTCCACGATTATCCTCAGGGTTTCGGTTGTCAGGGTGTTCCCACCCAGAGAGGCCGTTACCACAGAGGTGTAGTTTCCGGGGGAGTCAAAGGCCCCTATCCTCGTGCTTTCCGTGACGTTGGTCCCGTGGAGGATGAGCGCGTCCCCGTAGGGGGGTGAGAAGCTCACGAGAAAGTCGGCCTGAACAGTTGAGTCCTCCCTTATGAGCGTGACGTTGACCTTTCCCTCCTCCCCGACCTTCAGGTGGAGGGGGTTGGGCTCCACTATGAGGCGGTAGGGCTGGGGCATCATCCCGCGGAGCTGTTCGGCGGTGATGATGCTCTCCTCCACAGCCCTCTCGCGCACCCTCACGCGCTCCTCCGGTACTCCTGTGGCGTCAAACACCACCCATCCGAGTCCCTCGAAATAGACCTCCGCCCACGCGTGGGCCTGGTTGAGTTTGACAACCTGCTCGTAGGGCGTGGCGTCAATGTAGAAACCCGTTACGAGCCTTGCTGAGAGGCCGTTGAGCCTCGCGAGTATTACGAAGGCGGAGTTGAAGTCCAGGCAGACGCCCCTCTTCGAGTGGAAGAGGAACCACTCAAGCGGGTCAACGTCCTCGGGGGCAGGAGGGGCCCTCAGGTCGTAGACGTAGTTGTTCCGTAGATAGTTCTCTATCGCCTCCGCCTTCTCGTAGTCGCTCATGCCATCGTTCACGAGGGATTTAGCAAATTCTCTAACCCTTTCGCTCACCTCCGGCACCTGGAGGTACTCCTCCATGGGTGGCGACCTTAAAGAGAATGTAGCCCCTTTCGAGGGGATGTAGTGCACGGTCGTGAAGCTGTACTCAGGGACTTCATTGATGGCCCGGAAAAGGTTTGAGGAGGGCGAATAAAGCGCCTCCGTGGAGACGTCCGTGGTGTAGAGGGCCGTGAAGAGGTTCCCCTCAATCGGCTCGACGGGCTTCACCGTTATCTCGTCCCTGACCGTGGTGGCATCAACCCAATCCGCCACCTCCGGGAGCTCCGGAGTGGTGTGGGAGAAGTCCTCTGGTGCCCCCTTCCACACGCCGTTTTCGTAGGTGGTGTAGACGTTCTGGCGCAGGTAGTTCGTGTGAGCCGCTCCCGAGACCACCATAACCGGCCTGGCCTCACTCCCGAGGAGGGAGTACAGGTTCTGGCGTACGTCCACCTCATTGGGGGTCTTCATCTTGGGCGTATTGGGCGTAGCGTTCCCCCCGCCTGGAGGGGTCATGTTCATGCCCCTGAGAAACTCGTTCAGGCCCTCCGGCGGCTCCCTGTTCAGAAGGAGCTCTTCAATGCTCTGGGGCCTTCCCTCCTCAAGGGATTCCTTGAGAAACGCCTTCGAGAAGGAGGTAAGTGAGAGTATCAGGATGAGCGATAGGGCGAGGGTTAGAACGGAAGAGAGGTACCGGCGCATGGCCATCATCCAAAAATTTTCTCCCTCGAAAGTTTTAAAACTTACTCAACGGCCTCATTCACAGGTGAGGGTTTTGGAGTACGAAGCCATTGTGAGAAAGGCCGAGGAGCTTGCGAGAAGGCACGGGATTGATTATTACGAGGTTAGAATCGTCAGAACGACCGCTCTGGGGATTCACATGCAGAACTCCGAGCTTGAGGAGCTCTCCGCCAACACCGAGGTTGGAATAGGCGTGAGGGCCTTCAAGGGTTCCTGGGGCTTCTCAAGCGCTAACGACCTCTCGAGGGCTGAAAAGGCCATTGAGACGGCCATGAAAATAGCCCGCCTCTCGGGCGGCTCTTCCAGGGTATACGAGGGCGACCCCGTTAAGGACAGGGCGGTTATCCCCATGGGGAGACCCTTTGATGACGTTTCCCTCGAGGAGAAGCTTGAGCTGGTTCGAGAGATAGACGGCCACCTTATGGGGGAGGGCATCTCCAACAGGAGCGTCTCCTACGGGGAGGGCGTTAAGAGGCAGTTCTACTTCAACTCCGTGGGGAGCGAGGTTGAAACGGTCGTGCCGAGGGCGAGGCTCTTCTTCAGCGCCACTGCCAAGGAGAACGCGGAGATGCAGTCCTACTGGAAGATATTCGGGGGCACGGGAGGATGGGAGATAATCGAGCGCGTTAACGTGGAGGAGTGGGCCTCCTTCGTTAAGGAGAAGGCTCTATCGCTCCTCAGGGCTTCCCCGCCGCCATCGGGTGAGTTTGAGGTTATAGCCGACCCGGAACTTGCCGGCGTTTTTATCCACGAGGCCATAGGGCATGCGGCTGAAGCTGACGCGGTCAAAACGGGCGAGAGCATACTCGCCGGGAGGCTCGGTGAGAGGATAGGCGTGGAGGGGCTCACCGTTGTGGACGACCCCACGCTCCCGGGCAGGTTTGGATCCTACGTCTACGACGACGAGGGGATAAAGGCTAGGCGCGTTGAGATAATAAAGGATGGTGTGCTTCTCAACTACCTCAACGACAGGGAGACGAGCGCGGTTTTGAACCTCGAGCCGAACGGCCACGGAAGGGCCCAGAGCTACGCTCACCAGCCCCTCGTGAGGATGAGCAACACCTTCATAGAGCCCGGGGACTGGAGCTTTGAGGAGATGGTGGCGGAGGTTAGGAGGGGCCTCTACATGGTGGGCGACAAGGGGGGTGAGGTTGACATAGCCAACGGCACCTTCACCTTCGGGGCCAAGGAGGGCTACCTCATAGAGAACGGCGAGATAAAGGCCCATCTCCGGGACGTGGCCCTCTCGGGCAAGATACTTGACGTCCTGAGGGAAATCCGCGCCATAGGGAAGGACCTGCGGGTTGATTTCCCCGGCTACTGCGGCAAGGGCCAGTGGGTGCCCGTTGATGACGGTGGGCCGCATATACTCACGAGGGCCCTCGTGGGGGGATTGAAATGATAGACGAGCTCATAGGAATCCTCGAGAGGGAAAACGTTGAGTGGGAGCTCTACTGGGAGAAAGGGAGGGGAAGTTCTTTTAAAATAGAGCGCGGAGAACTTGAGAGGGCCCAGCGTAAGTTTCACTCTGGGGTAGGCCTCAGAATCGGCGTGGACGGGAAGCAGGGCTTTTCCTACATCACGGGCCTTACCCACGATAGGGGGACCCTCGAGAAGTTCGTTAAGCATACCATAAAGCTCGCGAAGGTTGGTGGGGTTCCGTTCCTGGGCTTTCCCGACCGGAAGCCCGTTCCCAGGGTAAAGGACCTCTACGACCCCAAGATAGAGAACATGGGCTTTGAGGAGGCCCTTAACGATGCCCTCGAGCTCCTCGGGAGTGAGAGGGCCGAGATGGAGCGCCTCGGGAGCGAGTACCTTTTTTCCGCCTCCCTCGCCTTCGGAGTGGCTCACGACGGTGTGGCCAACTCCAACGGTATCTTTATGGAGAGTGAGGCCACGGCCATGACGGTATCCACCTACGTGGTGAGGAGAGGGGATAAAACGGGGACCGGGAGCCACTACCTTACTTTCAGGACGCTCCCCAAACTCGAGGATGCCTTTGAGGAGGGTATCTCGAAGGCCCTCGAGGAGGCCGAACTGAGCTACATGGCGAGGCCCCTTGAGAGCTATGGTGGGGAGCTCCTCCTTGAACCCCACGCCCTCTCCGCGGTGATAGGTATTCTCGTCGAGAACCTCAACGCGGAGAACGTCCACCACGGACGCTCCCGCTTTAGGGAGCCGGGCGAGGAGGTTGGGGGCGGTTTAACCCTCGTGGACGATGCGACCCTTCCAGGAGGGATGGGGAGCTATCCTTTCGACGGGGAGGGCAACCCCGGGAGGAGAACGCCCCTCGTTGAGGACGGCCAGCTTAAGAGCTTCCTCTTTGACGAGTACTACGCGAGGCTCTTTGGGGTGGAGAGCACGGGGAACGCGGTCAGGGACTTCAGGACAAAGCCCCACATCGGGACGAGCAACATTATCGTGGAGCCGGGGAAGGAAAGCCTTGAGGACTTCGAGGGAGTCATCATAAAGCGGGTCTTCGGGGAGCACACCGCCAACCCCGTGAGCGGCGACTTCTCCCTAACCGTCGGACTGGGCTACGTGGTGAGGAATGGGGAGGTAGTGCCCTTCAAGGACAACATGTTTACCGGAAACGTCTTCGAGCTGCTGAAGAAGGTAAGGGCCGTTGGCGATAAAACGGAGCGCATAGGAACTTTCATAGCGCCTAGGGTTCTCACGGAGGGCAGGGTGGTTTGAGGGGATTTGCTCTTCACCCCTCACACTTGCCTATTTGGATTTTTGTGCTCCGCTTCACGAAGGGGCCCCGCTCCGGCGAGGTACGCCTTCCGGCGCAAGACTTATAATTTCTCCTCCTTATTCACTCGCGGTGATACAATGCGTAGAGTAGCGGTACTGCTCATACTTTTACTCCTCCTCCCCGGGGTCTCGGCGTATCAAATCCCCGAGAAGGGGGTTATCTACCAGATAATGGTTGACCGCTTCTACGACGGCAACTCAAGCAACAACGCCCCCCTCTACGACCCGGACCACAGGAACTACCGCCTCTACTGGGGCGGGGACCTCGAGGGAATAACGGAAAAGCTCGACTACCTCCAGAGCCTCGGCGTGACGGTGCTGTGGCTTTCCCCTCTCAACGACAACGTGGACACTATGGTCTTCGCGAGCGCCCCCTACCACGGCTACTGGACGAAAGACTACAAGCGGATAGAGGAACACTTCGGGGACTGGGAAGCGTTTAGAAGACTCGTCGAGGAGGCAAAAAAGCGCGGGATTTGCATCGTGGTTGACTACGTCCCCAACCACTCCAACCCGGCCACGGATGGCGAGTTTGGAGCCCTCTACGACAACGGCACCTTCATCACCAACTACTACGCGGACAGAAAGAACGCCACCGTGAACCCTTACACGGGGAGCATTGAGAACGTCTACCGCCACAACGGCAACATCAAGAACTACTACGGCTGGGAGATGAAATCGAAAAACCTCTACGGTCTGGCCGACTTCAACCACCTCAACCCGTGGGTTGATTCTTACCTCAAGGAGGGCGCGGAGCTCTTCGTTAACAGCGGCGCCTGCGGCTTCCGCCTCGATGCCGTGAAGCACATGGACCTCGGCTGGCTCGTGGGCTTCTACACACACTTCGATGAGCCCCTCTTCACCTTCGGCGAGTACTACAAGCTCGATACGAGCAGGGACGACGATATGGGGTGGCTCTACCTCTACTCCGACTACGCACCGGTGATCAACATCCCGATAAGGGGAGCAATAGTGGACACCTTCGCCAAAGCTGGGAGCATGAAGCGTCTAGCTGAGACGCTTGAGGGGTATTTCTCGGGCTTCGTCTATCCGGCCAAGCAAATCAACTTCCTCGACAGCCACGACCTCGTGCGCTTCCTCAACGAGAACCCCGACAGGGAGAGGTACCACATGGCACTCGCCCTCACACTCACGCTCCCGGGGGTTCCGGTTGTTTACTACGGGGACGAGAGCTACCTGGTCAGCCACGACGGCAATGGGGACCCCTACAACAGGCCCATGATGGTCTTCGACAACGCCACGGAGGCATCGAGGATAATAAGAACCCTCGCGGAGCTTAGGAAGAACAACGACGGCCTTGCCTACGGGAACCTGAGCACCCTCTATGCAGACTACGATACGTGGGCCTTCGAGAGGGCCTTCGGCGGGGAGAGGGTTCTCGTGGTGGTGAACAAGCTCGACTCAAGGGAGCTCTCCCTGAACCTGGGCTGGCCCGATGGCACCTACAGGGACGTCCTCTACGGCGTGGAGATGGAGGTTAAGGGCGGAAAGGCAGTTATAAGCGCCCCCGCCCACAGGGTTCTCGTCTTCCCCTACGGTGGGGAGCAGAAGAAGCCCCTCCTTGGCTCGCTCACCCCCTACACCGCCCGGCCCGGGATGAGGGTTATCGTAGGGGGAGCCCTTGAGGGGGACGAGGACTTCTTCGTGGGCGGAAAGAAGGCGAAGGTGGTCGAGCGCGGCGAGGGCTATGCGGTGATAGCGGTTCCGGAGCTGAAAACGCCCAAGGCGTGGATTGACGTGTGGGCGAAGGGGAAGGAGGAGAGCAACCACCTCAAACTGCACTATTTGAGCGGAAAAGTCAGGGCCTCGCTCCTCGTGGTGAACGCGAGCCTCGTCAATGGGGGTGAGCTCTGGATAAAGGGCGACATTCCGGAGCTGGCGGAGCCAATGCCCCTGTTCCGGAACGGGGAGTACTACTTCCAGATAGTGCCCCTGCCGGAGGGGAGAACCTTCTCCGTTGAGCTCTACGGAGATGACCTTGAGCCCCTCAACGTGACGCTCTACGGGAGAACCAACGCCACCGTGCTCCTAACCACCGAAAAGCCGGAAGAAAAGGGGACGTGCGGACCGGCGCTGATACTCTTGGTAGCCCTGCTCGCCCTGCTCTTCAGAGGAGCTCGGTGAGCGATACCTCAATTTCCTTTCCGAGGGCTTCAACGTTCGTGCCCTTTACTATTCTTCCAATTCCTCTGTCCTTCTGAGGTCTCGTAACGATAACCGTCGTGGCTATCCTCTCGAGCTCGGGAAGGGGGTTGAAGGGGACCCTTTCGGCAATATCCACGTCCACGAAATAGAATGCCTTTCTCCCGTGATTCCCGACGAAGGTCTGGATGGAGGAGATTATGCTGTAGAAGTCGGCCCTGTTCTCTGTGAAGGCGAAGAGTCTTTCAAGCCCGATAACGGCGTTGATTGCATTTTTAACCCCTGACAATACCTCCCTCGAGAGCTGTTCATACCTCCTCAGATAGAGGGAGGGCTCTCCTTCGAGGGGGATTCTCCCAACGACGTTCCCGACGTTTATCTTTCCGCCCGTTTTGACAACCATCGCCCCGTCAAAGGCACCTTCCACACCAAAAAGCTTCAGGTGTTCGTTTACAACGTGGAGGATGTCGAGGTTGTCATCAATGACGAGGGGGAGCCCTCTCTCATCGGCGTAGTGCTTCAGGAGAAGGAGGAGGAAGTCAAGGATGTAGCTCGGAGATTGGTATTCAACGAGGACGGTCTCACCAAACTTCATGGAGTCAAGGAGGGTGTACACTTCCTGAAGTGACATTGTTGCCACCGCCTTTTGCTTTATACCAAAACCTGCTCACGAGTTTACAAATACTTTTCGGTTCCTTCGGTCCATCATCTCGTGGTCTGGCGGGAGTGGTTCATGGGTGCTCTCTGGGAAAAGGTTGCCCCGGAACGTTGGAACATACCCTCTCCTCACAAAAGTTAGGCTGAAATGAAGAAAAAAGAAAACTCAAAGCCTCACGAGGTGGACGGAGCAGGAGATGCACGGGTCGAAGGCCCTCACCGTCTCCTCCAGCCTCTGCACCATCTCCGCCTCCTCGACTTCACCGTAGAGGGCTCTGGCTTCCTTCAGCAGGCTGGCCTCAATCATGGCGTGGTTCAGTGCTGTGGGAGTTATGATGTTCGAGTAGGCTATCTTCCCGCTCGAATCGGTGCGGTAGTGGTGTATCAGGACTCCCCTCGGTGCCTCGACGTAGCCAATTCCCTCTCCTTCCTTCGGCTCCACGGGGACGTTCTCGCCTGAGATGCCCTTATCGAGGAGTGTTTTCGCTATCTCGTTGGCCCTTTCGAGGGAGTACACAAGCTCTATCGCCTGCGCGAGGTTGTTGTAGCTCACATGGCCGCTCTCAAGTTTCTCCCTATGCTCTTCCAGCAGGCGCTTCGCCTCGGGCGTTAACTGCTCGCCCTTTAGCAGGAGCCTCGGCAAGGCCCCGACGAAAAAGCTCTCCCCGTTATAGCGGCTCTGCTTGGCGAAACTGTATGCGAGGGAGTGCTCCTCTATTCTCTCAGTGTAGTGGAAGCTCTCTTTATCCTCGGCGATTAGCTCCTCCCCCCACAGGTAGCCGTCGGTGGCGACGAGGTGTTTAGCTTTCTCGCCGTAGGGTTCAAGTCCGGCGAAGAGCCTCACCGCCCTCTTGGCGAGCCTCAGAAATGCCTTGCTCTCCCGCTCCATTGCCTCGAGCTCTTCGGTGGTGGGGTAACGTCCAAATCCGCCTGGCTTGACGTTTATGCCGTGAATCTCCCTTCCACCGATGAGCTCCCTTATCCTGTTGCCGAAGGCCTTGAGCGCGAGCCCCTCCTTCACGAGCTCGCCGTGCTTCGTCGCCATCCTTATGGCGTCGGGGTAGCCGAAAACATCCGGTGCGACCAGTAGGTAGAGGTGCAGTGCGTGGCTCTCGAGGAACTCCCCTATGAGGCCGAGCTCCCTGAGGAGGGTTATCTCCTCCGGAACCTCCACGCCGAAGGCCCTCTCTATCCCCATGACAGAGGCGACGCTGTGGGCGAGATAGCATATCGCGCATATCCTCGCCTCAAGGTCGGGCACGTCGTAGTAGTGCCTTCCCAGGGTCAGGAGCTCGAAGAAGCGCGGGCCCTCGACGATTTTGAGCCTCACGTCCTTGACCTCGCCGTCCTCGATGAGTATCTCAGCCTTCCCGTTGCCCTCAACGCGCGCAAACTCCCTCAGTTCGATTATCACGGCTCCCACCTCGCGAAGGTCTTGAACTTCCTTACTATGTAGTCGTCATCGTAGCCCTTGCCCTTTAGTATCTCGTACTCGCTCGCGGGGTTTACCTCGCCGGGCAGAGGGCCCCTGCACCCTATGCACCCGAGACCGGAGCGTACGCAGACGGCGTTGCAGCCGCCGAGGGTTATCGGCCCGAGGCAGGGAAGGTTCCTCTTCACGAGAACGCATTCGTACTCGTTGAGTTTGCACTCGACGCATACCGGGTAGTCCGGACGAACCGGGTCTATGCCCTTCGCTATGTTCATGAGTGCCTGGTACAGCTCTTCCTTGTCATAGGGACAGCCGGGGATTGCCAAATCAACGGCCACGTACTCAACGGCCGGCTTTGACTCCAGAGCCTTCATAGGGTTCCCCCGCGTGCCGTAAACCCTTTCGAGCTTCTCCCGAATCTTTCCCTCCACACTCGCCTGGACGTCCCCGTGTGTGGCGCACGTCCCAAGCGCAATCAGGTACTCGGAGTGGTTCCTGGCATTCTTTAGAAGCTCCAGGTCGCGGTGGCTCGAGACCGTGCCCGTGACTATGGCGACATCGTAGTGGTTGCCGTCGTGCACGCTCGAAGCCATGTGGAACTCACCTATCTCGTAGTACTCCAGGAGGTCGAAGAGCCTCTCGTAGAGGAAGAGTATGTTGAGCGCGCAGCCGCCGCAGTCCGTAAGCTCAAAAACACCGAGTTTGAGCTTTCCCATCATATCAACCCCCTTGTTGAGAGGGCGTCCCAGTACGTGAAGACCGGGCCGTCCTTGCAGACGTACTTGATTGACGTGCTCGTCCCGACGATGCAGTGGCCGCACTTGCCGATTCCGCAGCGCATGCGCCTCTCGAGGGTCATGTATATCCTCCCTGGGGAGAGTTTCCTGTCCAGGAGCTCCCTTATCACAAAGCGGTACATCACCGGAGGCCCGCAGATGAGGGCGTATGTGTTGTTCACGTCGAACTCCTCCCCGCGGAAGAGGTCCGTCACAACCCCCCGACAGACCCTGTCCGAGAAGCCCTTCTCAAGGTAGACGCACGAGGGGCTCTCGACCTCGTAGGCGAGCTTTACGTTGCAGTTCATGGCATCACCGTGCTTCAGGAGATGGACTATTTCATCCCTGAAGAGCAGGTCTTCGTAGGCCTTCGTTCCGTAGAAGAGCCAGATGTGCTCGTACTTTCCTGAATCTATCGCGTACCAGAGGACAGACCTCAAAGGCGCCATCCCGAGACCGCCGGCCACGAGAACGAGGTTAGAGCTCTCCATTTTCTCCATGGGGAAGCCGTTGCCGTAGGGGCCACGGATGCCGACTACCTCGCCTTCCTTCATCCTGTGGATGAACTTCGTCATCCTGCCGACCTTCCTTATGCAGAGCTGGATGTAGCCCCTCCTTGTGGGAGAGGAGCAGAGGCTTATCGGGAACTCGCCGAAGCCCCTGACGTCCACTATCACGAACTGGCCCGGCCTGAAGTCGAACTTTTCTCCTGCCTCAGGGTCAACAAAGCGGAGCGTGAAGAGCTTCTCCCTCGGTGTCAGATCCTTGACCTCAAGAATCCTCGCGTCGTAAGAGAGGTACGGATTCCCGGTCATTGCAGTGACCCCCTTACCTCGTCGAGAACCTTAACGTGCTCTATCTTAGCGGGACAGAACTCGTCGCAGCGGCCGCAACCGACGCAGTTAAAGCCGGCCGAGGGGTCGAAGTAGCTCTTGCAGTAGTAGCGGTGCCTGAAGCGATCCAAACGCGTCGGCCTGAAGTTGTGGCCGCCTGCAACGAGACCATGGCTCTCCATGAAGCAGGAATCATAGCGCCTCTCCCTCACGGCCTCATATGCGTTCGTCCACTTATCGCAAACTTCGTAACAGCGGCAGGTTGGGCATACCATATTGCAGTTGCCGCAGGCGAGGCATATGTCCGCGTACTTTTTCCACACGGGGCTGTTGTAGGCTAAGTCGAGCATGTCGGCAAGGCCTTCCTTGCTGAGCTTTCTCTTGAAAGAGGCCGCGCGCCTCTCTTCAAAGGCCCTGAAGTTCGCGAGGTCTTCCTCTGTAACGCTCTCAAACAGTTCCTCGTTCTCCCAAGCAACCTCATGCCCCCTCACGCTCCCGACGCGGACGAGCCATCCATCCGGCAGCTCGTGGAGGAAGAGGTCAAAGCCGTCCATGGCGAAGTCCGTTCCCAGGCTCCGGCAGAAGCAGTACTCATCTGGAATGCAGCTTATCCCGACTATGAAAGCCTTTTCGCGCCTCGCTTTGTAATAGGGGTCTGCGGGCTCCTCGAGATACACTTTGTCGAGTATCTTAAGCCCGTGGATGTCGCAGGAGTGGAGGCCGAAGAGGACGAACATCTCCTCCTTGGCACCGTCTTCCCATCTGCCGTTCTTGAGGTGGAGAATGCTCTCCCTGGGCCTTACAAAGAACTTCTTCGGCGGGAGCATGGTTCTGTTGTAGTCAAGGGCCATGTCCCCAGCCGTCTGAACCTCCTGGAAAGAATAGACCTTTCCCTTTTTCACCGGGGCGTACACCCTCCCCAGACTCTTCAGCGAGTTGAAGAACTCCTCAAAATTTTCGGAAGGCAATTTTATATATCTCAAAGGCACCACCGCCATACGGGGATTGTCAATTTTAAGTTTGTAAAGAAACGATTTAAGAATTTTTCAAACAAACGGTTGCCAACCAATTGTTTCAAACATGTGCTTTAGTGCACTTTTATAAACATTAAAGTCGAAATTTTTTCGAAAAAGGTGCAGGTGAGTGTTATGGAAGCAAACCTCGATTACATACGCTCTTATCCTCCCGAGCCGAGCTCTCTCATCCCCCTTCTCCAGAGGACGCAGGAGCGCTTCGGCTACCTTCCGCGGGAGGCCATGGAGGAGATAGCGAACTACCTCGGGCTTCCGCTGAGCAGGGTTTACGGTGTCGCTACGTTCTACGCCCAGTTCCGCTTCGAGCCGCTCGGGAAGTACGTTGTGAAGATATGCCACGGCACCGCCTGCCACGTCAACGGCGCGGTCAACATAGCGCAGGCTATAACGGAGGAGCTTGGCATAGAGGAGGGTCAGACGACGGAAGATGGGCTGGTAACGCTCGAGCGCGTCGCCTGTCTGGGCTGCTGCAGCCTCGCTCCCGTCATCATGATCAACGAGAAGGTCTTCGGCAAGCTCACTCCCGAGAAGGTGAGGAAGCTCATCAGGAAGCTCAGGGAGGGGAAGCTCGATGTCTGAGGTCAAGGCCATAGCAGTGGGTATGAACTCCTGCGGTATAGCGGCAGGTGCCAAGGAGACCTACGAGGCGATAAAGCAGGAGCTTGAGGAGCGCGGTATAGATGTTCCCCTCAAGATAGTCGGCTGCGTCGGCATGTGCTACCGCGAGCCCCTCGTGGACATAATCACCGAGAATGAGATTATCACCTACGGCCACGTCGACCCCAAGAAAGTCCCGAAGATCATAGAGGAGCACGTCCTCAACGGGAAGCCGGTGGAGGAGTGGGTAGTCAAGCGCGACTGGTGGGAGAACGGCGAGAGAAAGACATGGGACGTTGATGGTTACTTCGCCAAGCAGAAGAAGATAGTCCTCGAAAACTCCGGCTACATAGACCCCGAGAACATAGACGAGTACATCCAAGCGGGCGGCTACGAGGCCCTCAAAAAGGCCCTTAAGATGGATCCGGAGGAGATAATAGAGGTCATCACAAAATCCGGTCTCCGCGGTCGCGGGGGTGCCGGGTTCCCCACGGGGCTGAAGTGGAAGTTCACCCGCCAAGCGAAGGGGGACGAGAAGTACATAGTCTGCAATGCCGACGAGGGCGACCCAGGAGCCTTCATGGACAGGAACGTCCTTGAGGGCGACCCTCACCGCGTAATCGAGGGTATGATAATCGGTGCCTACGCAATCGGGGCAACGAAGGGCTTCATATACGTGAGAGCGGAGTACCCGCTGGCCATAAGAAGGCTAAAGATAGCTCTCCAGCAGGCTAGGGAGAGGGGCTTTCTGGGGGAGAACATCCTCGGGAGCGGCTTCTCCTTCGACATCGTCATCAAGGAAGGGGCTGGAGCCTTCGTCTGCGGTGAGGAGACTGCACTCATAGCCTCCATTGAAGGTAAGCGTGGCATGCCGAGGCCGAGACCCCCATACCCTGCCCAGAAGGGCCTCTTCGGAAAGCCCACCAACATAAACAACGTGGAGACCTGGGCGAACGTGCCCTGGATAATAAGGCACGGCCCGGAGGCCTACGCCTCACTTGGAACGGAGAAGAGCAAGGGGACGAAAGTCTTCGCGCTATCGGGCAAGATAAAGCACGGCGGCAACGTGGAGGTTCCTATGGGAATCACACTTAGGGAGATACTCTACGAGATAGGCGGCGGGACGAAGACTGGCAAGGGGATCAAGGCGGTTCAGCTTGGTGGCCCCTCGGGCGGCTGCATTCCGGAAGAGCTCTTTGACACTCCCGTTGACTACGAGAGCGTGAACGCGACAGGGGCCATAATGGGCAGCGGCGGAATGGTCGTCATGGACGAGGACACCTGTATGGTTGACGTTGCCAGGTTCTTCCTCGACTTCACGGTTAAGGAGTCCTGCGGCAAGTGCACCTTCTGTCGTCTCGGCACCAAGAGGATGTGGGAGATACTTGACAAGTTCACGAAGGGAGAGGCGACCGAGGAGGACCTTGAAAAGCTTGAGAGGCTCGCCTATCAGGTCAAGGCCGGCTCGCTCTGCGGTCTCGGGCAAACGGCTCCAAATCCGGTTCTAACGACGCTCCGCTACTTTAGGGAAGAATACATCGAGCACATAAACGGTCGCTGTCCGGCGAAGGTCTGCAAGCCGCTCATAAGGTACGTCATAATCACCGACAAGTGTACCGGCTGTACCGCCTGCGCGATATTCTGCCCAGTCAAAGCTATCAGCGGCGAGAGGCTCAAGCCCCACGTCATCGACCAGGAGGCATGCATCAAGTGTGGTACCTGCTACGAGGTGTGTCGGTTCAACGCCATAGAGATTCTCACCGGGAGGGATGAGTGATGGTCAGGATTATCCTCAACGGTAAGGAAACGGAGGTTCCGGAGGGGAGGCCCCTCATAGAGTTCCTGCGCGAGATTACCCACGTCCCGGGCTTCTGCTATACCGAAGAGCTTGAGCCCTACGGCTCCTGCAGGCTCTGCCTCGTGAGCACTCCGAGGGGCGTTACAACATCGTGCACCCTCAAGCCCATTGAAGGCCTTAGCGTTGAAACGCTCACGAACGAAGTTGTCTCGATGAGGAAGACCGCTCTGGAGTTGATTCTCTCAGACCACTACGGCGACTGTATAGGGCCCTGCCAGGACGGCTGTCCCGCCCACAGCGACGTCCAGGGGTATTTAGCGCTCATAGCGATGGGCAAGTACCACGAGGCCGTGAAGCTGATGAAGGAGAAGTACATTCTCCCGGCTGTCCTCGGGAGGGTCTGCCCGGCCTTCTGTGAGGAGGCCTGCAGGAGGAACCTCGTTGAGGAGCCCCTGGCGATAAGACAGCTCAAACGCTTCGCGGCCGACTACGACCTCGAGCACGGCCCGTGGATGCCTGAGATTCCACCCTCAACCGGGAAGCGCGTTGCCGTCGTCGGCGGTGGGCCAGCTGGCCTTGCATGTGCCTACTACCTACGCACGATGGGGCACGAGGTGACGATAATCGAGGCGATGCCTAAGCTCGGCGGAATGATGCGCTACGGCATTCCTCCTTACAGGCTCCCAAGGGACGTCCTTGACAAGGACATCGCGACCGTCATCGACACGGGCATTGAGGTGAAGACCAACACTGCCCTCGGGAGGGACGTTACCCTTGAGGAGCTAAAGGAGGCGTACGATGCAGTCTTCCTCGGCGTCGGTGCCTGGAGGAGCAGGAAGCTGGGCATCCCGGGTGAGGAGCTTGAGGGGGTGATGCACGGAATAGAGTTCCTGCGGAGGGTCAACACCGGCGAGGAAGTGAAGCTCGGCGAGCGCGTTATCGTCGTCGGCGGTGGGAACACCGCCATGGACGTTGCGAGAACGGCTTTAAGGCTTGGAGCTAAGGTTACCGTTGTCTACCGCCGCTCCAAGGCAGAGATGCCGGCCAACGAGCGCGAGGTCGAGGAGGCAATCGAGGAGGGCGTCGAGTTCCTCTTCCTCACGAACCCGGTCAAGATACTCGGAGACGGCAGGGTCGAGGAAGTCGAGCTGATAAAGATGCGCCTCGGCGAGCCGGACGCCAGCGGCAGGAGGAGGCCGATACCGGTAGAGGGTTCCGAGTTCCGCGTTAGGGCCGACAACGTCATCCTCGCGATAGGCCAGTACTGCGACGAGGGGTTTCTCAAGGGCCTCGGCATAGAGGCGAAGCGCGGAAAGGCCCTCGTGGACGATGTAACTCTCCAGACGAGCATTCCGGGTGTCTTCGCGGGTGGTGACCTGGTCCTCGGTCCCTCGACGGTCATAGAGAGCATCGCCACCGGGAGAAGGGCGGCGATAATGATAGACTTGTATCTTAAAGGCAAGCTTGAGAAGGCCAAGGAAGTTCTGCTTGAGCCCGAGAAGCACATCGAGAAAGTTCTGGCCGACGATGACCTTTACCGTGTGCTCTTCGACCTCAGGCCCTACAACCACTGGAAGAAGGTCACGGAGAAGGACTACGAGGGCGTTGAGAGAAAGCCGCGGGCGAAGGTGGAACTCCTCGATCCCGAAATCAGGAAGGGGAACTTTGAGGAGGTCGAGCCTTCCCTGACGGAGGAGCAGGTGCTCGAAGAGGCCAAGCGTTGTATGAGCTGTGGCTGTATGGAGGTCTTCCGCTGTAAGCTGAGGGAGTACGCCACGCTCTACAACGCGGGGCAGGAGGCCTTTGAGGGAGAGCAAAACAGGTTCGAGCTCGACGAGAGCCACCCGTTCGTCACCCTCGACAACAACAAGTGTGTCCTCTGCGGCCAGTGCGTAAGGTTTACCCACGATGTTGCCGGTGAGGGGGTGCTCGACTACCTCTTCCGCGGCTTCAAGACGAGGGTTTCGCCGCCCCTCGGCGAGACGCTGGGGGACGCTAAAGGAGTCTTCATCGGCGAGACCATAGACGTCTGTCCCGTTGGGGCCATAACCGAGAAGCTTCCCTTCGTCAAGCCCGGCCCGTGGAAGACCACCCCCGTCAAAACGGTCTGCAACGGCTGTTCCTTCGCCTGCGAGATGAACATAGAGGTCTACGACGGAATGCTCGTGAGGGCGTCGAGCGTCGAGGAGAGCTGGAACAGGTACCTATGCGACACCTGCCGCTTCGCCAGACCCTGGGCCGAGGATTTAGTCCAGCCGCTCCTCAACGGAAAGCCCGTGAGCTGGGAAGAAGCGAAGAGGTTCATAGCCGAGAAGGGCTACGCGCTCATCCTCACGCCAGAACTGACCAACGAGGAGATAGCCTTCTTTAAGGAGTTCGCCGAAAAGCACGGCATCCCGATAGGCTCAACGGTTGAGGGCAGGCTTTCAACGGCTACTCTTGAGGATATCAAAAAGGCAAAGCGCGTCCTCCTTAAGGCCGACCCCGAGAAGTACCCTCTCCTCAAAATACTCCTGAGGGGTAAGGAGGTGGTCGAGGAGGACTATGATATAGCGCTACTCGAGGGACCTGCGGAGCCCCTCGAAGTGCCGACGCTGATACTCCATGAGGGAGTTAACGCAGCAGGACTCATCAGGGCGGGAATAACGGGAATTCCAGATAGTGAAGCCTACGTCGTGGTAGGGAGGACGGGGAGGAAGCTTGAGGGGGACGTGTTAGTTCTTCCGGCTGGCCTCTGGGCGGCCAAGGAGGGCACCGTTACGAACGCCTTCGGGATGGAGCTGAAGGTAGGAAAGGCGGTTGAAGAGGGAAAAGGAGCCGCTGGGCTCTTCTCCTCTTAACCCTTCTTCCCCCATTATGAGAAAATAAAAACGTGGTTTAATCGGCCATGCTTGCAAAAAGCTCCTCAAGGAAGGTCTCAACGTCCTCCATTGTGTTGTAGAGGTGCGGCGAGGCCCTTATCCCGTAGTGACCGAGAACCCCGCGGTGGCTGACGGCTATCCCTTTATCCTTGAGCATCCTTTGGATTTCCTCTTCCCTCTCGTAGCTCAGGCCGGTTTTTATCGTCACTATCGCCGAGCCCTCTGCGAACACGTCGAGGCCCGCGCTGATCGCCTCGTCCCTTATCCTTCCCGCCAGCTTAAGGTTGTGCCGTTCTATCTCCTCTATCCCGATCTCGTTTATCAGCCTCAGCGAGGCCCTGAAGGCCGCCGCTACCAGGTAGGGCGGCCCGCCGCCGAAGTCGAGCTTTTTGGCACCATTGACGGGTTTCAGCACTCCCCACGGATCCTTCTCCGGCAGCCTCCACCACGTGCCCCACTCCCCGGTGGGAGGCTCATTGTTGAGGAGCCCGGTCAGGGGCTTCATCTCCTCCAAGAGTTCGTCGAAGACGTAGATTACCCCCGCCCCGGTGTCAGGGCTTAGGAGCCACTTCTCGCCGCCGGCCGCCAGGGCATCGACCCCCTCCTTCTCGGGGTAGAGGCGGAGTGAGCCGAGGTGCTGGACGGCGTCAACTATGAGATAGGCACCGTGCTCGTGGGCGGCCCTTGAAATCTCCTTGAGGTTCATCCTCTCGCCCGTGGCCCAGTTCACGCTGCTCAGGATGACCGCGAAGGTGTCATCGTCTATGGCCCTCTCCACGTCCTCCAGCGGGTGTACGCCGTTTCTGTTCTCCACCACCCTCAACTCAAGTCCGAACCTTCTGGAGTAGCTCTTCAGGAGGGCAGGTAGCGTTGGGAACTCCGTGTCGAGTGAAACCACGTTCTGGCCCTTCCTTGGTTCGAGGGATACGAGAATCCTCCTCAATCCCTCGGTCGTCTGAACGGAAAGGCCGACGTTCTCCGTTTTGACGTTCATCAGCTCCGCAGCCTCTCTGAGGGCTGGTTCGAGGAAGGCCGGGTCCATATAGTCAACGGAGTTTACGTTCCCCTCGAAGTCGAGTACGTCCGTTAGGAGTTTGTTCACCTCGTGGAGAACCGTTGAAGGCATGAGCCCCATGCTTGCGGTGTTGAGATAGGCTTTAAACTTCCCCAGTGCCGGAAACAGGCTTCTCCTCATGGGGATCCCCTTTCCCCTTCGGTTGATATGGTTAAATGCTTTTGGGCACCACCAACCCTTTTAAAGCCCGGTCCCTACAGTTTTGGGGGATCGAATGGAGAGAAGACGACTTTTGGGAATAGCACTTCTCGTGCTCTCAGCATTCACAGGCACGCTCGCCTTCCGCCTCGCCACTCCAGCGGTGGCCTTCTACACGCGAGACGTTCTAAGGGCCAGCATGCTCTCCCTATCCGTGGTTTCAACATCTTTTGTCCTCGCGAGGGCGTTATCTTCCCTTTTTGGTGGCTTAATCCTTGAGAGAGGTAAGAAGCTCGTTTACATAGGTTCTTTAGCGATGATGGGCAACGCAATAGCTGTCCAGCTGTATCCACTCACCTCAAGCTGGCCGCAGGTGGTGGGGATAAAACTCCTCAACGGCTTCTTAAACGGCCTTAGCTGGCCGATGGCTCAGTTCGTGATAGCGGTGGTAACTCCAAAGGAAATAAGGGCGAGGGTTACCTCCGTCTACTTCCTCTTTGGCAGCATAGCTTCTCTCCTCGGCAACTACGCCTACGCTTTCACAGTTCGATGGGGGCTCTCTGGCCAGATGTGGCTCGCTTCGGCCTTCTTCCTCCTCACGGGCCTCATAATGCTGGCGAGCTACGTTTTGCTCGATGGCTGGATAGTCCCGAGGAGAAAGAAAACCCCTGGCGGGGAGAGACCCTCCCTCGACCCCAGAAGGGTTCTTGTCATAGCCTCGCTCATGGCTGCCATAGTTGCCTTCACCTCCGGCGAGATAACGTATGTGTACGTCTCGGAGGCGCTGGGACTGGACAGGGCTACCACCGCAACGCTCCTTGGGTGGACGGGCTTTCTCGCGGCCATGCTGAGCTACGGTGTTTCGTGGCTTGCCGATGTGAGAAGCGAGAGGATGATGGTCGTGCTTACGTCGCTCATGGCGGCGCTCTCACCGCTGTTCGCTTCCATAAAAACGGCCCCAACGGTTTTCCTTGGAATATTTCTCGCGCTCTTCGCCTTCCAGAGTTTTAGGCCGATTTCGAGAAAGGTGCTCTCAACCTACCACCGCTCCTCCCTCGCCATAGGCGGCATCAACGCTCTCCAGAACCTCTCCACCTTCGCGGGAGGGATGCTTTTTGGGTTCGCCTACTCCTTCGGGCAGGTGAGGTTCGGGCTGACGTTCAACTCGGGCCTGCTATCTTTCCTCCCCATCTCCCTGCTCCTGATGCTCTCGGCGTTTGGGCTAAAAAAACGCGATACCCCAACTTTCCGTAACCGTTAAAAATGGCTTTCCAAAACTTTTATAAGCACGGGGAATCTGTTAGGCAATAGGTTCATGCTCATCTGGAGGTGAGAGTATGGGATTGAGACCAGCTAAGATTGATAGAAAAGTCAAAAAGCCCGCTTACACTAGGAGAGAGTACATAAGGGGTGCCCCCGGCCCGAGGATCACCATCTTCGATATGGGAAACCTCTCAGCGGAGTTTGAGTACGAGGTCAGCCTTCACATGGAACACCCCGTTCAGATCAGGCAGAACGCCCTCGAGGCCATAAGGCAGCAGCTCAACCGTTACCTCAGCAGGAACATCGGTAGGAGCAACTTCCACTTCAAGATAAGGGTCTACCCCTTCCAGGTGCTCCGTGAGAACCCGATGGCCACCGGAAGGAAGGCCGACCGTTACGGAAACGGTATGAGGAGGCCCTTCGGAAAGCCGATAGGCCTTGCCGCAAGGCTCAAGAAGGATCAGAAGCTCCTCACCGTTTGGGTCAACAGGAACCACCTCAAGTTCGCCCTCGAGGCCATGAGGAGGGCCAACATGAAGGTGCCCGCCAAGGCCTACGTCAGGATATACGACAAAGAGGGCAACGATGTGACCACCAAGGTTCTCTCGAGCCTCTGAGGTTCTTCCTTTTCCCTTTCCACAAAGTTTATCTTTTGCTGTTGTGATTCTTCTCCGGTGATCACATGATAATAGTGAGGGATGGGAAGATTAGACTCCCATTCTCCCGCGGTATTCTCACGCGCTCGATAACCTCCGCTGGCGTTGACGTTGGGGTGGCCTACGCCCTCTCCACGGAAGTCATGAAGGAGTTTGAGACGGAGGGAAGGAAGGAGGTAACCACGGAGGAGATACGTGAGAGAACGTACAATAAGCTCCGTGAGCACGGTTACAAGCGCGAGGCGAGACGCTACATCTTCTGGAGCGAGGTTAGGAGAAGGGGCATCCCCATGGTTCTTCTTCTCGGCGGTGCCACGGGCGTTGGGAAGTCCACGATAGCGACGGAGTTGGCCTTCCGCCTCGGCCTGAGGAGCATAATAGGGACGGACACTATAAGGGAGGTCATGAGGAAGATGGTGAGTGAGGAGCTCCTCCCGAGCATACACAGCTCATCGTTCCTGGCGTGGAAGGCACTGAAGGCTCCCCTGAAGGGTATCTCTCCGGTCATATACGGCTTTGAGAGGCAGACAAGCCACGTGAGCGTGGGGATACGTGCCCTTCTGGAGAGGGCGCACAGGGAGGGTTTCAACACAATAATAGAGGGTATACACGTGGTTCCTGGCTACTTCCAGATGGGCTCGATGGACTTCATGTACGTCATCACGGTTCCCGGGAAGGAGGCCCTCTCCGCGAGGTTCTACGCGAGGGAGCGCTACAGCAAGAGGCCCGCCGAGTACTACATCCAGCACATCGAGGCCATAATGGAGATACAGGACTTCGTGGTGGAGCGGGCGAGGGAGTACTCCGTGCCGGTCATAGAGAACCTCGAGGTTGAGACCACAGTAAACTTAATAATGGAAGACCTGATGAAGAGACTTACGGACGTACTTAAGGAAGAGGGAATTGATCTGGAGGGACAGGGATGAAGAGAATCTGGGCGCCGTGGCGCATTGAATATATCCGCTCACCCAAGCACGACGGCTGCATATTCTGCGACTTCCCGAAGGAGGATCGCGATAGGGATAGGCTCATACTCTACCGCGGAAAACACAGCTTCATAATCATGAACAACTACCCCTACAACCCCGGCCACGTGATGATAGCTCCATACAGGCACGTGGGAAGGTGGGAAGACCTGACCGATGAGGAGCTTTTGGAGATAATGAAGCTCTCCCAGCTCATGGTGAAGGCGCTCAAGAGGGCGATGAACCCGGACGGATTCAACATGGGCGTGAACCTTGGGAGGGTTGCGGGGGCGGGAATAGACGACCACGTCCACCTTCACATCGTCCCGCGCTGGAACGGGGACACCAACTTCATGCCGGTGATAGCGGACACCAAGGTCATCCCCGAGTCCCTCGAGGAGGCCTACGACGAGCTTAAGAAGGTAATATATGGAATCTTAAAAGAAGAGGACTTTTGAGCCTTGTCTTTTTATTCCCCCAGTTTCTTCCACTTCTCCCTCGTCTTCTTCCAGCAGCCAGGGGGCATGAGCTCCCCCTCGGGGCAGTAGCCCATCTGGATACAGCGCGGCCCGAGCTTCGCCCACTTTATTATCGGCCTCAGGTCATCGTTCTTCGCTATCTCCTCGAGCATCTTCCAGGCTATCTCCCTAATCTCCCATTGGGCCCTTTCGCACGCCCTCAGTCCCAAAAAGTGCTTCAGCTCGCGGAGGTTCATGGTGACGACTATCTTGGTTCTAACGCTCTGGGGCAGGATGAAGCGTGCGTCCTCCTGGTGCTGGCCTCTCTCAACGGTCTTTTTGTATAGCTCAATGGACTTCTTCATGAGCTCCTTCCACTCCTCAAGAAGCTCGGGATCGTTCTTTATCCCTTCTGGGATGACGAAGGTCTCCTCAACATCTTTGGGATTCAATATAATGTAGCGCTGTGACTGTTGGGTATAACTTGCTAACCTATGACGAACAAGTTGGTGCGAGCAAACACGAGAACAGCCCTCAATGGCGAAGGTTAGCGTCGCGTGCTCAAGAATACTCTCATGACCGTAGCCGAGAACCCTCGGAAGGTGCATTTCGACGTCGTTCTTATCCATCCGTTCGAAGGCTTCGGTCTCCCATCCTTCCCAGTAGCTTATAAGCGCCGCCCACGTGACGGTTTCGAGCGGTCTCCTCGTGTAGTTGATGAGCCTCACGTTTATTCCATCCATGCGAACCCCCGGAGGAAGATGCGGTGGAAACTTATTAGCTTTGTTGTAAACCCTTTCGCAGGATTAGCTTTATGTTTGGAAAGTTGAATGCGGGATACATTCGAAAAAATTCGCCATTTCATGTTTTATGCCGGCGAAATGGTTATTAAAACCTATGGCAAGCTTTAGACGGTGATGCGCATGGTGGTTAGCCTTGCAGGAAGGGACGTTCTCTGCCTCCAGGACTTCACGAGGGAGGAGCTTGAGACGATTCTCAAGACTGCCGAGATGATGAAGATTTGGAACAAGATAGGCAAGCCGCACCGCGTTCTCGAGGGTAAGACCCTCGCCATGATATTCCAGAAGCCCTCGACCAGAACCAGGATAAGCTTTGAGGTCGGCATCTATCAGCTCGGCGGCTACGGCCTCTACCTCAACGCCCAGGACCTCCAGCTCAGGCGCGGCGAGACCATAGCCGACACTGCCCGCGTTCTCAGCAGGTACGTTGACGGAATAATGGCAAGGGTTTACGCCCACAAGGACGTTGAGGACCTCGCCAAGTACGCGAGCGTTCCGGTCATAAACGGCCTCTCCGACTTCTCACACCCGTGCCAGGCCTTAGCTGACTACCAGACGATACTCGAAAAGAAGGGCCGGATTCAGGGCGTTAAGGTCGTCTACGTCGGTGATGGAAACAACGTGGCTCATTCGCTCATGATAGCCGGAACCAAGCTCGGTGCGAACGTCGTCGTTGCAACGCCAGAGGGCTACGAGCCAGACCCGAAGGTGGTCAAGTGGGCCGAGCAGAACGCGGCCGAGAGCGGTGGAAGCTTTGAGCTCCTCCACGACCCGGTCAAGGCCGTAACCGGTGCGGACGTCATCTACACCGACGTCTGGGCGAGCATGGGGCAGGAAGCCGAGGCCGAGGAGAGGAGAAAGATATTCATGCCCTTCCAGGTCAACAAAGACCTCGTCAAGCACGCCAAGCAGGACTACATCTTCATGCACTGCCTCCCTGCCCACAGGGGCGAGGAGGTTACGGATGACGTCGTTGATTCCCCGAACAGCGTCGTCTTTGATGAGGCAGAAAACAGGCTCCACGCCCAGAAGGCCGTCATGGCCCTCGTCATGGGCGGGATTAAGGTCTGAGGTTTCTTCCCTTTTTACACTTTTTTGAGCCGTGGGTATGGCTATCATCTCAAACGCCTTGTTTAACTGTTCCTCTTAACGGAAAACTTTAAATATTTTTGTGATTAATTGTGAGTGTATGGTAGTGAAAGAGAAGCTCTACACGGTTAAACAAGCGAGCGAAATTCTCGGCGTCCACCCAAAAACAATCCAGAAATGGGACAAAGAGGGAAAAATCAAAACCATTAGGACACCCGGCGGAAGACGAAGAATACCAGAAAGCGAAATAAAAAGGCTTCTCGGCATAAGCGAGGAAAACGGACTAATCATTGGCTACGCAAGAGTCTCAAGCCACACCCAAAAAGACGACTTGGAAAGACAGGTTGAAGCCATCGAGCAATACGCAAAAGAACGTGGTTGGCAGGTCAAAATCCTCAAAGACATCGGCTCAGGATTGAACGAGAACAGAAAGAACTACCGCAAACTCCTCGAACTCGTCGCAAAGGGAGAAGTCTCAAAAGTCATCGTCACTTATCCCGACAGGCTCACCCGCTTTGGTTTCAAAACTATCGAATTCTTCTTCAAGGAGAACGGTGCAGAGATAATCATTATCAACGACAAAGAAAAATCCCCACGAGAGGAACTCATTGAAGACTTAATAACCATAATATCGCACTTCGCTGGAAAGCTCTACGGAATGCGCTCCCACAAATACAAAAAGCTCAAGGAAGGCGTGAAAAAACTCATAGAGGAGGTCGAGAATGACTAAAGTCGTTCTCACATACAGAATGCCCCACAACTGGAACATTGATTTGTTCCTCAAAGAATACCAAAGACTACTCCAGAGGGCAATTGATGAAATATGGGATAACACAACTTGGAGAGAGAAGAAGGTCAAGCACAGGTATTCTGTCGGAAGAAAAAATTACAGCTACTATGAGACAACCCGCATAATCCCTTATTTTCCACAAACAAACGAGTTCAAGCGGGAACTGAGGAACGAACTCCTTCGAGAGTGGCCTTTCGCCAAGCACTACGTTGATTCTGCAATAAAGACCGCTTATTCAGTCCTCAAAAGCTGGAGACAGAACTACCTCAAGGGAAAAAGAAAAAGAGCGAAGCCAATCGTTAAGCGGAAGTTCGCGAGGGTTAAAACAACACTAATGAAAGTCGAAGGTTCGAAGATAAGAGTAACCATCAAGCCGAGAGAAGAATACCTTGAGCTGGACTTCTCAAAGGAGTGGTTCTATGAGAGAATCAAGGACTGGAAGGTTGGAGAGCTGATAATCAGAGAGCAAGACGTTCTGCTAACCTTCTCAAAGGAAGTCGAGTTCTCTGGAAGAATCAAAATCGGCATTGACAGCAACCTGACGAGCCTCGACATCTTTCACCCTGAAAAAGGCTGGATTAGAGTGGACTTGAGCGAGCTACACAGGATTGCCGAGACCTACGACAGAATTATTGATATGCTAAAGAGCGTTCAGCGGAAAGCCCCGAAGAGGATTGGAATTCTCCTTAAGAAATACTGGATGAGGAGAAGGAACAGGATTGAGGATTATTTGAACAAGCTTGCAGTCCAGCTTTCGGGGGAGTTTCCAGATACGGTTTTCGTCTTCGAGGATTTGGACAAGTTCAAAATGCTCCAGAACGGTTCGAGGAAGTTTAATAGAAGGCTCTCCCGTGCCACTTGGAAGAAAATTGTTGGAAAGCTTTCTTATCGTGTTCCGATTGAGTTTGTTAATCCCGCTTTCACTTCGTCCACCTGCCCGGTGTGTGGGAGTAGGTTGGAGTCCCGAAACGGGCTGGTGGAGTGTGCTAACTGTGGGTTTAAGGCAGATAGGCAGTTTGTTGGTGCGTTCAACGTTTTGGTGCGGGGACTTGGGGTCGCCCTAAGCGGGGTTGAGCGTGATGATTTGCTCTCCGATGAACCCGGAGGAGAGTTGAACGTGATGAAGCCCAAGTCCGTCGTGAAGGTTGACTTAAATGGGAAGAGGTTCACTCACGTTCCTCCCTAAAAACTCACGACGGACAGACCCCGATTTAAAGAGAAAGGCTTTAATATGATAATCGAAATTATCATAATGGTGATTATCATTGTCTCGCTTTGTGAACAGGCGAGAGGAACTGAAGTCCCTTAAAAAGCACCTTGAGGGGAAGGGCTTTGAGCTGATCGTCATCTACGGGCGGAGAAGGGTCGGGAAAACGAGACTTGTGCTTGAGGCAGTTAAGGGAACCTCCCACGTATACTATCTTGCAGTCGAGGGGGAGAACCTGAGGCACTTTAGGGAGACCGCGGAGAGAACATTTCCAGAGGTCAGGTACGCCCGTGAGGACTGGGAGGGAACCCTTCACGCCCTTAAGGGAAAGGTTATAGTTATAGACGAGTTCCCCAACCTCATAAAGGAGAACCCGGGAATTCTCTCTCTGTTCCAGAGGATAATTGATACCGACCTCTCGAATTCGGGGACCAAGCTCGTTCTCCTCGGTTCCTCGGTGAGCATGATCACGGAGAAGGTTCTCAGCTACAAAAGCCCCCTCTACGGCAGGAGAACCGGATCTCTCAAGCTTAGACCTATGAGTTTCTTCTCTCTGAGGGAGTTCTTTCCTAACGCCGCCTGGAAGGAGCTGGTAGAGGTCCACGGCCTCACCGACGGGATACCTTTCTACATAAACCGGGTCAGGCTGCCCTTCTGGGGATGGCTGGAAGAGGAACTTTCAAACCCGGTCAGTTTTTTCCGGGACGAAGTGGACTTTCTCCTTCGCTACGAGTTCACGGAAGTGAGCACTTACAAAAGAATCCTTGAGGCGATAGCAAACGGGAAAACAACACCGAAGGAGATCAGGGACTTTGCGAGGATGAGGCACTCCGACCTGAGTCCATACCTCCGGAACCTCATGGAGACAGGTTTCGTTGTGCGGGAGGTTCCTATAACTGAAAGGGAGAGCTCAAAGAAAGGAAGGTACTATTTAGCCGACAACTTCCTGGCTTTCTGGTTCCGCTTTATCTATCCCAACCTCTCCCCCATTGAGGAGGGAACCTTTGATGTGGAGACGATCAGGAGGGATTACCCCCACTATCTCGGCCCTGTGTTCGAGAAGATCGCCAGGGAGTTCCTCATAAAGTTGAATAAACGCGAGAAGCTCCCGTTTAAGTTCACCAGGATTGGAAGGTGGTGGCACAAAAACGAGGAGATTGACCTCGTCGCTCTCAACGAGCGTGAAAAGAAGGCGCTCTTCGTCGAGGCCAAGTGGAAGGATTTGAGCGAGAGGGAAGCGACGAGGATTTTGAAGGACGTGGAGAGGAAGGCAAAACTCGTTAGACTGGACGGGTGGGAAAAGTATTATGGACTGATCGCTAAAAACATCGAGGGAAAGGAAGAGCTCAGGGAGGAGGGCTGGTTAGTTTGGGACTTGGGGGACTTCCCTCACTACCGTTGACCGCGTAAACCCCGAAATTTTACGCTATCGTTAACCTCTTTGTTTTTACGGTCTTAACAGTGACTCTTTGGAAACCTGCGAGGGGAGAGGAGAAAAGCTTATTTCCCTTGATGCTGAAGAATGGAGGGTGATGTGATGCTCTTGGTGATGGATTCTCTCCCCTTCACACACCACATATTCTGCAAGTAATTTTCCTTTCGATAATGCCGGCCCTGTGGATTGCACATGAGAGCAAGACGAAAAAGGATGCCACGCGTATACACTCAAAGCTGGCGAGCGCATTAATGGTATACCTCATGAAAAAGAAGAATATCCCCCTAGAGACGCAAGGAATTATAAGCGACCGTTCGGGGGAAAACCGATATACGTCGTTGCCAAGGACGACATAGAGTTGGCAAAAATCCTCATGTTTCTGGACGTAATCACATCAGTAGCCAAAAAAAGTTCGGCAGCCGTGCAAGAGTAGAAGATGTAGTTCCTGCAAAAATACGCATGTTTACTACCAGAGAGGACGTCTTTCTGAAGCGCGACAGGAAATACAGGGAAAAAAGCTAAAGGAGCAAGATAAAAAACCCATTACCCTCGATGACATAATAAACTCAGAGGACGTGCTCACTACCATTGCAACAAAAATTGCTAGCAGTACGGAGCAAAAAGTGAGTGTGGAGGAAATAAAGCAGAGGATAAAAGAGTATATCCCGTACATTAAGAAAATTGCGGATGCTTACCCTGAGGATCCATCATTCTATGACGAGATAATGCAAATTTCGGGCATACCGGATGTAGAACGAGATATCAAACCACTTAACCCAAAGCTATACATGGCAATAGAAGAACTTGCAGAAAAACTGAAGGAAGATCTGAGAGAAGAGGAAAAGGTAGCAGAACACAACGATGAAAGAAAAACCTCACCGTCCCTCGACCCCAACGTAAACGTCGAAGTCCTCTCCATCCTCAACGGCCTCGAATTTGCGGGCTTTTCTGAGGAGGCAAAAAGAAAGGCCATCGAGAGGCTCTCCGCAAGGATAAGAGAAGTCTCCGCCGAGAAGCTAACGCCCGAGAACCTTCTAAAGCTCGGCCTCTACGCCTTCGCGATCGAAATAATCAAGAGGGGAGAGCTGGAGAGGATGAAAGAAATCGAGGGGCTTTAGGCCCGCTTTTTAACCCTTTTCATCCTGAGGTACTCCTCTTTGCTGAGCGGGAAGTCCTAGGCCGATTGAATGTCCTTGTTTCAACTTGCACCCCCACAAGTAACTTGCACCCCTGCAAGTTAAAAGGGGTCCCCTTGAGCTAATGAGTAGGGACTGTCCGGGTTCAGGTGGGACTTGAGGGGCTTTTAAGGGATTTCTTAGCTGAAACCTCACGGAACGATCTCTATGATGTCCACGTCCCTAGAGTCTTCGTCGAAGGTCGCAAGCCTGGTGCAGTTGTTCTCGAGGGCCGTCGCGAGGATCCTCGCGTCGTGGGGAAGAAGGGAGTAGTCATGAACGAGGGTTCCTATGGTGAGCCAGTCCCTTGAGTCCGGAACGATGATTATCCCCTTTGCCTCTATGAGGCTAAGAACGGTCGAGATTACATCAAGGGAGATTTTTCTAAAGCTCTCGTTCTTTCTCAGGAGCTTCTTGAGGCCCCACGCAGATGAAACACCATACTCCTTCTGGGCACTTCTCCTCAGGAGCACGTAGAAAAGCTCATCGATGACGGTGTCGGAGACTATTTTTACTTCATCAGAGTCTACAAGTTTGACGGCTTCTTTCGTTAGTTCTGTCTCGACGAGGTAGTTGTAGAGGACGCTTGAGTCGAGGAACATCACCCTTCGTACACCTCGAGCTTGTACTTCTTGAACTCCTCAAAGCTCCCCTTTCCCAGCATTCCGGGCTTTATTTCCCTTTTCTTCTCCTCGATGAGTTTCAAAATCTCCATCTCCCGTTCGAACATCCTCTCGTAGAGCTTGAGGGCCTTGCCCCTGGTCGCCTCGGCCATTCTCTCACCATTAAGATTTTTCTTCAGGCAGGTTATTAACCTTTCCCAGCCCGAAACCCTTATTTCTCTGAGACCAAACCTTAGAGGGTGGTACCCTTGTCGCTCCTGCCGCTCACCGGGATGTTCATATTCGGGAAGAAGGAGAAAAAGAAGGGCAAAGATCTGGAGAAGATAGCGAAGCAGTACGGGCTGACAGAGAAGGATTTACACAAAATTGGTGCGCTAAGCATCGTATTAAGCGGATACGATACACACAAAATTATATCGAAGTTAACGGGAATGGATGCAAAAAAATAAAGAAAACGAGGGAAGGCGAATACCCCCCCATACTGATGACCTGTATTGGCCACACAGAAAGGCAGATAACCCGCACGCCCCTGCAATCATTCTCTTCACGGAACTCATGATGCCCCTTGCGGCAGAGATGGCAAAAAAGCACAGCCCAGAAGTGGGAATGCGTGTTGCTAGGGAAATAGCATACCTCGTGGACGATCCGCACGCAACCTTCGATCAGATACTCAACACAGACGACGAGGTTATAGCAAACCGCATAGCATCACATATAGAGGACGTGAGAGGCAGGCCATTGAGCGAGGAGGAAAGAAAGCGCCTGATAAAGGCAGTGCGCACTGTAAAAAAGGTGACTGAGAAGGTTCACAGGGGTGCATTTAATATGCCCGCAGAGACGCTACAAGCGTTTGAACGAGCGGACGTAGACCGTGCCCTAGTAGAGGCGGGAATCCTAACAGAGCAGGACATAGGGGAGCTACGGCAGGTTTACAGCGAAATAAGTGGGAAGAAAGCAAAGACCAGAGGGAAAAAGAAAGCCCCTGCTGGAGAAACCCTTGAACTCCCTACGGAAGCTCTCCTCGAAGTCCTCTCCATCCTCCAGGCCCTTGAGTTCGCCGACTACTCCAAGAAGGCCAAGGAGAAGGCCCTCCAGAAGCTCTCCTCCGCCGTTAAAGAGCTCTCAAGGAAAGACCCCACGCCGGAGAATCTTCTGAAGCTCGGCATCTACGCCTACGCCCTGGAGCTTGTGAGGGAGGAGAGGTGGGAGGGAATAGGCAAGCTCCGGAAGGTCTGAACGCTGGGGCGGCTTCCTCCTTTTGCCCACTTTATGAAAGCGGACTTTCATAAAAGCTGTGATCTGTGAAAGTGGGTTTTCATAAATAGGCCGATTTATGAAAGTGGACTTTCACAAATCTTATAAACTGTGAAAGCATACTTTCACACATGGCAGTCAAGATTGTGAGGCTCGTCCGCTACAACCCCTGGTGGAAGGGGGAAGGCTGGGAGAGTGAAGACCCCGACCTCTCGAGGGCGGGAGAGGTAATACCTAGGAAGCGAATAACAGTTAATCCAGGAGGCGTTATCCTCCTCAGGGGCATCAGAAGGGCAGGAAAGAGCTTCTACCTCAAGACCCTCGTGGAGGAGCTCATACGCCCCGGAACCGACCCGAGGAAGATTGTTTACATTCCCGCCGACAGGTTCTCGAGGAAAGAGGTCGTTTCCTTCATAGAGGAGCTCCGGAGGAGGCACGGCGAGCTAACAGTCCTCCTCGACGAGATAACCTACCTCAGGGACTGGAGGCTCCTTCTCAAGGCCCTCGGGGAGGAGAGGGCAACCACAGTCGCAACCGGCTCAAATCCCGTGGAGCTTAAGAGAGAAAGCGAGCTCCTTCCAGGGAGGGGAATAGAGGGGAACGAGTACTACTTCAACCCTTTGAACTTCAGGGAGTTCGCGCGCTTCCTCAACCCCAGGCTCCCGGAGGTCGCTTTTACCTATGACTCCCCAGCCGCGGACGACCTGTTTCCCTGGTTCGACGAGCTTGAGGGCCTTTTCTACGGCTACATCCTCACCGGGGGCTTCCCGGAGGCAGTCCTCGAGTTCAAGAGGAAAAGAAAGGTGAGCGAGAAGAGGTACGAGGAGATAATAAGGCTCACCCTCGGGGAGATAGCAAAATCTGGAAAGAGCGAGGAAATAGCTCGGGAGCTTCTTGAAGCTATCTTTAGGCTGAAGGGGAACAGGGTTGACTACGTGACCCTCGCCCGTGAGACTGGAATATCCCATCCGACGGTGAGGGAGTACCTGAACACCCTTGAGAGCGCGAGGCTCATCTACGTCCTCGAGGCCTGGGATATCAACAGAAAGAGGCACGCCCACCGGAAGGAGAAAAAGGTGGTCTTCCAGAGCTCCTTGATAGCGACGGCCCTGGCCCTCTACCTCGGGAGCGATCCGGTTGAGTTCGTCGAGGAGAACATAGAGTGGTTAGTGGAGCACACGGTGGCAACTCACGTGATATGGTCCCGCGAAGAACCGATAATGAGAGAGAAGCACTCATTTGGTGGCTTCTACTACGATCAAAACAGGGAGTGTGACCTCGTCGTGAAGAGAGGAGGCTTCTTCGGGATAGAGGTCAAGTACGGAAGGGTGAAGAGGAAGAGCTATCCCTTCCCAACCATCTACGTCTCAAAGGATGAGGTAGGGGAAGACACCGTACCAGCGTCTCTCTACCTCTACGGGCTTGAGAAGAGCAGGAGGTCAATATGATTTCAAACCCCTCCCGGCTCCGGCATGTTGAAAAATCGAGAAGCCGGATGGGAACTCAGCCCTTCACCTTCAGCTCGAGGGGCTTTTCGAGCCCCCAGACGCGGCAGAATGAGCACTTCTCCCCCTGCGCGGGCATGCCGCAAACCCTGCACTCTCCCAGCGGGGCCTCCTTAAGCTCGGCCTCGAAGAGGCTCCTCTTCCGCAGGAAGCCCTTTATGAAGTTCACCTTCGTTCCGGGCCTCTTCTCCTCCATAGCGTTGAGAACCTCTTTGGCTTCAATGCTCGTAGCTCCCCTCGCGTGGGGGCACTCCTCCACCATGTACTCTATCCCCGTGGCGAGGGCGTAGTAAACGACCTCCCTCTCCGTCAGCTCGTAGAGGGGCTTCACCTTCTTCACGAACTTCCCCTCGCCCGGCAAAAGCGGCCCCTGTTTGCCGAGGTACTCGGTGTTCCAGTGCATTATGTTGGAGAAGATGAAAGAGGCCTCGTCATCGAGGTTGTGGCCGGTCGCTATCGCGTCGAAGCCGTTCTCGTAGGCGAAGCGGTTGAAGATGTAGCGCTTTGTTATTCCGCAGTAGGAGCACGTTGGTCTCCTCGTCCTGAGCTCGCCGATTCCCGCGCCGAGAAGCTCCCTGACGCGCACCACGTGGAGCGGGACGTTGAGGGCCTCGCACTGGGCCCTTGCATAGCGCTCGCTCTTCTCCGAATAATCGTCTATGCCGAGGTTTATGTGAAGGCACTCTATGTTGTAACCAAGCTTCTTGAGGACGTGGGCTGTCACAGCGGAGTCTTTACCTCCTGAAACGACGACGAGGACCTTCTCCTCCGGTTTAAGGAGCTTGTAGCGCTCTATGGTTCTCCTAACCTTCCTCTCGAAGTACTCAATGAAGTGCTCCCTGCAGAGGAACATCTTTGGATAGTGAAGCCTGACGTAAGCTTCTCTCCCGCAGAACTTACACCTCATGTCCTCACCCCTCTCCCGGTCTGCGGGCGCATTTATAAGGGGTGCGGTGCCCCTATCGAAAGACTTAAATATCCATTCTTACTCACATATGTATAAGAGGTGGCAAAAATGATGCTCGTGCTGGAGGAGTACTTCAAAAACTACCCCGCGAGGAGGAAGGTCGCGGAGTTCCTGTTTCTGAACGGCCTAAGTGTTAAAAACGGCAAGATCTATCTGAGGAACGCTGAAATCCCGATAAGCGAACTTTCACGCGTGATAGGCGTCAACAGAAAGATAGTGTACCACACCATTGAATACATCGAGAACACCCCAGCCCTGAAGTTCATCTTTGAGCGCCTCAGGCCCTTCGCGGACTTCTCGGAGGTGGCCCCCATAATGGGGTGGGAGGTTCTGGAGGTCGAGCTCGACAAGGAGCTCTATGCCCCCGCCATTTCGGCCCTCCTTGTTCTTCTGTCCGAGCACAGGATTCCCATCATAGAGGTTTTGAGCAAGAACCTGACCTACGAGGAGCCCGTGGCCTACATCGTTGTGGACGGGAGTATACCCGTGGAGGTGTTCGTTAGGGTTAAGGAAATCCCGGGTTTTAAGAGGCTCATACTCCACACGCCCGAGAAAAAGAAGGAAAACCTCGTTTGCGCCTACTGTGAGGTGCGCTACTGCCCCAAGAGGGTGCTCATGGAGAGAATGAGTATCAGTGGGTCACGATGAAACCTTGTTCCCCCTCCGGTTCTTCCCATTTCACCTCCACCCTCGTTACCCGCGCTAGCCTCGGGCCCTGATGCGCCCAGCCTATGAGTGCCTCGACTCTCTCCGGTTCCCCCTCTATTACCGCCTCGACCGTGCCGTCCGGAAGGTTCCTAACCCATCCGTGAACGCCGAGCTTCCTGGCCTCGCGCTGCATGCTCCACCTAAAGCCCACTCCCTGAACCCTGCCGTATATCTTGAGATGGGCCCTTACCCTTTCCATGGCACTCCCCGTAGATGGTGTGCAGTATGTGCTTATTAGCTTTTTTCGCTACATCATCAGGTCTTCCTTCGTCAGGTAGCCCTCGAGGTAGAGGCCGCCCAGGAAGGCCTGGCCGACGTTTATCCCGTTGTCGCCCCTCGGGGTCTCTGTGGTGATGTGGAACCTTAATCCCGCGGCTTCAACGGCCTTCCTTATAGCCTTCACTATGAGCTCGTTGTAGGCAACACCGCCGCTCAGGGCAACGTTCTTTATCCCGAACTCCCTGGCTTTCTCGATTGCTACCTCTGCGAAGGCCCTGGCTATTGCAAGGTGGGTGGAGTAAGCTATGTCCGCCGGGTTTGCATTCTCAATGACATCGAGAACTTCCCCAAAGAGTTCTTCCACCCTTATGTCCTCCCCCTCAACCGGGACGCTAAAGCCGAGGTCGTTCTTGCCCTTGCAGGCGAAGCTCTCGAGCTTCATTGCCGGCTCTCCCTCGTAGTGCCTCCTGTAGGCCACGTTGAGGAGAACCGCGAGCGAGTCGAGAACCCTGCCCGTTGAGGAGGCGTAGGACGTGTTTATACCCTTGGCGAGCTGGTTTAAGACCACGTTGAACTCTACCTTTCCATACTTGAGGCTCTCGATGGCCTTTGGGCAGCAACGCTCCACTATCTCGACCAGCTCTTCGGTATCGTGCCCCTTGCTGAGTATTCCCATAAGGGCCCTGAGAGGGTAGTAGCTCGCCAAATCTCCGCCGGGGAGGGGGTAGTAGGATATGTGCGCCAACCTTTCAACGTCCTCGTAGCCCAGATAGAGAACCTCACCACCCCAGGTGTTTCCGTCCGTTCCGTAGCCAACCCCATCGAGAGCTATCCCTATGGCGGAATCGAGGTTCCTCTCAGCTAAAACGCTCGCTATGTGGGCGTAGTGGTGCTGAACCTGGAGGAGCTCCACTTCAAGTTCGTTTGCAAGCTCCATGGCCAGTTTCGTGGTGTTGTAGGTTGGGTGAAGGTCGGCTATTATGAGATCAAGGTTTTCCATCCTCAGAATCTTCCGGAAGTGGGCTATAGCCCCCCTCATGAACTCGAGGACCTCAACCTTTCCGGTGTTGCCGATATACTGGCTCGGATAAACTTTCCCGTTCTTAGAAACGCCGAAGGCGTTCATGAGTTCTGCCCCAACCGCCAGGCCGTTGTACTCGAAGGGTATCTCTATCGGAAGGGGCACGAAGCCGCGGGAGCGCCTTATCACTGCCCTCCTTCCGTCAACGAACCTTATCACGCTGTCATCAGCGCGGTTCAGTATCTTCCTGTTGTGGAGGAGGAAGTAGTCTGCCACATCCTTGAGCTCCTCGAATGCCCTCTCGTTGTCCTTGACCATCGGCATTCCGGGGTAGTTGGCTGAAGTCATGACGTAGACCTTGCTCCTGCTCCAGTGGAAGAGGATGTAGTGTGTTCCGGCGTAGGGGAGCATGACCCCAATGGTGTGGAGCCCCGGCGCGAGGTTCTCCGGGAGCGGGAAGGGCTCCCTCTTGCGGAGCGTTATTATAGGTCTTCTGTAAGAGGTGAGCTCCTCCTCTTCCTCTTGGCTGACGTAGGCGAAGCTCCTCACTGTCTCGATGGAATCGGCCATTATCGCGAAGGGCTTCTGTGGCCGGAAGGTTCTTCTCCTAAGCTCCGCAACGGCTTCCTCGTTCGTGGCGTCGCACGCTAAATGTATTCCCCCGATCCCCTTGACGGCCACGATGTAGCCCCTGTCTATTAACTCCGCCGCCTTTCTCAATGGATCGCCGTATATCTCCTCCCCGTCGTTGGTGTAGAGCCTGTATGAAGGCCCGCAGACGGGACAGGCCGTTGGCTCCGCATGGTAGCGTCTGTTGAGCGGGTCTTTGTATTCACCCTCACAGTAGTCGCACATTGGGAACTCCTTCATGGTGGTGTTTTCCCTATCGTAGGGGAGGTCTTCGATTATGGTGAACCTTGGCCCACAGTTTGTGCAGACTATGAACGGGTACATGTATCTCTTGTCCGTGGGGTCGAAGAGCTCTCTCAGACAGTCGGCACATATGGCTATGTCGGGTGGAATGATCGAATCGCCGCCACCCCCGCCCTTTGAGCTCTTCTCGATGTAGAAGCGGTCAAAACCCTGGAGGGGAATTTCTTTCTTCTCAATTCTCTCAATCCTTGCTAATGGGGGCTTCTTTTTGTAGAGGTCTTCTATGAAGGCCTCGATGTCCTCGGGTTTGCCCTCAACAACCATCTCCACACCGGCATCGCCGAGGTTCTTGACGTAGCCCTTCAGGTTGTGCTCGTGGGCTATCCTGTAGACGAAGGGGCGAAAGCCGACCGCCTGGACGATGCCCTGAACGTGAACGTGATACGCCTTCATCCTCTCACCGGTTTTAAATTTGTGAAAAGGGCATTTATAGGTTTTTAAAACCAAAAGTTAAGAACCGTTGGCCTTCAACCACTCCAAGGCTAGCCGTTCCGCTCCGAAAGGTTTAAGCCGTCTGGGGAGAACATACGACGGTGGTCGCATGAGTGAGATGGTGATGGTTTACACGACCTTCCCCGACTGGGAGAGCGCGCGTAGAATCGTGAGGGCCCTCCTGGAGAAGAGGCTCATCGCCTGCGCCAACCTGAGGGAACACGAGGCCCACTACTGGTGGGAGGGGAAGATAGAGGAGGACAGGGAAGTCGGGGCACTGCTGAAGACCAAGATAGATAACTGGAAGGCCGTTAAGCAGTTCCTGAAGGAAAACCACCCCTACAGCACGCCGGCGATAATAAGGATTGACGTTGACAGGGTCAACGACGAATACCTTAAGTGGCTCCTCGACGTCACGGGATGATTTCCATGCCTTTTTACAAGATTAAGCCCCAGATACGGGTGGTCGGCTTTGACGACGGAACCTTCCGCTTTAAGGGGAGGGGGAGGACGGTTCTGGTTGGGGTGGTGATGAAGGGTTCCCTGGACGTTGTTGGCATACTGACGAGGTGGATAGAGGTTGACGGGAGGGACGCCACGGAGAAGATGATTGACGCGGTAACGAGCTCCCGCTTCGGGGATTTGAGGGTAATCCTCCTCAAGGGCATAACCTACGCGGGCTTCAACGTGGTTGACGTGGAGGCCCTAACGTCTGAAACCGGCCTGCCCGTGCTGGTAGTGGTCAGAAAGAGGCCTGACGTGGCGGCGATGGAGAGGGCCCTTAGAAAGCACTTCCCAGATGCGGAGGAGAGGATAGCCCTCCTCAGGAAGGCGCCGCCCTTGAGGGAGCTCATCCCCGGGAAGCTGTACTACCAGGCGGTTGGCCTCTCCGATGAGGAGGCTAGGGAGATAATAAGGGTGACCCGGAAGAGCGCCCTCGTTCCTGAGCCCCTTAGGCTCGCCCACATGATAGCGGGAGCGGTAATGACGGGTGAGAGCACCAGGGAGTGATGGCATGGAGGGCACGTGGGACCTTTTAATCGTCGTCCTGCTCTACGTGGCCGCGGTGATGGGGATTGCCCACGCTATGAGGGGACGGTTCTCCCCTGAGTTCACGAGGAGGGTCGTTCACATACTCGCGGGGGATATAATAGTCGTTCTCCCGCTCTTCAAATCCCTCCCGTGGGTTATTGCTATACCTGCCCTGCTGGCCCTCTTCGTCCTCCTTGGGATAGCCCTTGGGCTCCCCATAAGGGACTCCCTCGTCCCGGAGGGCGACGACCCGCTCCACGCCTACGGACCGGTTTACTACATCGTCAGCATTGGGGTACTGGTGGCAGCGTTTGGGACAAAAAGCGTCATCCCCGTCGTTGCAACATTCGTGATGGCGTGGGGAGACGGCTTTGCGGCGATGGTCGGTATGAAGTTTGGCAGAAGAAGGCTCTGGGGAGGCAAAACGCTTGAGGGGAGCATTGCTTTCTTCGTCTTCTCCTTTCTGGGTGCCCTGGTGGCGATTTCACTGTGGTCGCGCTTTTCGGGGGTGTATGTTGAGGTTCTTAAGATATCCCTCCTAACGTCAATTACGGGCACCCTGGTGGAACTCGGCAGCGTGGGAAAACTTGAGCCCTTCGACAACTTCACCGTGCCGCTGTGCGTGGCCCTTATCCTGGCTCTACTCCCCTGAGGCCGGCTGACTAAAAAGTTATATACTTTGTCCCCGATGTTTTATTCATGACGGCATTCGATGACATAGTGGCGCTCGTTGCAAGGGGTTTCTGGGATGAGGCCATCGACAGGGTTGGCAAGCTCCCGGACAACTTCGATAAGGTCAGCGCGCTCATCTACATAGCAACGGAACTCTACGCGAAGACGGGCGAGATGGCCCACGTTTTCGGACTTCTTGAGGATGCCAAATACTACGCGGGGAAGATTAAAGAGCCCGAGAGCAGAGCCATCGTTTACGCCCACTTGGGCTTTGCCTACTCCACGTTTGGCCGGATGGAGGAAAGTGAGAGGCTGTTCTCTGAGGCATTCGAGTATCTTGATAGGCTTCCCCAATCCCCCGAGAAGGCTGAGATCATCGCTTACGTGGCCCACTACCTTGGTATGGCGGGTTTCTTCGAGGACGCGATAGAACTCTTTGAGAACGCCTTTGACCTGGTCGTTAACTCCCGCATAGAGTACGTTCAGAAGCTCGATCTCCTCATCAAAATAGGCGACATCCTCGTCGAGACGGGGGACGCGCTTTCATCGCAGGAGGCCCTTCCCTTCTACGAGCGGGCATTTGACATCTTCGACAAGCTCCGCGTTGTTGACAAGGGGGCGGACGTGCGCAAGAAGATAGACCTGTGCAAAACGCTTCTCTACTCCGGCACGCCGGCCCTCAGGAAGGCCATGAAGGAGGGACGCTACACCTACACCGTCAGGGTCGTAGAGGACTCCAACATGCCAGATAAGGACAAGGCGATAGCCCTCCTCGAAGTGGCTCTTTGGCTTAAGAAGATGGAGCTTCCCACGTACATTGACGTCGCCACCTCGGCGGTGGGATACATAGACCTCGAGGAATTGACGGGAGAGGAGATTGAGCATGTGGCCGAGCTCCTGACCTCCGTAGGAAAGCTCAGGGAAGCCCTTCAGCTGGCGGTCAAGGTAGAGGACGATACCAAGCGGAGCGAGCTCCTTAAGGGCATAGCAGTGGAGCTGGCGGGCGAGGGAGACTTTGCGGGGGCGGAGCATATCATCTCCCAGATACCGGACCCCCTCGTGAAGGAGGAGGCTCTCAGGGAGTACAGAGAGATAGTAATGAGCCGCTGAAACCTTAAATACTCTTTCCACCGTATTCCTTTTGGTGATCCAATGATTTTCGATGCGCACTCAGACCTGCCCACGTACGTTTACATGCGGAGGGGGAGAGGGGAGACGGCCGTTCTTGAGAGAAACTTTGAGCGCTTCTTTAAGGGTATTGGCAGCAGGGTCATGGCGGTGTGGACTCCGGAGGATAGAAGGGGAAACGCCCTGCGCTACGCCCTCGACGTTTACGCCAGGTTCAGGCGTGACGTCATGGAATCGCAGAGGCTTGAGCTCGTGACGAGCAGTAGGGGAATGGAGGAGGCCATAAAGGGGGGTAGGGTTGCTCTGTGGTTTGGCCTTGAGGGTGGAGAGCCCCTGGAGAGCGTTGAGGTGCTTGAGGTGTTCTACTCCCTCGGACTTCGCGTTTTAACCCTCACGTGGAGCCTGAGGAACGCGATAGGCGACGGCGTCTTCGAGAGAACAAACGGGGGGCTGACCAACTTCGGCGTGGAGGTGGTTGGCAAAGCCGAGGAGCTCGGAGTGCTCGTTGATTTGAGCCACATAAACGAGGCCGGCTTCTGGGACGCCCTCGACGTCACGTCCTTCCCGGTTATGGCCTCCCATTCCAACGCGAGGAAGCTCTGCGACAGCCCGAGGAATCTCATGGACGAGCAGATAAAGGCGATAGCCGAGCGTGGCGGGGTTGTAGGTGCGGTTGCAATCCCCTCCTTCGTTAAAAAGGAGGACCCGACCCTTGAGGACTATGTGAGGCACATAGAGTACATGGTTGACCTCGCCGGTTCGAGGGCCGTGGGCCTGGGCTTCGACTTCGTTTACTACCTCGAGGGCTGGAGCGGGAGAGCTGTTGAGGGCTTTGAAAACGAGGGCGCGATTCCTGCGCTCCTCGAGGCTCTAAGGGAACGCTTCAGCGAGCGCGATGTGGAGAGGGTAACATTTGGAAACTTCGAGCGTCTCTTCAGGGAAGTGGTTGGATAGGGCTAACTTTTTATGCCCCCCTGTCAAGGTTCAACCATGATTGAGCGTCTCTTCAGCCTCGGCTACTCAAAGACCTTCGCGGAGCGCTATTACCGGCTCTGGGGCGAGAGGGCACTGGCGATAGCGGAGGCGATGGAAAAGCCCCTTCCAAGGTGCTTCCGCGTAAATACACTTCAGATAGAGGTTCCAAAGCTCACGAAGCTCCTCAACAGGAAGGGCTTCCAGTTCAGGCGTGTCCCCTGGACGAGGGAAGGCTTCTGCCTCACGAGGGAGCCCTTCTCGATAACCTCCACGCCGGAGTACCTCTCCGGCCTTCTCTACATCCAGGAAGCGAGCTCTATGTATCCGCCCGTAGCCCTCGACCCAAAGCCCGGTGAAGTCGTCGCCGACATGGCCGCCGCCCCCGGCGGGAAGACCTCCTACATAGCCCAGCTTATGAAAAACGAAGGGATAATCTACGCCTTCGACGTCGGTGAGGAGAGGCTGAAGGAGACGAGGTTGAACCTCTCGCGCCTCGGGGTAATAAACACGGTCCTGTTCCACAGGTCTTCCCTCCACATAGACGAGCTTGGGGTGGAATTCGACAAAATCCTCCTCGATGCGCCCTGTACCGGCTCCGGAACCATTCACAAGAACCCCGAGAGGAAGGCCAACCGCTCTATGGACGATGTAAAGTTCTGTCAGGGGCTCCAGATGAAGCTCCTTGAGAAGGGTCTGAGCGTTCTGAAGAGAGGAGGCGTTTTAGTTTACTCCACCTGCTCCCTCGAGCCGGAGGAGAACGAGTTCGTGGTTCAGTGGGTTCTTGATAACTTTGACGTTGAGCTTCTCCCACTACGTTATGGGGAACCCGCACTTAGGGCACCTTTTGGTATTGGACTGGATGAAGAAATTTCCAAAGCGAGGCGGTTTTACCCAGACAAGCACAAAACGAGCGGATTTTTCGTTGCAAGACTTGCCCTGAAGTGATAGGGTGAAAAACATTATAAGCATGGAAGTTTTATACTACTTCTCAAGGGGTGAGAACGTTGAGGGTTGAGAATATTCTGGACGTCCTCCGCAGGGGCGAGACCGTCCTTGTGGAGTACAATCCTCTGGGTGAACCGGAGACCGTTTTCTATTCCGTTGTGAAGTATGCCCTCGATGGAAAACTCCCAATCCTTGTGGTTGACATTGTTGACACGCTCCATGTCTTCCACGAGCACCTGAAGCTCCGTGGGGTGGAAATTCCCCTCGAGAGTCTCCACGTGGTCAAGGAGGGGGGCAGGGTAAGGCTCGGCAGGATTCTCGGCAATGTTGAGATAACGGACGACTTCGACTACCACGCGAACAAGTACTCCCAGGTGGTGAGGCCCTTCTTCGAGCGTCCGGGCCTCAAGGTTGTGGTCGTTATAGGTCTCGAGAAGTTCGTTCTGCCGTTCCAGCACGATCCCTCTAAGGTTGAGATGTACTTCGAGAGGGTGGCCCGTCCCCCGGCATCCCCCACGGGGAAGATAACGTTCCTCTTCATAAACAAGAAAGTAGCGTCGCCCTACGTCGTGAAAAGCTTTGAAGAATTCGCCCAGTACGTTGTCGAACTGGAGGAGGGGATTAACGTCGTGAAGAGCCCGCTAATGGGGGTGGAGCTATGAACCTTCGCGAGTACTTTAGGGGGCTACCCCTTGGTGGCCTCCTTGTTGTGGAGTATTCCTCCCGCTCCCCCTTCGCTGAGGTTTTCCACACCATAGCAGGGGCCTGTGACATGCCAATCCTGATCGCCGACGTCTTCGACACATTCCTCCCCGTAAAGAGAACCCTTGATGTGGCGGGTAAGGATGTGTCGTACCTTGAGAGGGCGGATTTTATTAAGGGAGGGGGAAGAATTCTCTGGCCCAACACGCTCAGGGTGGTCAACGTTTACAGGGATGTGGGTCTGTACCTCCGGGAAGTAGCGCACTTCCTTAAGAAATACTATGAGGAGCATCCCGGGACGTGCTCTTTCTTCTTCGGTGTGGAGAGGCTCCAGCGCATCTCGCCCGAGGAAGCCAGATTTCTCCTCAACGTTTACGGCGTAATGACAACGTTCGTGGGCTCCAAAGAGAGAACTGCGGTGCACTTCGTCAACACAGACATCGCCGACGGCAGGTACGTTGGCTTAGCTGAGGAAGTGGCCACGAGGGTCCTGGCCGTCAGGAAGGGTTTTGTGGAGGTGCTAAAGTCCCCTGGGGTAGAAGAAAGGGGCCTCAAGCTCACGTTTTAGTTCGCAAAGGTTTAAATTGTTCTGGCGTATACTTTTTTATGGTGATGCGGATGAAGCTTGGTGATTTTCTTTCTAACGTTCACCCCGGTGAGTCGGTTCTTATTGAATACACCCCCCTGGGCCATCCCGAGCGCACGCTGTGGCACCTGCTCAAATGGGCCTCCTCGAGGGAGGTGTCCGTCCTTGTGGTTGATCTCTTTGATTCCCTCTACCTCTACAGGGAACAGCTCAAACTCAGCGGCTACGATGTTTCTCTCCTCGATAACGTTAGCGTTGTGAAGGGTGCGGGGCACAGAAGGGTGGGCAACATCCTGGGGGAGATGAGGGTAATGGAGGACATCTCCGTCTACATGAGGGAGTACTACAAAATTACGAAGCGGTTCTTTGAATTGTCATCCCACGCGCTGGTTATCGTGCTGGGAGGGGACAGGCTCGTTCGCATGTACAGGGAGGATCCGTGGGCCCTCGAGGAGTACTTCGAGCGCACCATCAAGATACCCCTGACCCACGGGAGGAAGGTATCCGTGTCAATGTGCAACGTGGGATTGCTCCCGGAGAGGGTCAGGCGCATGTGGGAAATGTGGAGCACGCGGGTTCTTGAGGGGGACGATGGCGGAGAGCGCTACACAGTACGGAAGTCCCCGTTCTTTGCCGAGATAGGAGGGGGTGTTGAGCTGTGAGCATGGATGAATTAATAGCCACCCTCAGGGAAGCCCGGTGGGGGGAGGTGGTTCTCTTCGAGTACTCCTCCTACCAGCCGGTCCACATAATGTTCAAAAAGGCCGTTGAAGTGGCCCGCATGGAGAACACGTCGCTCCTGATCGTTGACGTGCTGGACACTCTCGTGCCCATAAAAAAGGCCCTCGAGATAACAGAGGGGGAGAGTAATATCTTTGATGGCCTTGACGTTATAAAGGGCGGCGGTAAGGTGCCCATTGGGAACGTGGTGGACAGGATAGAGCTATCGGCCGATTCCGCGGTGTACTTTAGCCGCCTCATCTCGCGGCTGTCCAGATATTATTCTTCTCATGAAAAGACAGTAACGTTTCTGTGGAACATTGAGGGTATCGTGAACCTTCACTCGGGCGACCCCAAAATCCTTCCCCAGCTGGAGGGCATAATGAGAAGCTTCGTAGGGGACGAGAGGAGGGTTGCGGTGTACTTCATCAACAGGGACGTCGCACCGGATGAATTGCTGGCCATCATAGAGGAGATTGCAACGACGGTTCTAACTGTGGACTACGAGGACGGCACTTTTGTGCTCTCCCTTAAGAAAGCGCCCGAAAATCGGGGCAAGAAAGTTGTGAGGGTGGAGGTTTAGCCTTCCAGCCTCTCCTCTATCTCGTGGAGCCTTTTCTTCGCTCCCTCGCTTAGGAGGCTTTCGAGTTCTTCTCTAGCGGCCTCCGCGAGCTCCAGTTTTGAATCGAAGTTCTCCGCTATCTTTGTCCACGATATCTTCTTGCCCTCCACGAAGACGTCAATGTCAGCGAACCGCTTCGTCCCCCTGTACTCCAGCCCCTTGAGGAGGAACTTCACCCTCTCGGGGTCTTCCCAAGTTATGAGCTTGACCTTGTAGACCCTTATGCGCATGAAGGGCCTCGGATAATCCCAGTCCCACCCCTCGCTCACGACAAAGCCAAGGTCGAGGTCCTCAAGGACCAGAAGGAGCCTCTCCACGTTCTCCTCGTAGCGCTTCTCGTTGTCGTAGACCCTTATCGTTATCTCCCTCCAGCCCTCTGGGGCGCTCTTGTAGGTGAGCACGGGCAGGTCGAGCCTTACCCTCCTGTAAACGTTGAGGAAATCGTCACGGATCAGGAACGTCCTTTTAATGTCGGCAATCCTGAGCGGCCCGTTTAGCTTTTTGTCCGTGACGAGGAGAAGTGTGTCAACCTCCTCCCCCTCGTTCACCCCCCTGGCGAGGCTCGTTTCAACGCCCCCGTAGCGCTCCTCTATGAACCTTGCCGCCTCCTCAACCTCCGCGGGAACCCGGAGGATAACTATGTGGGGGCCGAGGTTCACCCTCTCGAAGGGCGCCTCTGAGTTGAAGAGCTCCTTGAGAAAACTGTCGCAGCGCATTTTCAGGAGAAAAGCCCCCCTCCGAAGGTCCAGGATAGTCTTCCACTCCTCCGCAGGCGTTACGAAGGCGAGCGTTTGGAGCTCGTCGCTCAGGTTCCAGGCGTCGTCAACGGGCATCTTCTCAACGCCAAAAACATTCCTCAGAAACCCCTCCCCCTCTTCGACGTTCGAACTCCTCAGGAAGACGAGGGAAGGACCGTAGCGAAGCAGTCTCATCACAATCCCCTCATGAGTTTGTATCCCCTCTCAAAGTTTGTGCCGTCGGGGTATTTAATCCTTACAATCCTCCTGCTCGGCAGGAGTATGAAGTTGACGTTAAGAACCCCGTTCAAGCCTCGCGGGATAACCTTGAAGTTGTGACCGTATAGTCTGAAGGTGGCATCAACGTTCTCAACGTCCGCCGAAGAGTGTCCCAGGGCCAGCTTGACCCCTTCGAGCTCGATGACAGTCCCGGGCTTCACCACAACCGCTCTCTCCGCGTGGACTCTTATGAGCCCCTCGTCGTCCTCGTTTCCCGGAACTATGAAGACCTCCGCCCCGGAATTCTCGAGGATTGAGAGAATCCTGACGAGGGAGGCCTCGTATTTGCCCCTCAACTCGGGCTTCCTCTCGAGCTTGACGTTGTCCACGAGGTCGCCGGTGTGGATTATCACATCGGGGTGGGTTTTCTCGATGAGGTTCAGTATGAATGGATAAACGTTGTCGGGGGTATCGCTGAGGTGCATTATCTTGAACTCTTCACTCTCCCTGAGCTCGCGGAAGCTCCTGCCCCTCCTGAAGAAGCGTGAGATGTTGAGATTAACCATGATGGGAGCTCTCGAAAGGGATTTATATACCTTTGGCGGAGTAGGTGGGGGTGAAAACATGAAGGTTCTCGTTCTCGGTGCCGGAAACGTTGGGAGTGCAGCTGCCTACGACCTGAGCGGCGAATTTGATGTGTGGGTGGGTGATGTGAGTGAGGAGCGCCTTAAGGCTGTTGAGGGGTTTGCGAACACCGTTAAGGTTGATGTAACGGACTTCCAAGGCCTTGTTGAGACTATGGATAAGTTTGACCTCGTTGCATCTGCCGTACCCGGAAGGTTCGGTTTCTCCGTCCTGAAGGCGGGTGTAGAGGCGGGCGTTGATGTCGTGGACGTCTCCTTCATGCCAGAGGACCCGTGGGAGCTACACGACGAAGCGGAGAGCAGAGGTGTGGCCCTCGTTGTAGATGCCGGCTTTGCCCCGGGTTTGAGCCACATGTTCCTCGGGGACATCTACTCCCGGATGGACGAACTGGATGAGGGCATAATAAGGGTGGGGGGCCTCCCAAAAGAGCCAAGGGGTCCGCTGTTCTACCGCATCACATGGTCTCCCTATGACCTCATAGAGGAGTACAGGCGCCCGGCGAGGCTCATCCGGGGTGGGAGGATCGTTGAGGTTGACCCCCTCAGCGAGATAACCCCCGTGGAGCTCAGGGGCTTTGAGTTCGAGGAGTTCCCGAGCGACGGCCTCAGGACGGCTTTAAGAACGATAAAGGCCGAGAGGCTTGAGGAGAGAACCCTTCGCTGGAGGGGACACCTTGAGAAGATGAAGGTTTTGAGGGAGCTCGGCTTCTTCGACGAGGAGAACGTTGACTTCACGCTGAGGGTTATAGGCCCCCTCATGAGGTACGAGAGCCCGGACTTCTCCATAATGCAGGTTCTCGGGAGGGGGGTGAGGAACGGAAAGGCCGTTGAAATCGAGTACTTCCTCTACGACGAGGAGAGGGAGTTCACCTCCATGGCGCGCGTGACGGGTTTCACCCTTGCTCAGGTTGTGAGGCTCGCCGCTGAGAGGAAGTGCACCGTTGGGGTAATTCCGCCGGAGCTCATAGGCATGAGGGGGGACGCGTTCGCCCTTGTTCTCCGCGGGCTCAAGAAGAGGGGGATACTCATAGAGAGGAGGGAGCGTGGGCTCTGAATGCTTCACGTCGTCATAGCGGAGAGCGAGCTCGAGCTCGTTCCGGGGGAGATAACCGGGCATCCACAGGTGCGCTCCCACGCGAGGAGGCGCGGAAAGAGACCGGAGGAACTCCTCCTCGATGCCACCTACCACTACAGGGCCATGAAGGGGCTCCCGGAGTGGGAGAGGAGGGGGAGACCGGACATAGTGCACCTCTGCCTCCTCAACGCCCTCGAGAGCATAGCGGGCAAGGAGGGTCTCCTCAGGGTCTACGTCCACACGAGGAACGACGAGGTGATTCACGTAAAACCCGAGACGAGGATTCCAAAGAACTACAACCGCTTCGTTGGCCTCATGGAGGAGCTCTTCAGGAGGGGGGCCGTCCCGAAGGACCTTGAACTCCTCAGGATCGAGAGGAAAAGCCTGGGTGAACTCCTCGAGGAGCTCGGGGGAGAGGTCTTCGTCATGCACGAGAGGGGGGAGCTTGTGAACCCCGTGGAGCTTGCGGAGGAGCTGGATGGGGCGGTGGTGGTCATAGGCGGTTTCCCCCACGGTGACTTCCGGAGGATGCCGAAGGGGAGGCGGGTGAGCGTATACCCCAGACCGCTGACCGCGTGGGCGGTTCTCAACGAGGTGGTGATCTCCTACGGCCACGCCCATCTCTGGAAGTTGCTGAAAAAAATCCCATAATTTGTTATTTTTCTCAATAAATGTAGAATTTTCGGTGACACGGCGGAAGGGATTTCATAACTTTTTTATATCTCCCCGCCCAATTTGGGGTATCCTTAATAAGGAGGGATAAGAATGAGGCGGGTTCACCTGTTAATGGCCGTTTTAATCGTTGGATACATGCTCGGGGTCTGGAACTTCCTCGTGGTTCCGCACTATCTGATAACCCTCGGGATGAAGGGGTTCGCCCTCTCACTTGTGCCCATAATCCTCTCGATTGGGCTGATCTACCTTGAACTGGAGTCAACGAGAAGAAGCCGCTACATGATGTACGAGTTCCTGACCAAGGCCGCCAGGAAGCCGGGGATTGCGATAACCCTTCTCATGTTTCTCTTCATGATGGTCGGCATCAACGCCTATTACTCGGGCCACGCCCTCAACAGCCTCCTCGGCATGAACCAGGCGTATGCAGCTCTCCTCGGTATTTTAACGCTCCTGATCGTTGGAATTCTCCTGCTCATGGCCAAGGGGAGGACCCTCGACTTCATGGCCACCGTGTCGGTTCTCTTCATACTCTTCGCCGTGGCAAGCTTCGTCCTCATGAGGGGCGCGGCTTCCTCCGCCATAACCAATCGCCAGTCCCTGCGCTACCTCGAGGCGGCGCTGAATTCCCTCTCGAGCTTCGGGGGCACGCTAACGGTCGCCAACATCGCCCAGCTCTTTGTGGCAACCATCGTGGTCTTCGGTATGGGTGTGGGATTCTACTACGTCCTTGGAAGCTTCATGCCGGAGGAGATAGACGTTAAGAAGATTCTGGCGGTGGTTCTCGTCCTCGAGGTTGCCCTCAGCTTCATGGCCTCCTTCATCGTCGTCTACTCCCTGGGCTTCGCCCACCAGAGTTTCAAGGAGAGCTTCTTTGGTGGTGCCCCTGCAACCCAGTCCTTCGAGCTCTACCGCCACTTCAACCAGCTGAGGGCCTACACCACGAACTCCAGCATGAGCGTCGTCTCCTCGATGGAAACCGTTTACTTCATCCCCACCATACTCGAGAAGGGCGGCATGGAGGGCGCGGACAGGATAGCGTGGCTCCTCATGCTCTCGATATACCTGGCAGGTCTTACTACCCTCATACCCCTCGTGGAGATTGGAAGCCAGATAACTGCGGAGATGCTCCAGCTCGGAAGGAGGAACAGCGTCTTCCTCATAATTGTGCTTGGCACTCTGATGACGGCCATCATGTACCTCGCCCCCGTGAGGACCGTGCTCCTCGCGGTTCCCTTTGGGGTTGGTCTCATAATAGCGGCCGTTGAGGCTTTCCCACTCCTGTCGGAAAAGAAGGTGCTGGGTGAGGGTGCGAAGGCCTTCGCCACGCTGTCCCTCGTGGTTTTCCTCCTCATGGGGCTGGCCGTCGTTTACAGGGAGCTACGCGTCATGGGGCTCTACGGCAGGGTCGGTATAGTCCTGGGGTTCATACTCCTCATCCCCGTGCTCTTCAACAGCGCCCTCCTGAAAACTAGGAGGTAATCAAAAAACTAATAAACGCTCCCCCAAAAGGTTGGATGAAAGCTAAGAAAGGTGAGTGAAATGGGAGACAAGACCAAGGTTCAGGTTGGAAAGCTCAAGCCCGGCAGGTACGTCCTCATAGACGACGAGCCGTGCAGGATATCAGACATAACCGTTTCATCCCCAGGCAAGCACGGTTCGGCCAAGGCGAGAATAGTTGCAGTGGGAATCTTCGACAAGAAGGTCAGGAGCATAGTGAAGCCCACGAGCGCCGAAATTGACGTCCCAATCATTGACAAGAGAACCGCCCAGGTCATAGCCCTCACCCCGGACACCGTCCAGCTCATGGACATGGAGACCTACGAACTCTATGACGTCCCCATAGAGACCGGCGTTGAGGATGAGATAAAGGACCAGCTCAGGGAGGGCATAAACGTCGAGTACTGGGAGACCCTCGGCAGGATAAAGGTAATGAAGCTCAAGGGAGAGGGCGAGTGAAGCCCCCTCCCGTTTCTCCTTTGTGGCTTTTTAATGTTTAAACTGAACTTAAAAGGTCAATATATCTCTCAAGATGTTTTGTTATTAGAAACTCTTTCTCCACCCTTTCCTTGGCTTTCTCCCCAAGTTTCTCCGCTACATCTGGATGTTTAATGAGGTATAGTACCCTCTGCACAGCCTCATCAACATCTCCCACAAGGAATCCTGTTTTACCATCGGTGATTTGGAACTTGATCCCTCCAACAGCCCTGCCAACCACCGGCTTCCCCTTCCACATTGCCTCAGTGACCGTTAGACCAAATCCCTCCCTTATCGACATCTGGAGAACGACAGTACTGGCCCTCTGAAATGCGTTAACTTCCCTGGCGTGGACACCGATTAAGTTCGTGAGAACTTTAACGTCATAGTCTTCCCCAATATTCCTTAGAGTCTTCTCAAAGTACACCCAGCCCTCTGGGTCGTCGTGTGCCATCACACCAACGAGGAGGAGCTGAACTTCAGGAATCCTCTCTTTCACCCGCCTGTAAACTTCAACAGCGTCAAAAACACCCTTCCACGGATCAAAACGAGCCACCTGTGTAAGTATGGGTCTGTCAGGATCAATATCGAATCTTTCAAGTATATCCAACACTTCAGAGTCACTGAGCTCTCTGTTCTTCTCACTCAACGGGTCAATGGAGGGCGGCATTATTACGACTTTTTCTCTGTTCAAGTTGGTTTGAACGTATTCGGGGAGATGGAAGATGTAACGGTCATACCTCTCCACAAACCGTCTTAAGAAATTCCAGAATTCGGGATTTGGGTCGCTTAAGTCAATATGACACCTCCAAATCCAAGGGGTTTTCTTCTCGTAAAATTCTATCAGCGGTGCCGGTTGGGGGTCGTGGATGAGAACATAGTCGAAAGCACTGAGATCAAGGTCTCTGGCGTTTTCCCTGTTAGTCTCCACGTAAAGCCTTTTCATGTTCTCGCTCAGTTTCAGCTCTTCGTTCCCCTGGAGTGCGTTGTGGAAGGTTTTGGTCACGTTAAAGAACTCCTCCAGACCTTCGACGACGAACCACCTTGCGTCGAGTCCAACGTCCCTCATCAGAGGCACTAGGTTGTGGAGTATCTCCGCAACCCCGCCCCCAAAGGATGTAGAATTAACATGAGCGAAACTGCTTCCCTGCAGCTCATCTGCTTTTCTTAGTATATTCTCGATAGCTTCCTCGTTGGTAACGGAGGTGTAGTCCCTTAACCGCTTTCCTTTCCCATGTAACTTCTTTACTTCAAACATATCCAGTCCTCCGGCAGTTTTCAACGTTTACTAACGAAATAAAGAGAAGACTAGCATATTGAGGTATCAGCCGTACACGAGCCTCCCACTCTTGGAGTCGAAAACGTACAGCCTGTCTTCCCGGGGTTTCCAGTAAATCTCCTTTCCATCCGTTTTCATTTCCTCGGGAAGCCTCAGTATTATCTCTGTGTCACCATAAACTATGTGGCCATAATTCTCCACTCCAAGTTTCTCCACACCAAGGAGCTTTCCCCAGATGAAGCCCGCTGCCTGCTCACTTCTCACCTCAACATGCTGGGGCCTGAAACCCAGTATAGCTTTCCCGCGGATTTCGACTGAACGGGGCATCTCAATTGACAATTCACTGCCCTCGAAGACGACGTTTTCTCCACGCTCTACGATGTCCCCTTCTATAAGGTTCATGGGAGGACTTCCAACGAAAGTTGCTACAAAAGTATTGGCGGGTTTGTAGAATATTTCATTTGGTGTTCCAACCTGCTGGAGAACGCCCCTCTCCATGACCGCTATTCTGTCGGCCATCGTCATTGCTTCTACCTGATCGTGCGTAACGTAAATTGTGGTTATCCCAAGGTCGTAGCTGAGGAGCTTTTTGAGCTCAAAACGCATCTGAGTCCTGATTTTAGCGTCTAGGTTTGAAAGTGGTTCGTCAAGGAGAAATACCTCCGGTTCCCTAACGAGTGCCCTCGCAAGGGCAACCCTTTGCTGTTGACCGCCACTCAGTTCACTGGGCTTCCTGTTGAGGAGCTCCTCTATTCCCAAGAACTCTGCCACTTCCCTAACACGCCGTGCCCTCTCTCCCTTGGAGACGCCCGCCATCCTGAGCGGGAATTCAATATTACCAAAGACGGTCATGTGGGGATAGAGGGCGTAGCTCTGGAAGACCATGGCGACATTTCTCTTCGTTGGGTCTATCTCGTTTATAATCCGGTCTCCTATCCATATTTCGCCTTCGGTGGGTGTCTCGAGACCTGCTATCATCCTGAGGGTCGTGGATTTGCCACAGCCGCTAGGCCCTAGAAGAACCATGAACTCTCCATCCTTAATCTCGAGGTTCAATCTGTCAACGGCTATTACTTCCCCAAACTTCTTGGTAATGTTCTTAAGTAAGACCCTTGCCATTACCCCTTCCCTCCCGTAATAACTATACCCTTAATCAGGTACCTGTTGAGCACAAGGAAGAGCAGTATTGTAGGGGCAGAAGCAACAAGAGAGCCCGCTATGATGGGAGTGTACTCTGTCCACATACTCCTCTGGAAGGCGAAGCTAAGGCCCACAGGTAGGGTGAAGTTCTCGGGCGAGCGAAGGAAGATGAGCGGTCCGATGAAGGCATTCCATGAGCCAAGGAACTGGTAAACTGCAACCGCACCGAGGGCCGGTTTGGCCAAAGGAAGGGCGATGTAAAAGAAAGCCTTTATCGGACCACACCCATCCAGGCGTGCGGCTTCGAATATCTCGCTTGAGAGTGAGGTGAAGTACTGTCTCATGAGGAAGATACTCGAAACGTTAACGAGACCTAGGAGTGCCAGACCAAAGATATTGTCAACCAAGCCGAGCTTGTACATGATGATATAGTTGGGAACCAGGGTCACGAACATCGGAATCATCAAGAGTGAGAGTAGGGCAGAGAATATGATGTCTTTCCCTGGGAACTTGAGCCGTGCAAAGGCGTAGCCTGCCATGCTGGTGAAGACGATGTTGCCCGCCACGATTAGGCCCGCATAGAGGGCGGTGTTCTTAATCCAGCGCGGAAAGAGATCGAGTCTGAAGAGTTTCTGGTAGTTCTCTAGTGTGAACGGATTTGGCACCCATTCAGGAGGATACGCTGAGGCCTGCGCCCACGTCATGAATGAGGCCACGAGGGACCTCAGGAATGGCATAAGGTATACGAGGGCAAACGTTATTAGAACTGCGTAGGTGATGAACATCCATACCCTGCGGATGAGCCTTTCTCTCTCTTTCGGCGTCATCTCATCGCCCTCCCGTACTTCTTCTGGAAGATGTACGTGGTGGTGAATATTATCGCGAAGAGGAACCAGCTCTTGGCCGCTGCAACCCCAGGACGGATTCTGGTGAACGCCTCGTTGTAGATATCGAGTGCAACGGTGTAGCCCGCTCCCCCGGGCCCACCGTTGGCCCCCGCCATTATCCATGCGAGGTCAAACATTTGAAGTGCCCCTATAAGTCCCATCACGACAACGTAGACTATCATGGGTCTTAGCATGGGTATCGTGATAAAGAAAAACCGCCTTATCGGTCCGGCGCCATCAAGCATAGCCGCCTCGTATATGTCTTTTGGGATGGCTTGCATGGCCGCGAGAAATGAGACCATGAAGTGGCCGCTCGTCCCCCATATTGCAACAGTCGCAATGGCCAGCAACAGGTAGTTCTTGTTGTTTATCCAATCAATAGGCTGGAACCCAGGTATTACATGGACTAGGACGTAGTTTATGTAGCCATTTTTCATGAATAGCCAAACGAAGATTAGGGCAACTATGACGGATGAAGTCGTTGCCGGGAGGAAGTACGATACTTTGAAGAACTGCTGCCCTCTAATCTTCTGATTAGCGAATGACGCGAGCACTATGGCTAAAAATGTTTGAACTGGAACGACCAAGAGAGTGTACAGAAGTATGTTTTTCAGCCCGGTGTAGAATGGGACGAGCAGGTAAGGAGCACCCTCAAACCCCCTTATTAAATCCCGGATAACAATCTCGAAGTTTTGAAGACCCACAAACTGCATCTGGCCGATATAGTCCCACTTAAAAAAGCTCAGGTATAAAGCGAAAATCATTGCGAAGTAACCAAAAACTAGGTTCAGGATAACCGCGATTGAGATAAGGGTAAGTCCACCGATGATTTCCTTATTCCGGGCTTTAGCATAGAAAGATGAAAAAGAGGATGGCATACCACCACCTCAGCCGCTCAACTCCTCTTGAACAACCTGTTTCATGACTTCTATTGCCTCGTCCACTGTCATCTCGCCCCTCATGGCCGCCGCCATGGCATCACTGAACTTACTCTCGAGCGGGCCTGACTTCGGACCCCAGAGGAAAACAATCATCTTGTCGTACTTGAAGGAAAGGGTCTTCTTGTGCTGTGGCCACATTTCAGGATCGTTCTCGAGACCTTTTATGCTGGGCAGTGTCTGGCCTCCCTTAACGACGAGCTCTTTCTGTCCCTCTGGTCCAAGAAGGAACTTAACGAAAGTCCAAGCCTCCTGAGGATGCTCACTCTTGGCGTTTATCCCGAGGATAACAGTGTAGGCCATAGTTACCCTTCCCTGTTTTCCAGCTGGAACAGGGGCAATATCCCAATCTTCGCCGTACTTGAAGTTGGGGAACTGGTCAGCTAGGAAGGGAATCATCCAGTTTCCGCTGATAACCATCGCAACTTCTTGCTGTCCAAAAGCGTCTCCAAGCCAGCCAGCACCAACGTCGCTGGGCTGGACGACATAGGGAGTGAGTCCTTGGTTCTCCCTATCCGTCTTGCCTTTTTTGTAGAGGTTAATGTACCATGATAGGGTATCCTTAACAACAGGGTTGTCGAACCATGAAGCATCCTCTGGTTTCTCGAACCATGGCTTCGGAGCGCCGTTGCTAACCGCCACAGGCACGTACCTGTTGAAGCCTCCAAGGTATATGGCCAAACCAGGTTTTCCTGTCTTGTCTGCTATTATCTTTGCGTACTCCTCAAGTTCCTCCCAGGTCTCAGGGGGTTTTGTGAGACCAGCCTGTTCGAAGAGTTTTTTGTTGTAGAATAGTGCCAGCATGCTCCAATCCTTAGGCAGGCCGTAAAGTTTTCCATCTTTCATGAATGGTTCAAGAAGGAATGGGTAGAACTGGTCTATGAAGCTCTGGTCGGCGAGATCGGATATCGGGTAGAGAGCGCCTTTGTCAATGAAAACAGGGGCCCAAGCACTGTCAACGTAGAACACGTCGGGGGCAACACCCGCGCCGTATGATGCAAGTATGTTCTCGTGGAACATCTGGGTAATAACCTCGTACTTAACACCCACATGTGGATTCTCCTGCTCAAACTTTTGTATCATCCTCTCATAGTTCTTCATTTCCGTTTCTCCAGCACTCCAGCCGGCAAATCTTATGAACGTCTTTTCTTGGACCTGGGTCTCGACCTTAGTTTCCGTTTCCACCTTCGTTTTGGTCACAGTGGTGGCCGACGTGGTTCCGGTCTGTCCCCCGCCTATACATCCAGCGGCCACTATTCCCAACACGAGTACAAACACCAAAAGCCCTCCAGTGAGGAACTTTCTCATGCCCTTTCACCCCTCGGCGTACGTTTATGGAATAATGTGGTCATTCAATCTTTATACTACAATACTATTATATAAATCTTACTGATATAGTATCCAATATATTTAAATAGTATTGAAACTAAGGGGGTATACAGTACCAATACACTGGAGGGGTCTCGATGGAAAACTATGCTTTTTTGATTGAGAAGCTCCAAGAGCTTGGGCTTACAAAGAGGGAGGCAGAAGTTTACCTCATGATCCTGGTAAAAAATGGGGCTACTGTGAAAGAACTCCTCGAGTCTCTGGATATTCACCAACCCCAGCTGTACAACATTATTCAAAGCCTCATACGAAAGGGCTTCATACGCGCTTCCGCTGGAAGACCCAGGATTTACACCGCGAGCGACATAGGGGCTATCATAGATGTCCAGAAAATGAAATTTGACATGTTAAAAAACGTTCTCCATGAGGAATTGGTGAAGATAAAGGGGAGGGCGGATGAGGAAGGTCCGTATGTTTCCCTCGTGAGAAACCTTGAGGGAGTCCTTGCTTCTATAATTGAGATAATTAATTCCGCAGAGACCGAGATACGAGCTGAACTTCCGTACCAGGTGTTCAAGGAGGTGCGACCGTACCTCCTGAGGGCACTTCAAAGGGGAGTTAACCTGTACCTCTTGGTGTATCCACAGGGCGGGGGGTTTAACGAGTTTGAGATGTTCAGGGATTACGTGAAGATAAGGACATTTGACCTTGGGAACTTCCTCCTTGTGATATCTGACTTATCCTCCGCGGTTTACTCAAAACGCCGCTTTTTCAGTGTTCACAAGCTTCCGGTATCCAGTACTGAAGTTTATGGATACGTCATTCAGGAAAAGGACCTTCTTCTAAGGCTCCTTAACATCCACAACAACTTATGGCTCAAATCCCGTGAAGTTCTGGGTTGGATACCAAGACCTGAACTGTATCCCAAGACATTTATAGAGTTCTCGATGGCTCTCAACGAGCTTGAAACCCTCTTAAAACTTGGTTACACACCGATAGTGGAAATAGAGGGCAGGGATGTAAAGAGCGGGTATCCTGCGAATATTACCGGTGAAGTTAAGTCAATAAACCGTTTTGGCATAGTGAGCAACTTCGTCATTGAGAGTGAAGAAGGATCGTTTACCGTTGGCGGTTTTGACGCAGAGGTTGAGGACGTAGAGGCTCAGAGGATAGTTATAAAACGAGTGAAAAAGGGGTGATGATGGGGATGGCGCTGGTGGCAGTGATATGGGATTTTGATGGCGTACTTGTTTTCACACCTCATGAAGAAGCGTGGAAGAGGGCGGCAGAGAAGTACGGGGCAAGTATTGACCACTCATTTTACGTTAAGTATGTCTCCGGAAAACCGAGGTACGAAGGAGCCCACAACATCCTCCAGCTTACGGGTCTCTACGAAAAGCATGGTGCAACCACGAATGAGGCGAGGGAGAAACTTCTGAGGGAGTTTGCTGAATTCAAGAACAATATTGTTAACGAAATGTTTGATAGGGGAGAATACACCGTAAACGATGGAGCCATAGAGTTTCTACTGAGCATCCGGGAACTGGGCATCCCCAGTGCCCTTGCTTCGGCATCAAAGAATGCTCCCCTGCTCGCAGCTAAGGTGAAGGTTGGTGGACTGAGGTTGATAGATCTCTTTGAAGTCAACTCAAGTGGGAAAGCCCCTACCAAAAAGGAGGTCTTCCGTCTGGCTATGAGGGAACTTAAGGGGAAATACCCCCAAATTAAAGCGTTCTTCGTGGTGGAAGATGCCCCTGCGGGAGTAATGGCGGCAAAGGAACTCGGAGCTTTTGTGCTGGGTTATGAGAGGGAGACAATCCTCAAGGAGGCGGACATCAGGTTTGAGGACTTTAGGGAGTTGTCCCCGAAGGTTCTTTTTGAACTGGCAGAGGAGGGAAGCCCCAATGTTCCGGTTTCGATTTCCCGAGTATAAACCTGAGACAGAGGCCGTTTACGGAACCATATTAACCTTGGGCAACGGCTACATAGGCATAAGGGGAGAGATAGAACTCGAACCCAGCATCTACGGGATGACCGTGGCGGGAGTGTACGACTATGCCCCCTATTTTTACAGGGAAATCGTTAATGCTCCCAGGGTTATTGGCCTTCAGATGATGTTCAATGGGGAACCTCTCAACCTCAGCACACACAAAGTCCCAAAGTATGAAAGGGAGCTGGACGTTGAGAAGGGAACTCTTAAGACACTTGTGGAACTGCAAACTAACAAGGGGATAACCGTCAGATATGAAAGCCTTAGGATTGTGCACGGGCGGAGAAAGAACCTTATCCTACTGAAATTTAGACTCCGCACCGACAGGGATGGGCTTCTCACAGTCATTAACCCCATTGAACTTGACACCGTCAACCCCTCATACCTGCCTGAGATATTTATAAAGCACTACGCCGTTGAGGACATGGACTTTGAGGACGATGCAATATACGTTGGTGTCAGGACGGTGGACGAGAGGTACCGGCTTGGAATAGCCAGCTCACTCGTTGTGGAGGAGGAACACGAAAGGAACATGTTAAAAAACGCTAGGCAGATGGCGGAGGTCGTAACCCTCGAAGTTAAAGCAAACAGAGAGTACGAGTTCGTAAAATACGTGGTCGTTGAGAACGGAAAAGACGAAGGTCTCAAATCAACGTCCCTTCAGGAACTAAGAGATGCCAAGAAGACAGGATTTGAAAGGTTATATAATGAGCACGTGGAATACTGGGCAGAAATCTGGAAAAAAAGCGGCAATTAAAATCGAGGGAGATGAGGAAGCGGAGCGTGGGATGCTTTTTAGTATCTTCCATCTCATACAGTCCCTTCCGCAGGATGACAACATATCCTTGACAGCAAGAGGAATCCATGGATTTGGCTACAGGGGGCATGTCTTCTGGGACACTGAAATATATGCCCTGCCATTCTTTATTTTTACGATGCCTGAGGATGCGAGAAGAATGCTTGTTTACAGGTACAACAACCTCGATGCGGCGAGGGAAAACGCCAGACTCAATGGGTATGGCGGGGCGCAGTTTCCGTGGGAATCTGCGGACGACGGTAGGGAGGCAACGCCGCCGATGGTACCCCTTGACATGCGTGGGGAGAACGTGGTTAGAATATACACGGGGGAGGAGGAACATCACATAACCGCGGACATAGCATATACCGTTGATCTCTACTATCGCATTACGGGTGATGAAGAGTTTATGGAAAAGTACGGTCTCGAGATGATCTTCGAGACCGCCCGCTTCTGGGCCAGCCGCGTCAGGTATGACGAGGAGAAAGGATACGTAATTGAGCGAGTTATTGGGCCGGACGAATATCACGAGCACGTGAACAACAGTTTCTTCACGAACCTCATGGCCAAGCATAATCTCCAGCTGGGCGTGAAATATTTCAGGGAGTCCCTGGAGAGGAGAGCGTGGAGAGCTGTTGCGGAGAAGCTTGGAATAGACGAGGATGAGGTTCAAAAATGGTTCGACACTGCAGAGCGAATATACCTCCCACCCCAAGTAAACGGTGTTTACGAGGAGTTTGATGGATACTTTGATCTAACTGACTACAGAGTTGACCCGGGTGACCTCGGTGAAGCCCGCTTACCCGAGGATATCCGAAACAACATAGGGAGAACGAGACTTATAAAGCAGGCGGATGTTATAGCGGCCCAGTTTCTCCTGAAGGACCTGTTTACTCTTGACACAATACGGAGGAACTTTGACTATTACATTATCAGGACTACACACGCCTCATCACTCTCAATGCCTGCATATGCTATAGTGGCATCGTGGCTTGGGGAAGAGGCGCTAGCATACGACTACTTCATAAAGTGTGCATACGCTGATCTTAGGAACATCTACGGAAACACTCAGGACGGATTCCACCTTGCCACGGCAGGGGGGGTATGGCAAGTGCTTGTTAGGGGCTTCTGTGGCATTGACATTGAAGGGGATTCCCTAAAAATCGAGCCCCACCTTCCCGTGAAATGGTCTTCAGTGACGCTCAGGCTCTTCTTTAGAGGCGCATGGCTCCAACTTAAGGTGGGGCACAAGGAGGTTGTGGTTGAGATGCTGGAGGGGAGGGTTCCGGTCAGGATACGGGCGTTTGGAAAGGTGGGCATCTTAAAGCCCGGAAATATGGTAAGGTTAGCCCCCTGAACATACCTTCAAAATTTTTTCCTGGAGAAGTGCTTTTGGAAAGTTTTTTAATTTGTACCCCCCACTTCCCCCGGTGATGACTGTGGAGCTGCTCTACACTTACGAGACCCTTAAGCTTGAGTTCCCTATGAGCCCCATAGAGGAAGCTGATTTCGTCATACTGGGCATCCCCTTCGATGGCACAACCTCCTACAAGCCGGGAACGCGTTTTGGGCCTACGCTGATAAGGCAGGCCACCCTCAACCTCGAGAGCTACATACTCGACTACGACGTTGACCTATCCACCATCTCCATAGCCGACGCGGGCGACCTCGCTATAGTCGCTGGAAACCCCTACGAGACGATAAAACGGGCGGTAGAGACAGTCGAGGAGATAAAAGTCCTCAACCCCTCGGCGATACCCGTAACCCTCGGCGGCGAGCACTCAATGACCTACGGCCCCGTTAAGGCCTTAAAACCAGCCAGCTACGTCGTCTTTGATGCCCACCTCGATTTGAGGAATGAGTACGAGGGTAACCCATGGAACCACGCCTGCGTGGCAAGGAGGATAAGCGAGCTCGGGATAAACGTGGCCGAGTTCGGCATACGGAGCGGTACGAAGGACGAGGTTGAGTACGCGAGGGAAGCGGGAATAGAGTGGGTTCACGCGAGGCACTACTCGCTGGAGCGCTTCATTGAGGCCGTGAAAGACCTCCCGGAGCCCGTGTACCTCTCGGTTGACATTGACGTCTTTGACCTCTCGATGGTGCCCAGTACGGGCACTCCGGAGGCTGGGGGACTGGCCTTCTGGGACGTGGTGGAGGCCATAGAGTGGCTCGTTAAAAACAAGGAAGTGGTCGGCTTTGACATAATGGAGGCTGGGGGAACTGAACTCGGCGACGTGACGGCACTTACCGCGGCAAAGCTCCTCTTCTACATCATGGGCGCACTCTCCCTTTAGCATTTTCATTCTATGTACATGCCCTCGAGACCGCGGTAGTAGGCTTTGTAGATGTCCCTCTTCGTTATCACTCCCAAGAGCTTTCCTTCCTCGTCAACAACTGGTAAGAGGTTCTGGTCGTGCGCCATCAGCTTTTCGAAGGCGTCTTCGGCGGTCTCCGATGGATACGTCACCGCGTACTCCTTCCTGAGGAACCGCCTTACTGGGAGCTTTTTTATGGTTGGGGGCTTCCTGAGGAAGTCCTTGACGCCCACAATGCCCACAACCTCCCCGTTCTCGTTGAGTACCGGGAAGCAGTCGTGGCCCGTCTCGGCAACGAGGTGCTCCACGTCGAAGAGGGTGTCCCACTCATGGACGAAGACGGGTTCCGTGGTCATTATCTCCCCCACGGATATCATCTCGAGGACGAGGGGCCTTCCGGTCTTCACGTGGAGTCCCTTCCTCTTGAGCTTGAGCGTGTAGACGGAATCTCCTCCAAGGAGGAATCTCGCCGTCAGGAAGCCCAGCGTGGCGGAGGTCATGACCGCAGGGAGGAGCGAATAACTCCTTGTGAGCTCCGTTACCATGAGTATCTGAGTCAGGGGGGCCTGGGTCATGCCGCTGAAGAAGGCCGCCATCCCGGCGAGCGCGTAGGAGGAGGGGTTAACCCCAAGACCGGGGAAGAGGATGAATACTGACTCACCAAACGCCGCCCCAAGCATGGCCCCTATGTACAGGCTCGGCGCGAATATCCCACCGCTGTGACCCGAGGAAATCGTTAGGAGCGTTGCCGTCATCTTGGCGAGGGCGAGGGTCAGGAGGAGGGCTACCCCTATCTTCCCCGCCATCGCCATCTCCATGCCCCCGTAGCCGATGCCGAATATGCCGTAGCTGGGGAAGAACATCCCGATTAAACCCACGCTCAATCCTCCAAAAACGAGTTTCAGGGGAGTCGGGGCGTTTAAGCTCTCGAACTTTTCCATCAACGCGTAGAGGGCTTTAACGTAGGCCGCCGCAAGGAGCCCCAGGACGAAGCCCATCAGGGAGAAGAAGAGGAGTTCGGGTAGGGTGTGACCGAGGGCAGAGGGTATTGAAACCTCGAAGGCCTGACCCAGAAAGGCGAGGGTGATCGCGTTTCCAGTTACCGCCGCCAGGAATATGGGGACGAGGTTTAGGGAGAAGGCGCCCATGTAAACGACCTCGAGCGCGAACATGGCTCCTGCGAGGGGCGTGTTGAACGTTCCGGCTATCCCGGCGGCGAGGCCGCACGTGGTTATCAGCTTTCTCATCTCGGGCTTTAGCTTGAAGTAGTGCCCCATGAGGGAGGAGAGGGCGGCCCCTATGAAGCCGATTGGGCCCTCCCTTCCAACGCTGCCACCCGAGCCTATCGTCACGGCGGTGGCCACTATCTTTAGAATGGAAAAACGGCCCTCTATGTGGCCCCTTCTGAACACCACCGCCTCTATGACCTCGGGGATGCCGTTGCCCTTCAGGGATGGGCAGAACTTTATTATGGGCGCTATGAGAATGCTCCCGAGGGCGGGGAGCAGGATATAGCCGAGGTTGTAGCCGTGGTAGTGGATGGTCAGGTTGGGGAGTATAAACCCGAAGAAGAAAGTGTGGGTCCACCTAATCAGCACCCTGAAGAAAACCGCCCCTAGACCGCCCACGATGCCTGAGAGCACGGAGAACGTTAGAACCATTCCCCATCTCCGGAGGTTCGGCATAATGCTACCTCCTCCTCGGAGCTTAAAAGGCCATCGCCTATGTACACCTTTGGTTGGGAATATTGCGTTTAAAAAACGCTTTTATTTGGTGCTACTATTTTATCTAATGATGACACCGTTCGAGTAAAGGAGGTGAATATGTTGCACATACCTGATGGCCTCTTAAGCCTTCCCGTGGCTCTGGCCACCTACGCGATAACCGTTGCGGTGGTTGCGTACTCCCTCAGAAAGCTCCGCGACTTCCCCGAGGAGAGAATCCCGCTCCTCGGTCTCCTCGGGGCGGGGGTCTTCGCCGCCCAGATGGTGAACTTCCCCATAGTTGGGGGCGTTAGCGGGCATCTCCTCGGGGCCGTTCTCCTGAGCGTCCTTGTGGGACCGTACGCGGCCGTTGTGGTAATGAGCGCCGTCCTCCTCGTCCAAACGCTGCTCTTCGGCGATGGGGGCGTCACGGCCATAGGGGCCAACATACTTAACATGGGAATACTTGGGGCGTTCCTCGGATACTGGGTATACACGAGGCTGAAGCGCGTAAACGAGCTCCTCGCAATAGGGGCCGCATCGTGGTTGGCAGTGGTTCTCGGCGCGGCGCTGGCCAGCGTTGAGATAGGACTCAGCCACAGCATACCCTTCACGAAGGTTCTCACTCTCATGGTGGGCTACCACGCCCTCATAGGCGTTGGAGAGGCGGTGATAACGCTCTTTGTGGTTAACGCGCTCAGGGCAAAGCTTCCGGAGGTAGGGGGTGTGCCGGCATGAGGGCCGTCTTGAAGGGCATATTCATAATATTAGTATTACTCGCCATCACGATACCCCTCGCATCGTCGAACCCCGACGGACTCGAGGCCACCATGGAGCACCTTGGGCTGACGGAGAGCTCGCTCTACCATGCTCCCCTCGACTACGGTGAGAGCTGGGGACAGAGCCTCCTCATGGGCGCGGTAGGGATAGGAATTGTGTTTGGAGTGGTTTACGTCCTTGCAAGGATTGGAAAGGGGGTTTGAGGGGTTGTACCTTCCCCTTATCCTCCTCTACTCTTTCGTCGTGGCGACCCGGGGGAGCCTCGGGGAGCTTGCCTATCCCGCACTCCTCCTTGGGATTATGGTGTTCCTTCTGCGCCCAAAGGGGGAAACCTTCAGGCACCTCACGTTCCTCCTCGGTTTTGAGGGGTTCCTCTTCCTGGCGGCGCTCTTCAACCCGGGGGTGGCCATTCTAAGCACACCCTTCGGCGCGATAACCCGGGAGGGTGTGAATACCTTCCTCCTCCTACTCTCGAAGGCGTTTCTATCCTCCGCCATGGTGGTAGTGGTCTCGAACGCCCTGGGCTTTTCCGTTCTCCTGGCCGAGATGGAGAGGCTGCACTTCCCAAGGGTTCTCGTCCTAACGGTGGCCTTCACCTACCGCTACATTGACCTCTTCGCCGAGGAAGCCTCGAGAATGAGGAGGGCGCTTGAGAGCAGGGCCTTTGGTGTGGGCCGTCTCGAGTACTACCGCCTCCTCGCTTCACTCATAGGAGAGATTTTTGTGAGGGCCTACCATAGGAGCGGGAGGGTTTACGCTGCCATGCTCTCAAGGGGCTACGGTGAGTTCCCGCGCTTTGAAAACAACCTATCCCTCAAGCCGGTTGTTGTCACGTTGCTCCTCCTGCTGGGGGTGGTTCTTTGAGGGCCGTTGAAATCAGGGAGCTTCACTTCTCCTACGGGAGTGAGGTGCTGAAGGGGGTGAACCTCGAGGTTGAGAGGGGCGAGGTGTTTGGCCTCCTCGGCCCGAACGGAGCCGGAAAATCAACGCTCATCCTTCACCTCAACGGAATCCTGAAGCCAAGGAAGGGCACGGTGCAGGTTTTTGGCCTTAACCCGGTCAAGAAGCCGAGGGAGGTCAGGAAGCTCGTGGGGATTGTGTTCCAAGACCCCAACGACCAGCTGTTCTCGCCCACGGTTTTTGAGGACGTGGCCTTCGGCCCCTACAACCTCGGGCTCAGGGGGGAGGAGCTCGAGGAGAGGGTAGTTGGAGCGCTCAGGGCGGTGGGGATGGAGAACTACGCCAAGAGGGAAGTCCGGGAGCTCAGCTTCGGCGAGAAGAAGAGGGTCGCCATAGCCACCGTACTGGCCATGGAACCTGAACTCCTCGTTTTCGATGAACCATTTGCCAACCTCGACTTCAGGGGAAAGGCGATGGTGAGAAAAATCATCGAGTCCCTGAGGGGCGAGAAGACGGTTATTCTGGCTTCCCACGAGGCGGAATACCTTGCCCTCTGCGACAGGATTGCACTCATGGACGGGGGAAGGGTCATAAAGGTGGGCCCGCCTGAGGAGGTTCTTGAGCCGGGGTTGTTGAGGGAACACAATCTTGACGTGCCTCCGATGGTGGAGCTCTTTCATGCCTTGGGGCTCGGCGTTCCAAGGAATCTGGAGGAGGCGAAGGCCCTTATAGACAAGCTTTTAAGCGCTCAGACCAACTCCCTCCGCAGGTGAACGTTATGAAGATTGAAGGTTTTGTTGCGAGTCTGAAAAATGCAGAAACCATCGAAGAGCTCTTTGAAACGCTCGAAAAGAAGGGTGCGCCCCTGGTTGAGCTCGACGGGAGCAGGTTCCTCATAGTCGTTGAGGGGGACTTTGAGGGTGAGAAGTTTTTCACGGAGATAAACGGTCAAAAGGCTAACACCGCCCTTGGGGATGCGATGCTCAACTCCTCGAGCTTTCCCTTTAAGTGCAGGAAGCCCTACACCGGAGGAAACGTGATATTCGTCAAGGCGGAGGAGATAGAGAGCGAGGAATACCTCGTGGCCTACAGGGCCGAGAACCTCGTTAGGGCCTTCCACGTTAAGGCCGGTGAGGTTGAGAAGGTCTCTCCAGAGGAGTACGAAGAGCTGGTCGGGAAGATGCCCGAGTTCAAGGTCAAAGCATTCAGCGAGGAGCAGATGGACATGATGGGGGCCTTCTTCGGCTGACCCAACTTCTTTGCAAAAATTTTTCATGGTGGGAAAGCCCTCTGAGGGTGGAAGAGTTCGAAAGCCTTTTAAATCAATCTCTTTTACTCACCTTCAGCTTCCATAATGGAGATGACAGTGACAGACAATGGCATGGCATATATTCATTCCAGATTCGCTCCTCGAGGAAACACGGGACATGAAGATAGCGACGTACAAGGTCGGACAGATAGCAAGGGCGGCATCAATCTTCGGTGTTGAGCACATTTGGATTTACAACGCCGGCGGGAAGGACGGCAAGTTCATAAAGCTCGTCCTGCAGTATGCCGAAACCCCCCAGTACCTCAGGAAGCACCTCTTCCCCATAAGGCCCGAGCTGAAGTACGCGGGAGTGATACCCCCGCTGAGAACGCCCCACCACAAGCTCAAGGGGGAACCCCACACCGGGGAAATCCGGGAGGGCGTAATAGTTAAAAAGGGGTTCGCGGACATCGGCCTCGATGAACTCGCACGGGTTCAGGGCGACGTGCCCAAAGGGCGCGGAACGTTCAAAGTAACGTCGGTGCAACCCCTAAGGGTCGTCCCGGCAGAACCCGAAGAGTACTGGGGGTACAGGGTGCATCTAACACGAAAGAGCCTCGCAAAAGCCCTTGAAAGGGCTGGGCTCGATGAGGTAATAGCCACCTCCCGCAACGGGGAGGACGTGAGAAGGAAACGCCCCCGCCTCGAAGGGGAGGTTGGGATTGTCTTCGGCTCCCCGAGGAGAGGGGTGCTGGAAATACTGAGAGATTCGAATGAGGATTATGAATTTGATCTAATCCTCAACACAATTCCCAATCAAAAAACGGAGACCGTCAGAACAGAGGAAGCCGTGATGGCGACCCTGGCGGTGTTTAATTTCATAAGGAGGGATTGAGATGGGAAAAGTTAGCAGACCAAGGAGAGGTTCACTTGGCTTCGCTCCCAGGAAGAGGGCCAAGAAAATCGTCCCAAGGATACGCAAGTGGCCCCAGGAAGAAGAGACCAGACTGCTCGGCTTTGCCGGCTACAAGGCAGGAATGACCCACGTGCTCATGATAGACGACTGGCCGGGAAGGCTCACCAACGGGAAGGAGATATTCATGCCCGTCACCATAGTGGAAGTTCCGCCCATGGTGGTCTACGGAATCAGGGCCTACAAGCAGGGCTACCTCGGACTTGAGACGGCCACTGAGGTCTGGGCACCCAACCTTCACCCCGACCTCAAGAGGAGGATAAAGACCCTCCCCAAGGACTACAACGAGGAGGCCTTCCAGGAGAAGCTCGGCAAGCTTGAGGAAATGATAAACGCCGGCGAGATCGTTGAGATAAGGGCCCTCGTTCACACCCAGCCGAGGCTCACCAAGATCAAGAAGAAGCCCGACGTTATGGAATACGCCATAGGCGGAAGCGACGTTGCTGCGAAGTTCGAATACATAAAGAACTACCTCGGCAAGGAGATAAGGGCCAGCGAGGTTCTTAAGGAGGGAGAGCTCCTCGATGCCATAGCCGTCACCAAGGGTAAGGGCTTCCAGGGCGTCATCAAGCGCTTCGGCGTCAAGCTCAGGTCCCACAAGGACAGCAAGGGAAGGAGGAAGGTTGCCTCAATAGGCCCGTGGCACCCGACGAGGGTCATGTGGACGGTCCCCATGCCCGGTCAGATGGGCTTCCACACCAGGACCGAGTACAACAAGAGGCTCCTTCGCATAGGGGAGAACGGCAAGCTCAAGCTTGGCGACGAGGAGATAGAGATAACCCCGAAGGGCGGCTTCCCGCACTACGGAGTTGTCAGGAACGACTTCCTTATGATTGCCGGAACCCTTCCGGGCTCAATCAAGAGGATAATTAGGTTCAGGCCGGCCATAAGGCCACCCCAGAGAAGGCCTGAGGTTCAGGCACCACAGATAACCTACGTTAGTAGGGAGTCAAAGCAGTGAGGTGAGGGAGGATGAAGGTTCACGTTTACTCTTTAAACGGCGAGCCCGTTGAGGAGATCGAGCTCCCAAAGGTCTTTGAGACCCCGTTCAGGCCCGATCTCATAAGGAGGGCGGTTATAGCCTCATGGACCCACAGGATACAGCCCTGGGGTACCGACCCCATGGCGGGCAAGAGAACGAGTGCCGAGTCAATAGGAAAGGGCCATGGAATGGCCAGGGTTAAGAGGATGAAGACCTCTCCGAGGTACGCGGCCTTCGTGCCCTTCGCCAGGGGCGGAAGGAGAACCCACCCGCCGAAGGTCGAGAAGATCATCGCCGAGAGGATAAACAAGAAGGAGCGCAGGCTTGCCCTCATGAGCGCCATAGCGGCCACCGCAAACGCCGACATCGTTAAGGAGAGGGGCCACGTCATAGAGGGCCTTCCGCAGGTTCCGCTCGTCGTTGAGGACGCCCTCGAGGCCATCGGAAGGACGGCCGAGACCAGGGAGATATTCAAGAAGCTCGGCGTCTGGGCGGACATCGAGAGGGCCAAGAAGAACACCAAGATAAGGGCAGGTAAGGGTAAGATGCGCGGAAGGCGCTACAAGAAGGCCAAGGGCCCGCTCATCGTCGTTTCGAAGAACGAGGGGATAATCCAGGGTGCCAGGAACCACCCGGGTGTTGACGTTGTTGTGGTTGACAACCTCGGCGTCGAGTTCCTCGCTCCGGGTACCCACCCGGGAAGGCTCACCATCTGGACCAAGGGAGCCATCGAGAGGTTAAGGGAGATATACGGGTGATGCGAGATGGACGTCTACAAGGTTATTGTCAGGCCCGTCGTTACAGAGAAGGCCGTCTCGATGATCGAGACCGAGAACAAGCTTACCTTCATAGTTGACAGGAGAGCTACAAAGAGCGACATCAAGAGGGCCGTGGAAGAGATATACGGCGTCAAGGTTGAGAAGGTTAACACCCTCATAACCGCCAGGGGAGAGAAGAAGGCCTACGTTAAGCTCAAGCCCGAGTACAGCGCGGGTGAAATTGCCGCCAAGATAGGATTGTTCTGAGGTGAGTGAAGATGGGTAAGAGTCTGATTCAACAGAGGAGAGGAAAGGGAAGCCCCACCTTTAGAGCTCCATCTCACAGGTACAGGGGTAGGGTGAGGTACCTCCCCATCAACAAGACCCAGCAGAAGACCCTCAGGGGTGTCGTGAAGGAGATACTCCACGACCCCGGTAGGACCGCCCCGGTTGCGAGGGTTAAGTTTGAGGACGGCAGCGAGAAGCTCATCATCGCCCCCGAGGGAGTGCTCGTCGGTCAGGAGGTTTACATCGGACCGGAAGCTCCGATAGCCATAGGCAACACGCTCCCGCTCTCAAAGATACCCGAGGGAAGCTACGTTTACGACATCGAGGGCGTCCCCGGCGACGGTGGAAAGTACGTCAGGGCAGGAGGAACCTACGCCCTCGTCGTCAGCAGGGAGAAGGACAGGGTCATAGTCCAGCTCCCGAGCGGTGAGCTCAAGCACTTCAAGCCTGACTGCAGGGCCACCATAGGAGTTGCCGCCGGCGGCGGTAGGCTCGAGAAGCCCATAGTCAAGGCAGGAAAGGCCTACTATATCATGAAGGCCCGCAACAGGTTCTGGCCGAAGCCGAGGGGTGTCAAGATGAACGCGGTCAACCACCCGCACGGTGGTAAGGAGCACCACATCGGAAGGCCAAGCACCGTCGCAAGGAGAGCCGCTCCTGGTCAGAAGGTCGGTCACATAGCTGCGAGAAGGACTGGAGTGAGGAAGTGAGGTGAAGGAAGATGGCTAGGAAGAAGGAGTTTTATTATCGCGGTTATAGCCTTGAGGAGCTCATGAACATGCCCCTCGATAAGGTCGCCCAGCTCCTCCCGAGCAGGCAGAGGAGGAGCCTCAAGAGGGGCTTCACGCAGGACCAGAAGAAGCTCATCAGGAAGATTCGCCTGGCTAAGAAGGGCAAGTACAAGAAGCCCATAAGGACCCACAGCAGGGACATGGTCATCCTTCCCGAGATGGTCGGCATGACCATCCACGTCTACAACGGGAAGGAGTTCGTGCCCATCGAAATAAAGCCCGAGATGATCGGCCACTACCTCGGCGAGTTCGCCCTCACGAGGAAGATCGTCCAGCACGGCTCACCGGGTGTTGGAGCCACCAGGTCATCAATGTTCGTAGCGGTCAAGTGAGGTGAGTGGGAATGGTTAAGCGCAACTACTCCTTCCAAAATTTTGACCCCGAGAGGATGGCGAGGGCCCTCGCGAGAGACCTTAGGATATCCCCCAAGCACTCCATTGAGGTGTGCAACGCCATCAGGGGCATGATGCTCAACGATGCCATCAGGTACCTCGAGGACGTCGTAGCCCTCAAGAGGCCCGTTCCCATGAGGCGCTTCAACGACAGCCAGGGCCACAAGAGGGGTAAGGGCTTCGGCCCCGGAAGGTACCCCGTCAAGGTCTCAAAGGCCGTACTCAAGCTCCTCCACAACGTCAGGAACAACGCGGAGCAGAAGGGTCTTGACCCCGACAGGCTCAGGATCATCCACATCAAGGCCGATAGGGGTCCAGTGCTTCCGGGATACATACCGAGGGCCTTTGGAAGGGCCACACAGTTCAACCAGCAGACCACCCACCTTGAGGTAGTGGTTGAGGAGATTAGGGGGTGAGTAGATGGCAATAGAGAGATACTTCATCAGGGAAGGCGTTAAGGAAATGCTCATTGACGAGTACCTTGAGAAGGAGCTCAGGAGGGCCGGCTATGGCGGCCTCGATATCAAGAAGACCCCCCTTGGAACCAAGGTCACGATCTTCGCCGAGAGCCCCGGTTACGTCATAGGTAGGGGCGGAAGAAGGATAAGGGAGCTCACGAGGATACTCGAGAGGCAGTTCAACCTCGAGAACCCGCAGATCGAGGTAGAGGAGATAAAGAACCCCTACCTCAACGCCAAGGTTCAGGCCGTCAGGCTTGCCCAGGCCCTCGAGAGGGGCATACACTTCAGGAGGGCGGCCTACTCCGCCATAAGGACCATCATGAACCGCGGCGGGGCCAGGGGTGTTGAGATAAGGATCAGCGGAAAGCTCACGGGAGAGAGGGCCAAGAGCGTCCGCTTCTACCAGGGCTACCTCGCCAAGGTTGGAAACCCGGCTGAAACCCTCGTTAGCAGGGGCTACGCCCAAGCCATCCTCAAGCTCGGAGTCATGGGCGTCAAGGTCAGCATACTTCCACCCGATGCGAAGCTCCCGGACGAGATAGAGGTCCTTGAGAAGAAGGAGGAAATCGTTGAAGAGGTGAGCGAGCAATGAAGCCCAGTGAAATTAGGGAGATGAGCCTTGAGGAGATAAACGAGAAGATCAAGGAAGTCAGGATGGAACTCGCCAAGGAGAGGGGTATGCTCACCATGGGGACCTCCCTCGAGAACCCCATGAAGATAAGGTCCCTCAAGAGGGACCTCGCCCGTTTGCTCACAATAAGGAATGAAAAGCTTAGGGAGAGAAGGTGAGGTAGGTAATGCCGAGAATCGTAAACCCCATAGATGAGATGTTGTTCAAGGAGGTCGTGAAGGAGCAGCAGAGGATTAGGGTGTACATCGAGAAGGGACGCTACGGGAAGCTCAAGACCATCGTTGACGGTATAGACGAGAGGGAGTTCGACCTCGATAAGATTGCAAAAACACTCAAAGGTAAGCTGGCATGTGGCGGAACCGCAAAGAACGGAAGGATAGAGCTCCAGGGCGACCACAGGGACAGGATCAAGAAACTCCTAGTGGAGCTTGGGTTTTCAGAGGACCTCATAGAGATAGAGTGACTCCGAAAACCTTAATATGGCACGAGCTCATAGGACTCAAAGCGAAGGTCATAAAAAGCCCTCATCTGGGGTTTATCGGAATAGAGGGGTACGTGATAGACGAGACGAAGAACACCCTCAAAATCCTGGGGGAACGGCTCTACACCGTTCCCAAGGACCAGGTCGTGATGGAGTTCGAAGCTGGCGATAGAAAAATCATAGTGGATGGGAAGGAGCTGGTTGGAAGACCCGAGATGAGATTGAAAAAGAGGTGGAGAAGATGAGAGACATCGGATTGGGTGTGAAAGCCCCCGAGAAAACTTGCAATGATCCCAAGTGCCCCTGGCACGGACACACCAGGGTCCACGGCAGGGTGCTGGAAGGAGTGGTCGTGAGCGACAAGGCCAAGAAGAGCGTGACGGTTGAGATGCAGCACTACCGCTACCTCAAGAAGTACGAGCGTTACGAGCTCAGGAGGAGCAGGATACACGCCTACAACCCAGAGTGCATTGACGCCAAGGTTGGTGACAGGGTGCTCATCGCGGAGACCAGACCGCTCAGCAAGACAAAGAGCTTTGTTGTTGTTGCCATAACCAAGCGCGCCGAGGAGGTGTGAGACCATGGCGAAGAAGGGTGCAGGTGCTACCAGGGGACTCAGCCCCGTGAGACCGACCCGCGCTCTCCCCGTTGGGGCCTACCTCAAGTGCGCCGACAACAGCGGTGCCAAGATACTCCAGATCATAGGCGTCGTTGGCTACAAGGGCACCAGGAGGAGGCTGGCTTCAGCCGGCGTTGGTGACATGGTCATAGCGAGGGTCAAGAAGGGAAGGCCCGACATAAGGCACCAGGTCGTTAGAGCGATTATAGTCAGGCAGAGGAAGGAGTACAAGAGGCTTGACGGCATGCGCGTTAAGTTCGAGGACAACGCCGCCGTCGTGACAACCCCGGAGGGCGTGCCCAGGGGAACCGAGATCAGGGGCCCCATAGCGAGGGAGGCCGCCGAGAAGTGGGTCAGGCTCGGAAGCATAGCGAGCACGATATTGTGAGGTGAGAGAGATGAAGATAAAGAGTAAGCAGCCCAAGAAGCAGAGGAAGTTCCTTTACAATGCTCCCCTTCACCTCAGGCAGAAGATAATGGCTGCCCCCCTGAGCAAGGAGCTCAGGGAGAAGTTCAGCGTGAGGAACATGCCCGTAAGGGTGGGGGACAAGGTTAAGGTCATGAGGGGCGACTTCAAGGGCCACGAGGGTAAGGTCGTTGAGGTTGACCTCAAGCGCTACCGCATAAACGTGGAGGGAGTCACCCAGAAGAAGGTCAACGGGACAGAGGTGTTCTACCCGCTTCACCCGTCCAACGTCATGATAGTTGAGCTCAACCTCGACGATGAGAGAAGGAAGAAGATAATTGAGAGGAGGGCGTGAATATGGCGAAGAAAGGAGCTAGGAGACACCTTAAGAGGCTTGCCGCTCCAACTTCCTGGTACATCGAGAGAAAGACCTACAAGTGGGCCGTCAGGCCTAGCCCCGGCCCGCACTCAATGAGAACCTCAATACCGCTCCTCTACATAGTCAGGGACTACCTCGGCTACGCCAAGACCGGAAGGGAGGCAAGGAAGATACTCAACGAGGGCAAGGTCCTCGTCGATGGCAAGGTCAGGAAGGACTACCGCTTCCCCGTGGGTATCATGGACGTCGTTTCCATCCCCGCCACGGGAGAGCACTACCGCGTTCTTCCCAACAGGATAGGCAAGCTCATACTCCACCCGATAAGCGAGGAGGAGGCCAAGATCAAGCCCCTCAGGATAAACAACAAGCGCATGGTCAAGGGCGGACACATACAGCTCAACCTCCACGACGGAAGCAACCACCTCGTGAGGCTCAGCTCCCTTACCGACGAGACCAAGGACAAGTACCACACCTACGACACGCTCCTAATGCAGATGCCGGAGCGCGAGATAGTCGAGATACTGCCCTTCGAGGTCGGCGCCTACGTCTTCGTTACCCAGGGTAAGAACGTCGCGAGGAAGGGTAAGATAGTTGAGGTCAGGCACTTCCCGGCTGGATGGCCGGACGTTATAACCATCGAGGACGAAGAGGGAGAGCTCTTCGACACCCTCAAGGAGTACGCCATCGTTATTGGAAAGGACTCCCCCAAGATTTCACTGCCATGAGGTGAAGCGAGATGAAGGAAGCCATATTGAAGGACTGGGAAGCTCACCCGATGAGAAAGCCCAGGATTGCGAAGGTCACGATTAACATAGGCGTTGGCGAGAGCGGTGAGCGCTTAACTAAGGCCGAGACGATGCTCGAAAACCTCGTCGGCCAGAAGCCCATAAGGAGGAGGGCCAAGCAGACCAACAGGGACTTTGGAATCAGGCGCGGAGAGCCGATAGCGGTTAAGGTCACCCTCCGCGGCGAGAAGGCCTACGAGATGCTGAAGAGGCTCCTCGCTGCAGTTGACAACAAGGTCAAGGCGAGCAACTTCGACGAGCACGGAAACCTCTGCTTCGGCATTGCCGAGCACATCAACATACCCGGCGTCGAGTACGACCCGGAGATAGGTATCTTCGGTATGGACGTCTGCGTTACCCTCGAGAGGCCCGGATTCAGGGTTGCCAAGAGGAGGAAGAGGAGGCACCACATCCCGACCAAGCACAAGCTCACCAAGGAAGAGGGTATCGTGTTCATGCAGGAGGAGTTTGGTGTTATCGTGGAGGGATGATGGATGGCGAAGGCCGATTACAACAAGAGAAAGCCGAGAAAGTTTGGTAAGGGCGCGAGGAGATGTGTTAGGTGCGGCCAGTTTGGCCCGGTCATCAGGATACACGGACTGATGCTCTGCAGGCACTGCTTTAGAGAGATGGCCCCCAGGCTGGGCTTTAAGAAGTACGAGTGAGGTGGTGGGAGATGACTTTACTTGACCCGTTGGCGAATGCATTATCACACATGACGAACAGTGAGAGGGTTGGAAAGAAGGAGGTCTACATAAAGCCGGCCTCCAAGCTCATAGGAGAGGTTCTCCGCGTCATGCAGGAGAACGGCTACGTGGGCGAGTTCGAGTTCATTGACGATGGAAGGGCCGGCATCTACAGGGTGCAGCTCATAGGAAAGATCAACAGGACCGGTGCCATAAAGCCACGCTTCCCCGTTAAGGCGAGGGACTACGAGAAGTGGGAGAAGCGCTTCCTCCCGGCCTTCGACTTCGGCCTCCTCATCGTCTCGACCTCCCAGGGTCTCATGACCCACAAGGAGGCCAGGGAGAAGGGCATCGGTGGAAGGCTGATAGCTTACGTCTACTGAGGTGAGAGCGATGCCAGTTGATGCGTGGGTAAAGGAAGAGGTTGCGATTCCAGAGGGAGTGAGCGTTGAGGTTAGCGGTAACGTCGTGAAGGTCAAGGGCCCCAAGGGCGAGCTCGAGAGGGAGCTCAAGTACCCGGGCGTTAAAATCTTCACCGAGGACGGCAAGGTAATAGTCTACAAGGAGTTCCCGAGGAGGAGGGACATAGCCATAGCCAGGACCTTCAAGGCCCACATAGCCAACATGATAAAGGGCGTCACCGAGGGCTTCACCTACAAGCTCAAGGTAGTCTACAGCCACTTCCCGATGACCGTCAAGGTTCAGGGCGACGAGGTTCTCATCGAGAACTTCCTCGGTGAGCGCGCCCCCAGGAGGGCCAAGATACTCCCGGGAGTCACCGTCAAGGTCATGGGAAGCGAGCTTATAGTGGAAAGCATAGACAGGGAGAAGGCCGGCCAGACCGCTGCCAACATCGAGCAGGCCACGAAGGTTAGGGGCAGGGATAGAAGGGTCTTCCAGGATGGTATCTACATCGTGGAGAAGGCCGGGAAGCCGATAAAGTTCTGAGGTGAGAGAGATGGAGAAAGCGAGACTCTTAAGGTTGAGGGCCAAGATCAAGAGGAAGAAGCCCGAATTCCGCAGGCAGGAGTGGTGGAGGTACCCACGCTTCAAGAACAACCCCAAGTGGCGCAGGCCCAAGGGAATTGACAGCAAGATGAGGATGAAGTGGAAGGGCAAGCCCGCCCTTGTCAGCGTAGGCTGGCGCTCACCAAGGCTCGTTCGCGGTCTCCACCCGAGCGGCTACGAGGACGTCCTTGTCCACAACGTCAAAGAACTCGAAGCTCTCGACCCGAGCAGGCAGGCAGCGAGGATAGCGGCAACCGTCGGCAAGAAGAAGAGGGAGCTCATAGTCGAGAGGGCTAAGGAATTGGGTATTAAGGTGCTTAACGCGAGGTGAAGCTCATGCTCAAGACTCAGAGGAGAATCGCTGCTGAACTCCTTAAGTGTGGCGAGAACAGGGTCTGGTTTGACCCGGAGAGACTTGAGGATATCTCCGCGGCCATCACAAGGGAGGACATCAGAAGGCTCATAGACGAGGGCGTCATCAAGAAGAAGCCCATGAAGGGGCAGAACAGGTACAGGACTAAGGTCAAACTCGAGGCCAAGAAGAAGGGCCGCCACCGCGGTCCTGGAAGCAGGAAGGGTAAGAAGACAGCAAGGATGGGCAAGAAGGAGCGCTGGATAATGACCATAAGGGCCCTCAGGAAGGAGCTGAGGAAGCTCAAGGCCGAGGGCAAGCTCGACGCCCACACCTACAGGAACCTCTACATAAGGGCCAAGGGTGGACAGTTCAAGAGCAAGCACCAGCTCTACCTGTTCATGGAAGAGAGAGGAATATTGAAGAGGTGATATGAATGGCTCACGGACCAAGGTATAGGGTTCCATTCAGAAGGAGGAGAGAGGGTAAGACTAACTATCACAAGCGCCTTGCGATGCTCAAGTCCGGGAAGCCGAGGCTCGTTGTGAGAAAGAGCCTCAACCACCACATCGCCCAGATAGTGGTGTACGCTCCCGAGGGGGACAGGACTTTGGTTTCGGCCCACACGAGGGAGCTCATGAGGGAATTCGGCTGGAAGGGCCATGGAGGTAATACGCCGAGCGCCTACCTCGTGGGGCTCCTCCTCGGCTACAAGGCCAAGAAGGCCGGAATAGAGGAGGCAATCCTCGATATAGGACTCAACCCACCCGTGAGGGGCTCAAGCATCTTCGCTGTCCTCAAGGGTGCGGTTGACGCTGGCCTCGACGTCCCCCACAGCGAGGAGATATACCCGGGCGACGACAGGATCAGGGGAGAGACCATCGCAGAGTACGCCAAGGCCCTCAAGGAGGAGGACGAGAACCTCTACAGGAGGCAGTTCTCGGGATACCTCGTCAAGGGCCTCGAGCCTGAGAGGCTCCCCGAGCACTTCGACGAAGTGAAGGCGAGAATAGAGGAGAAGTATGGGGAGTGATGAGAGATGAGCCAGAACTGGAATGAGTACGCTCAGAGGGTTTTAGAGGAGTGGCAGCCGAGGACCAAGCTCGGCCAGCTCGTCAAGGAGGGCCAGATCACCGACATCCACGAGATATTCCGCAAGGGGTACCAGATAAAGGAGCCCGAGATAGTTGACGTGCTCCTCCCCGAGGTCAACGACAGGCAGAACCAGGAGGTCCTTGACATAGCCCTCACCGTCAGGATGACCGACAGCGGTAGGAGAATCCGCTTCAGGGTTCTGGCAGCGGTTGGCAACAGGGACGGCTACGTCGGCCTTGGAATAGGTCACGGAAGGGAAGTTGGAATCGCCATAAGGAAGGCCATAAGCTACGCCAAGATGAACATCATTGAGATCAAGCGCGGCTGTGGAAGCTGGGAGTGCAGGTGCAGGAGGCCGCACTCAATACCCTTCGCCGTCGAGGGTAAGGAGGGTAGCGTTAAGGTCAAGCTCATGCCCGGTCCGCGCGGTCTCGGACTGGTCATAGGTGACGTCGGCAAGAAGATACTCAGCCTCGCAGGTGTCCACGACGTCTGGTCCCAGACCCTCGGTGAGACGAGGACTACCGTCAACTTCGCCAAGGCAGTCTTCGATGCCCTCTACAACACCAACCGCGTTGCCATCCAGCCCGACATGGTGGAGCGCTACGGCATAATCGTCGGTAGGGAGATGTCACAGAACTTCGAGCTATGAGGTGAGCAAAGATGGCAAAGGTGGCTATAGTTAGGGTAAGGGGAAGAGTCGGTGTGAGGAGAGAGGTGAAGGACACCCTCGCGATGCTCCGCCTTCACAAGGTCAACCACATGGTCATAGTGGACGACACCCCGAGCTACAAGGGAATGATACAGAAGGCAAAGGACTACATAACCTGGGGCGAGATAGACAGGGAGACCCTCGCCAAGCTCCTCCGCAAGAGGGGCAGGCTCAGCGGCAACAGAAGGCTCACCGACGAGTACGTTCAGGAGAAGCTCGGGATGAGCATTGAGGAGTTCGCCGAGAAGGTAGTGAACGGCGAGATGAAGCTCAGCGACCTTGAGGGCCTCAAGCCGGTCTTCAGGCTCCACCCGCCGAGGGGTGGCCACAAGACCATCAAGAGGACCTTCAAGGAGGGCGGGGCTCTCGGATACCGCGGCGAGAAGATTAACGAGCTCCTTGAGAGAATGATGTGAGGTGTCTACAATGATCAGGAGAAAGAAAAAAGTGAGGAAGCTCCGCGGGAGTCACACTCACGGATGGGGATGCAAGAAGAAGCACCGCGGCGGCGGTCACAAGGGCGGTAAGGGAATGGCAGGAACTGGAAAGAGGAGCAAGGCCAAGTGGACCTGGGTCATCAAGTACATGCCCGACCACCTCGGAAAGCGCGGCTTCCACAGGCCCAAGGCTGTCCAGAGGGAGGTCGTGGCGGTCAACCTCAGGTTCATAGACGAGCACCTCGATGAGCTCATGGCCATAGGCTACGCCTACGAGGAGGACGGCAGGGTAATCGTTGACACCACCCAGTTCGCGGACAAGGTTCTCGGAACCGGCAGGCTCAGCAGGCCTCTGATCATCAAGGCCTACGCCTTCTCCCCGAAGGCCCAGGAGAGGATTGAGGAGGCCGGGGGAGAGGCCCTCCTCGCCTGATTTCTCTCTTTATTTAAAATCCCCGGGGTGTAAAACATGGGAGTAAGGGAAGTCGTATACGCCATTGAACGGGCATTTCCGGAGATTGAGAGGCCCAAGAGGCACGTTCCACTTAAGGAGAAGCTTGCGTGGACGGGCGTCGTTCTCGTGATATACTTCATCCTCGCGGAGATACCCCTCTACGGTATCCCCAAGCAGGTTGCCGACTACTTCGCATCGCTCAGGTTCGTGCTCGCCGGTAGGAGTGGTTCAATCCTCACCCTCGGTATAGGTCCCATAGTCACCGCTGGAATCATTATGCAGCTTCTTGTTGGTTCCGAGATACTGCCCCTCGACCTTTCAAACCCCGAGGACAGGAGGTTCTATCAGGCCCTCCAGAAGGTGTTCTCGGTGTTCATGTGCTTCTTCGAGGCGGCTATCTACGTATTCGCGGGTGCCTTCGGTAAGGTTGGAGCCGACCTAGCGATGAGTATGGCGATACTCGTGACGCTCCAGCTGGCCTTCGGTGGAGTAATGCTCATGATAATGGATGAACTCGTGAGTAAGTGGGGGGTTGGAAGCGGTATAAGCCTGTTCATCGCAGCGGGTGTCTCCCAGACAGTCATAACGAGGAGCTTTAGCCCCCTCAAGGCAACGGGCTACTTCATCCCGGGGACGCAAGATGAGGCCTTCGCGGGAGCAATACCCGCGTTCTTCCAGTACCTGATGCACGGGGACATCAGGGGTGCCTTCTACAGGGGCAACCTCCCGGGTCTCTGGAACGTCATAGCCACAATAATAGTCTTCCTCATCGTCGTTTACCTCGAGAGCATGCGCGTCGAGATACCCCTCAGCTACGGTAGAGTAACCGTCCGCGGAAGGTACCCGATAAGGTTCATGTACGTGAGCAACATACCCATCATCCTCACCTTTGCCCTCTACTCCAACATCCAGCTATGGGCGAGATTGCTCGAGAGGTTCGGCCACCCGATACTTGGAACCTTCGACCAGAACGGCTACCCGATAAGCGGCTTCGTCCTCTTTACGAGGCCCCCGAGGGACATCCTTAGCGTCACGAGCTGGCCCCACCTGCTCGGCTACGCACTCATGACGATAGCCTTCAGCATACTCTTCGGATACCTCTGGGTTGAGCTCACGGGTCTCGACGCTAAGAGCATCTCAAGGCAGCTTCAGAGGGCAGGTATGCAGATACCGGGCTTCAGGAGGGACCCGAGGATACTGGAGAGGGTGCTCAACAAGTACATCCCCTACGTGACCTTCATGGGCTCCCTCGCCATAGCCATAGTGGCGGTCACAGCGGATCTGTTGGGTGCCCTCGGTACTGGAACGGGAATACTGCTGACGGTGGGTATTCTCTACAGGTTCTACGAAGAGATAGCAAGGGAGCAGGTCAGCGAAATGTTCCCGATGCTCCGCAAGCTCTTCCAGTGAGCTTTTCCCTTTTCTCCCTTTGGATTTTCAATTTGCCGCGACCATGGAAAACTTTTAAAGGGCCCCTCATGATTTCATCTTGTTGGTGGTGAGACTTCATGCCTTCATTCGTCGTGGTTATCACGGGTATTCCGGGTGTTGGAAAGAGCACCATAACAAGACGCGCCATGGAGAGGGCCAGGGTAGAGTACAGACTCCTCAACTTCGGTGATTTGATGTTTGAGGAGGCGGTGAAGCAGGGGCTGGTGAAGCACAGGGATGAGATGAGGAAGCTAAGCCTTGACGTCCAGAAGAAGCTCCAGCTCAGGGCGGCGGAAAAGATCAGGGAGATTGCCGAGAAGGAGCCGGTGATCCTCGACACCCACTGCACCATACGAACGCCCCTAGGTTACCTCCTTGGATTCCCGAAGGACGTTATAAAAACGATAAACCCCAACTTCATAGTCATAATCGAGGCGTTCCCAAGCGAGATACTAGGAAGGCGCCTCCGTGACCTCAAGAGGGACAGGGACGTTGAGACGGAGGAGCAGATAAAGCGCCACCAGGACCTTAACAGAGCTGCAGCCATAGTATATGCCATGTACTCGGATGCTCTCATCAAGATAATTGAGAACCACGAGGATAAGGGTCTCGAGGAGGCCGTGGAGGAGCTTGTAAAAATACTTGATCTGGCGGTGGGTAAATATGCTTGAGGTAATATACGAAGCCATGGATGCCGCATTCGGCGGGATAGTGTTAAGCTTGAGCCCCCTGTGGGTGGCCACGATATTTGGAATAATCATGGGCACTTTCTACACCTTCGTCAACAGGCACTTCGTTGACCAGGAGAAGATGAAGAAGCTCCAGCAGATGAGCAGGGAGCTTCAGGCGGAGATGAAAGAGGCACAGGCCAAGAAAGACGAGAAGAAGATCAAGAAACTTCAGCAGAAGCAGCTTGAGATGCTCAGGCTCCAGAACGAGGTCATGAAGGACGCGATGTTCAAGCCAATGCTCATTAGCTTCCCGATGTTCATAATCTTCTACGGGTGGCTTGCACGCTACTACGTGGAGACCGCAATAGTTAAAATACCCTTCAACTTCTTCCTGGTTGACTGGTTCCACAGGGCCACTGCCCTGCACTCAAACGAGCTCGGTTTCCTTGGATGGTACATCCTCACATCCTACATCGTCAGCTCCATAATCAGGAAGCTGCTCGATATGGCGTGAGCTAAAAACTTAAAAAGGCAACCCAAAAACAAATCTCAGCAAGGAGGTGTTGATATGAAGCCCATGTACAGGTCAGGTTCATGGAAGAAGAGGTACGTGAGGACTCCCGGTGGGAGAGTCAGCATTCACTTCAAGAGGAGAAAGCCAAAGATCGCCCACTGCGCCATGTGCGGAAGGCCGCTCAACGGTATCCCGAGGGAGAGGCCTAGCGGCATGAGGAAGCTCGCCAAGACCGAGAAGAGGCCCGAGAGGCCGATGCCACACCTCTGCCCGGTGTGCATGAGGAGGGTCATGAAGGCGCAGGTAAGGGCAAGCATCTGAAACCGGCGATGAACATGGCGAAGAGGGGCATAGTCATCACGGTCAGCGGTCTCGCGGGGAGCGGAACCACAACCCTCTGCCGCAATCTCGCGAGACACTATGGGTTC